>JAJKIV010000488.1 GCA_021154285.1 Gemmatimonas sp. | reverse complement strand
CCAGCATGCGAGCGTCGTTGTCGTACTTCACACCCGGCAGAACGACCTGCGCAGTCAGAACGTGTCCGGAGTCGAATCCCAGGTCCACCTGCTGAAGCCGGTCGAACGTGCGGACGAGCAGCCCCGATCCCACGAGCAGCACGAGCGCGAGCGCAACCTGCGCGACTACGAGCACCGCGCGCAGCCGCTCGCCACTACCACCGCCGATACCGGCGCGTCCGCCGGCGACGAGCGTCGAATGCAGCGCATAGCCTGAGCCGCGGAGCGCTGGCGCAATGCCGAACAGGAATCCGGTCACCAGGACAGCGAGGGCCGTGAACGCGAGCGCAACCGGGTCGAGCCCGACCTCATCGAGGCGCGGCAGCGTGGGCGGCGCCGCGGCCTTGAGGCCCTGCACGCCCCACCAGGCCAGGGCCAACCCAAGCAGCCCGCCAGCCACGGCGAGCACGAGACTTTCGGTCAGCATCTGCCTGACGAGTCGGCGACGCCCCGCCCCAAGTGCGGCACGCACGGCCATCTCGCGCTCGCGGGCGGTTGCGCGCGCCAGCAGGAGATTCGCGACGTTGGCGCACGCGATGAGCAGCACGAGCGCGACCGCGCCGCTGAACACGAGCAGCGCCGGACGAATCTGACCGACGAGTTGGTCGTGCAGCGAGATGATGAGCACGCCGATACGCGCGTTCGTCGCCGGATACGCGGTGGCGAGCCTGCGACCAATCGCATCCATGTCGCTTTGCGCACGCGCCTGTGAGACGCCGGGCTTGAGCCGCGCGACGACCGAAAGGAAGTCACCGCGCCGACTGGGCGGCGGTGAGCTCGGGTCGACGGCGAACGGAGCCCAGAGCTGCGCTCTCGCCGGGAGTCGCGCAGACTCCGGCGCCACCCCGACTACGGTGTACGGCCGCGCGTTGAGCGTGATTGTCTGGCCGACAATCGCCGGGTTGGCGCCGAAACGGCGCGCCCAGAGCGCATGCGAGAGCACGACCACGCGGTGCGAACCGAACACGAACTCGTCAGGCACGAACCACCGGCCCGCGGCCGGTGTCACGCCGAGCGTCGTGAAGTAATCGGCAATCACGCGGGCGCTCGGCACGCGCTCCGGGTCAGCACCCGGAGCGGCGAGATTGTCGTTCGAGTTCGCGTACGCCGTCATCTGCGAGAACGACGAGTTCTGCGCCTTCCAGTCGAGGTAGTCCGGCATCGACGCCGTTTCGTGCTCCCCATTCCCCATTCGCGTCCAGACCGTCATGAGCTGGTCGTCGTTGGGGTAGGGCAGGTGCCGGAGCAGGACGCCGTTCACGATGCTGAAGATGGCGGTGTTCGCGCCGATGCCTAACGCCAGCGTGAGCGCGACGGCAATGGAGAAGCCGGGTTGCCTGGCCAGCGTGCGAAGCGCGTATCGTAGATCACGGAGGATGGTGTCCATACGCAAAGCTCCCGAAAGCGGTCAGTCGTTGCGGAGCGCGACGATAGGTTCGACGCGAGTCGCTCGCCGCGCGGGGACCATGCTGGCGAGTAGCGCGACGGCGCCTAACAACAGGGGAATGCCGATGAACGTTGTCGGGTCAGACGGCTTCACACCGTACAGCAGGCCGCCCAGCCCGCGGCCCATCCCGAACGCCACCGGGACGCCAATGATCAACCCGAGAATCACGAGCCGTGCACCAGCGCGGAGCACGAGCAGCAGTACGTCACGCGGCTGAGCCCCAAGCGCGATGCGCACCCCGAACTCGTGGGTCCGTTGGGCGACCGAGTAGGCCATGACGCCGTAGATCCCGATGACGGCGAGTACCAGCGCGGATACCGCGAAGATCGAGAACATGAGGCCATACACGCGCGGCTCGAAGTTCCGTTCGGCGATCACGCGTGGCATGACCTTCACCTCCGCCAGCGGCACATCCGGATCGATCCGGCGAATCTCGGCCCGGACGAGCGGCGCGAGCGCGGCAGCGTCGCCGGTGGCGCGCACGGCCACCCACAGCGTCCGGCGCTCGGACTGCGCGAGCGGAACGACGATCTGCGGTCGCAGCGCATTGCTGATGCGGCGGTCCTGAACGAAGGCACCGATGACGCCCACGACGGTAGTCCACGTCGTATCGTTGGCGTCGAGACGCACTCGCTTTCCGACGGGATTTTGCCCGGGCCACTCGCGCTCCGCGAAGATGCGCGACACGATCGCGACGCTCGGCGCAGCCTTCGTGTCGCGCCGGTCGAAGTCACGTCCCGCCACGAGCGGAATCCCGAAGGCGCCGAGGAAACCCGGCGTCACCACGTTATAGAACGCGTTAGGCCGGTCGTCGACCGCGTACGTCTTGCCTTCGGGTTGGTAGTTTGCCCAGCTGCAGCAGTTGCGCATGGGGAGCCACGCGATGGCGCCAACTCCACTCACGCCCGCAAGCGAGCCGACCCGCTCGGTGAGCGCATCGTAGAAGCGCAGCCGCGCCGAATCGGAGGCGTAACGACTGCCTTCGGGCGCTACCTGAAACGTGAGCACGCGCGACGGGTCGAACCCGAGACGTGCCGTGCGCATGCGAATGAAGCTTTGAATCATCAGCGCGGCACCGATGAGCAGCACCACCGAGAGCACCAGCTCCGTCACGACCAACGTGCTTCGAAGTCGTGCGCTGCGAACGCCGCCTGTGGAAGAGCGGCTGTTCTCCTTCAGCGTCTCGCCCAGTCGCGGTGACGATGCCTGCAGGGCGGGCACCAGTCCAAACAGGATGCCGGTCAATACCGAGACGGCCAGCGTGGCGGCCAATACACGGCGGTCGACGTCGAACACCATCCAGAACGGCATCTCCTGCGGCAGCAGCCTGATGATCGCGTCGACCCCCCATACACCGAGAAGGGCTCCGAGCCCACCACCCACCACGGCCAGGATGACGCTTTCGGTCAGCAGCTGCTGGATGATCCGCGGCCGACTGGCGCCGAGTGCGAGGCGTACGGCGATCTCTCGCTGCCGATTCGTTGCGCGGGCGAGCATGAGGTTCGCCACGTTCGCGCACGCAATGAGGAGCACGAAGGCGACCGCGGCCAGCATGATGAGCATCATCGGCCGAACGTCGCGGGCGACGTTCTCACGGAACGGCTCCAGCCAGCCCGTCCAGCCCTTGTTGGTGTCGCCAAATCGGGTCTGCAGGTCGCGCATGATCGCCGCGACGCGCGCCTGCGCTTGGGACACGGTGGCGTTAGGCGCCAGACGCGCCACCATGCTGTAGTTGCGCCAGTCGCGATGGGCCTTCATCTCGCCGGGCTCGAGCGGCAGCCACACGTCCGCGAGCTCCGGGAACTTGATCTTCTCCTGGACGACGCCGACGATCGTGTATGGCTGACCGTTGACCGTGAGCGGACGTCCGATGACCGTGCGGTCGCCGGCGAACTTTCGCTGCCAGAACGCGTGGCTCAGCAGCACGACTCTCCCGGCTTCATCTTCGTCGGCGCGGAAGCCGCGTCCGAGTATGATGCGAATGCCGAGCGTCGGAAACACCGAGGCCGTCATCCGCGCGCCCTGCACCCGTTCCGGCTCGTCGAGGCCGCCGATGTTCACCTGCCGGTCGTCATAGAGACCCGTGCTGGCGAACGTCCCGCCGGCGTTCCCGACGTCGAGATAGTCTGCGTAGGACCAGCTGCCCTCGAAGCGCCGATCGCGGTCGAGGGTGGTGTAGACGCTCATGACGCGATCCGGATCGGTGAAGGGCAGTGGTCGGAGGAGCAGTGTGTTCACGGGCGTGAACACCGTCACGTTCGCCGCGATGCCGAGCGAGAGGCAGAGGATCGCGACAATCGTGTATCCCGGCGCTCGCAGGAGTGATCGGATCGCGTACCGGAGGTCGTGTTGTATCGCGTCGAGCATCGGGAATCGGGCTTCGCCGTTTGAGCTGATGGCTGATGGCTGACGACTGCAGTCGATGTACCCCGGGTACAGGCGGCACCTATCAGCGCCGCCCGCGAGCGTTGGTGCTTTCGACTTGTTAGGTGAGCTTCTTCAGCGACTCCGTCGCCGGCTTGAACGTGGGGTCGAGTCGCAGCGCGATCTCGTACTCGGCCTTCGCTCGCTCCCGGTCCCGTCGCCACTCGTGGACCATGCCGAGCCTCCAGTGTGCGGCCGCCAGCGACGGGTCGTTACGGCCCGGCGTCGTCTGCAGGTACGCCAACAGTGCTTCCTCCGAGCGCTCCAATCGCTGCCCCGACAGGGCGCCCGTTTTCCCAATCTGAAACAGCGCTCCGACTTCCGCCGGATTCGCCGCGATCATCGACTCGAACAGATCGAAGGCTTTGTCGTACGCTCCAGTGTTCTGGTAGAACACACCGAGTCGGTACTCTCCAACCTGTCGATCCGACTTCTCTTTCGCTGCGCCGAGGTATGCTTGCTCCGCTTCGGCGAACTTCTTGTCCCGTTCGTACAGACCGCCGAGCTCGAGATATCCCCGGAGTGCGTTCCGTTTGCGAATCTCTTCGGCCTGCTCCAGCGCCTTCGCCGAGCTGCCGCCCAGGAAGCCAGGCGCCTGCACGTAGTACTGAATCAGGTCGCTTCGCGCGTCGAGGTTATCGGCGTCGAGCTCGATCGCGCGCTCCCACGCGCTCCTGGCTTTCTTCGCGAGGCCGGGCTGACGCAGCATGTTCGCGTCCTGCGCCTCCCGGCCATACGCCCTGCCTAACCACAGGAAGTAGGTGGAGTTCTTCGGGTCCAGCTTCGTCGCCGACTCGAAGTAGTGCGCCGCTCGATCGTTGCGGCGCTCCTCCATCGCGATGCGGCCCAGATAAAACGCCGCCGCCGCGTCCGCCGCGTTCGACCGGAACGCAGGCTCGAAGACCGTCTTTGCTTCCTTGAACTTCCCGGCCTCGAACAGGCGGACGCCGCTCGAATCGCCGTTCTGCGCCCGGCCGACGTTAGGCACCGCCGCCCACAGGGCTGTGGCAGCCAACAGCGTCGTAATGCGGGACCCGAGTCCGCGACCCCGGTGGGACCGGGTGTCGAGCATCGAGTCCCGCTCCATGATCAGTCGGTCGCTTCCATGCCCGGCGTCGTTTCTTCCACCACCCGGCCGTCGAAGAGGTGGATCGAACGGTCGGCGTGACGCGCATAACGCGGATCGTGCGTCACCATGCAGATCGTCGCGCCGCCGCGGTGCAGCTCACGCAGGAGCTCCATCACGGCCTCGCCGTTCGTCGAGTCGAGGTTTCCCGTCGGCTCGTCGGCCAGGAGGATCACCGGGTCACCAGCCACCGCGCGCGCAACGGCCACGCGCTGCTGCTGACCGCCGGAAAGCTGTGACGGATAGTGCTTCATGCGGTGCGACATGCCAACGCGCTCGAGCGCGTTCTGCACCCGCGTCTTCCGCTCCGACGACGACATCCCGCGATACGTGAGCGGCAGCTCGACGTTTTCGTAGACCGTCAGATCGCCGATCAGGTTGAACGCCTGGAAAATGAACCCGATCTGCCGGTTGCGAATGCGCGCGCGGTCGGCCGCCGACAGCTTCGCGACGGGCTCACCGGACAACACGTAGCTGCCGTCTGTTGGAGTGTCCAGTAAACCCAGAATCGAAAGCAGCGTCGTCTTGCCGCAGCCGGACGGGCCCGCGATCGCGATGTACTCGCCAGGCCGAATCTCCAGATGAATGTCCGAGAGCGCGTGCGTCTCGACCTCATCGGTGTAAAAGATCTTTTTGATCCCTTCCATCT
>JAJKIV010000487.1 GCA_021154285.1 Gemmatimonas sp. | reverse complement strand
GCTGTTCATTCTCATCGCGGCGTCCCTCCTAGCCGAGTGGACGTCGCGACGACTCCGAGGTGCCCGATGACCGTCGCGTACATCTCGCATTCCGACTGTGGGCGCCACGATACCGGGTGGGGTCACCCGGAGCACGTCGGTCGGCTGAGAGCCATCCCGCGCGCGCTGCGCGAGGATCCCGACCTGTTTCACGCACTCCTGCATCTCGAGGGCAGACACGCGACGCCGAACGAGTTGGCGATCACGCACGACCGTGCGTACATAACGAGAGTGGAGGGGATCGCTGCGGCAGGCGGCGGTAGACTCGATTCCGACACCGTCATCAGTGAGGGCAGCTGGGGCGCGGCGACGGCGGCCGCCGGCTGTGTTCTCGACGCGGTGGACATGGCGCTGGATGGTCGCGCGGTGCGGAGCTTCAGCGCGGTTCGCCCACCGGGCCATCACGCGCTGGCAGCGCGCGGCATGGGGTTTTGTCTTTTCGGCAACGTCGCATTGGCGGCGCATTATGCACGCCGGCGGCATGGCATCGCGCGCGTGCTGATTGTCGACTGGGACGTTCACCACGGGAACGGCACGCAGGCGCTGGTCGAGCGTGAGGCGGACATCAGGTTCGTGTCCATGCACCAGTGGCCTTGGTATCCGGGCACTGGGGCTGCTGAGGATCGCGGTCCTCACCGAACCGTCTGGAACGTGCCGATGCCGGCGGCGCAGCCGCGAGCGCGCTACGTGGAAGCCTGGACACGCGCGATCGACGCCGCGACCGACGGGTGGATTCCTGAGATCATTCTTATCTCGGCGGGCTTCGATTCACTTGCGGGGGATCCGCTTGGTGGCTTCACGCTCGAGATCGAGGATTTTGTTGCGATGACCCGTGACCTCGTCGCGCGGGCGGAGGCCTGGTGCGCGGGTCGGGTCGTGAGCTCGCTCGAGGGAGGTTACGCCCCGGAGCGGATGGCGGCTGCGTCGGTGGGGCATATGCGGGCATTGCTGTAGCGACATGCAGGGAAGCGGGAAGCGGGAGACTTGAGACCCCCGGGAGGGTCATCTCCAACAGCCAGCGTCAGCCAGCAGCTAGCAGGAGCAGCCAGCTGCCAGCTGTCGTTCCGTCTCCCGCTTCCCGGGTGTTACCGGCTGTTCCCCGTCCCCCGGTCCCTCGCGTATACTTTCCCCGCCATGTCAGCCCCGCCGCGCGTGCCGCCGGTCCCTGCCGTACTGCGGCTCGTCCAGACGATGGTCCTTGGGCGATGGCGCGCTACCGGCGAAGAGCTCTATCGGGAGGTCTCGGAGCTCGTCGAGGCGCAGCCGGGCAAAGAGATCATCGTATCCGGCGCCGGCGAAGGCGAAACGAGCGAATGGTTGGCCGCCAAGACCGGCGCTTCGATCACCGGCGTGGATCCCAGTGAAGAGCGGATCGAGCGAGCCGAGGCGCGCGCTCGCGAGCTGAAGTCCCCCCTGCCGCTCTCGTACCAACAAGCGGCGCTCGACGACCTGCCCCACGAGAGCAACGTGTTCGACGCGGCGTTGGCCGAGCCCCTCCTATCGTCCGCCGCCGACGCGGCGCGCGCGGTCGCCGAGCTGGCGCGTGTGACCAAGCCATTGTGCCCAGTCGTCCTGTTGCAGTTGACGTGGAGCTCGGAGCTGAGCGAGTCCGCTCGCGAGATGCTCATCGAGCGGCTGGGGCTTCGCCCTCACCTGCTGATCGAGTGGAAGCAAATGATGCGTGAGGCGGGTCTCGTGGAAATACAGGTACAGGACTGGACCGAGGCGGGTGCGAAGGCAGCCGCCGAGTCGGACGACGAACCGGGGCTGACGTGGCAGCAGAAGGTGCAGATCGCTGGACGCGCGTGGCGCCAGCTCGGATGGAAGGCCGCGCGGGGCGCGGTCGCACGAGAGCGCGCGTTACTCAAGGAGCTCACGCGCGAGCGCGTGCTCGGATTCCAGCTGTTGAAGGCAGTGAAGTGGCCTCACGCCAGACAGGAGAGCTGACGTGCCGTCAGCGCCCCAGCGCGCGCTCGAGCTGTATGGGATCATCTCGCTCGACGTCTCGGGTGCGACGTCGCCCGTGCGCGGCGTGACCGTCCTCTCGTTCCGTGACGTCGGCGCGCTGGTCGCCGATGCATCATACGCCGCCCCCGCCGCCACCCCGACCCACGTCGCCGAGTATCGGCGAGTTGTCGAAGGCGCGTTCGCACGCCAGACGATCGTGCCGGCGCCGTTCGGGTCCATTTTCCGCTCACGTGATTCGCTGATGCGCTGGTTGGAGCTCCACTACTTCACGTTGCTGGAAGCGGTCACGTTCGTGGCCGATCGGGCGATGGCGCGCGTCGTGGTTTCTTACGGCGATGAGCCCGAGAACACGACCGCCATGTCCATCGACGCCGACCTGCTCGACAATGCGGCGGACGAGAGTTTTCGGCTGCTGCGGCGCCATGCGGTGGCGTCGGTCGTGATCAGCAACCACGCGACCGAAGTCGGGCCCGCGGCGCGCGCGTCGTTCCTGATCGAGCGCGAGCGGTGGGACGTGTTCAACGACATCGTCCGCGAGGAGCAGAAGCGGCTCCGCGAGATGCACGTCGAGTGTACGGGCCCGTGGCCGCCGTATGATTTCGTGCGAATGCAGTTCGGAGCGTGACGCGTGTTCTGTCCTGACTGCGGAACCTGGAACCGAGCGCGCGCCGTCCGGTGCATGCGCTGTAACGCGGAGCTGCCGGAGCTCAGCGATGTCCCGCGCGAGCGCCCCGACGAAGAGCTGTCCGCCCTCCGCCGCCTAACGGGAAGCCGGTATCGCGTGATCCGTCGGCTGGGCAGCGGCGGCATGGCGAACGTCTATTACGCCGAGCACCAGCTGCTCGAGCGACCGCTCGTGATCAAGGTACTGCACGCCCACCTCGCGCGCGACGCGGAGATGCGCGAGCGATTCCGCCGCGAAGCCGAGGCGGCGAGCCAGCTCGTTCATCCGCACATCTGCACGATCATCGACTACGCCGAGGCGGCGGAAGCCGTCTTCATCGTGATGCCGTATCTGGCGGGCGGGTCGTTGGCGGACGTGCTCGTGAAGGAGCGGACGGTCGCCGCCGGCCCGGCGGCGGCGGTGTGTGCCCAGATCGCGACCGCGCTCGACTACGCGCATCGCCGCGGCGTCGTGCATCGCGACGTCAAGCCGGACAACGTGCTGTTCGACGAAGACGGCCACGCGCTGATCACCGACTTCGGCATCGCGACGGCTCGGTTCCACGGCCGCCTAACGGGTACCGGGCGTGCCATGGGGACGCCGCATTACATGTCGCCCGAACAGGCGATGGGGAAGATGGTCGACGGCCGGAGCGACATCTACGCCGTCGGCGTCATGCTCTACGAGATGCTCCTCGGCTTTCCACCGTTCGACGGGGCCGACTCGTACTCGGTAGGGTACAAGCACGTCCACGAGACGGCGGCGGCCCCGGACGCGGTGGACTCGCGCGTCCCCGCGGAACTGTCAGCGCTCATCATGCGGTGTCTCGCGAAGCCGGCCGACGCTCGCTACCAGACCGGGTCGGCGCTGGCCGATGCACTGCTCGGATATCTCATGTCGACCGGGCCGTCCGACGCGCTGCGATCTGCCTGGTTCGCGCGGCGAGGTGGCGGCGCAGCGACGCCAGCGTGAACGGCCGCGCCGAAGCGACATGAAGCTCGAGCACGAGATCATCGCGGTACACACGCGAACGCCGTTCGTGATCGCGCGGGGCGGCGCGAGCGAATGGCGTCGCGTCTGGGTTCGCATCATCGACCACGACGGCGCCGAAGGCTGGGGAGAAGCTGCGCCGAGTCGATTCTATGGAGAAACGACTGATACCGTGCTCGCGGCGCTCGACGCGCTGACCGGTGTCGTCGAGCGCGCGAACGGGTGGTCGCTCGAAGCGGTGGAGCGAGAGATGAACAAGACGATCCGCTTCAACGCGTCCGCGAAATCCGCCGTGAGCGCCGCGCTTCACGACCTGGCCGCCAAACGCCTTGGCGTGCCGCTCTATCGCATGCTTGGCCTCGACCCGGCGGACGCCCCGCCGTCGAGCTTCACGATCCCGATCACCGCCGACGACCACGCACTCCGCCGCGCCCTCGACGATGCGGCGCCGTACCCGGTGCTCAAGGTGAAGCTCGGTGGCCCACGCGACGCCGACACGATCGCGGGCGTGCGCGCGGCGGCGCCGGAGAAGATCCTGCGCGTCGACGCGAACGCCGCGTGGACGCCGAAGCATGCACTCCACATGATCGACATCCTGCTCGACTACGACGTCGAGATCGTCGAGCAGCCGGTTGCCGCGCACGACGTGGAGGGACTTCGCTTCGTACGTGAGCGGTCGCCGTTGCCGATCATTGCCGACGAGTCGTGCATCGTGGCGTCGGACGTGCCACGATTGGCCGGGGCGGTGGACGGCGTGAATCTCAAGCTCGCGAAGTGCGGGGGACTGCGCGAAGCGATGCGCATCGTTGCGGCCGCGCGCGCGCATGACATGTCCGTGATGGCCGGCTGCATGGTCGAAACGAGTCTTGGTATCTCCGCGGCGGCGCACCTGGCGCCGCTGCTCGATTACGCGGACCTCGACGGCGCCGCGCTGCTCGCGGACGATCCGTTCGACGGCGCGTCCATCGCCAACGGCGCGATTGCCCTGCCGGACACCCCTGGCCTGGGCGTTACACTTCGGGATGGGAGATTCTCGAACGGCGGGTAACGTGCTGGCGGAGGTCGCGCTTCCACTCCCGCTGTTCACCACGTTCTCGTACCGAGTCGCCGACGGTCTGGCGAATGCGGTCGTGCCGGGCACGCGCGTGGTCGTGCCGTTCCGCAATCGGAAGGAGATCGGCATCTGCGTCGGCTTCACGGAGCCGACCGATACGACGCGCGACTACAAGCCGATCCTCGAAGTGCCTGACGCCGAACCGGCGATCGATGCTTCCATGCTCGAGCTCTGTCGGTGGATGGCGTCATACTACGTCGCTCCGCTCGGCGTGGTCCTGCGGTGTGCGCTGCCGGCGGCGTTGACCGGTGCCGCCGTCCCAACTCCGTCGCAGAAGACGCGCCGGGTCGCCGTCATCGCGAACGAGCTCTCGTCGCTCATGCATCGTGACCGCATCTTCGCGCGGACGAAGCAGCAGCGCGCGCTGTTCGAGCTTCTCGAATCGTTAGGTGGCCGCTCGGCCGTCGAGCACCTGCTCGAGCAGCTCAGCTTCTCCCCGTCGGTCCTCAAGGGGTTGGTCGCACGCAACCTGGTGCGCGTGGAGGACGAAGTCGTCGCGCGCGATCCGTTCGCGTCGCGGCCGCCGATTGCGGGCCGGCGCCACCATCCCACCTCCGACCAGCAGGGCGTGATCGATGCCCTGACGACCGGGTCGCCGGGCGAAGTGTTCCTGCTGCATGGCATCACGGGGAGCGGCAAGACGCTCGTCTACATCGAGCTCCTGGAGCGTGTCGTGCGCGAGCGAGGCCAAACCGCCATCGTGCTCGTGCCCGAGATCGCGCTCACGCCGCAGACGGTCGACCGGTTTCGACAGGTGTTCGGCGACGCGATCGCCGTACTGCACTCGGCGCTCAGTGACGGCGAGCGATACGACGCGTGGCTGGCGCTGCGTCGCGGTGAGAAGCGCATTGCCGTCGGCGCGCGGTCCGCCATCTTCGCCCCGCTCTCGAACCTCGGCGCCATCATCGTGGACGAGGAGCACGAGTCGAGTTACAAGCAGGCTGAGGCGCCGCGGTACCATGCGCGCGAGGTGGCGATCGTTCGCGCGCGGAACGAGGGTGCGGTCGTCGTGTTAGGCAGTGCGACGCCGAGCCTCGAGAGCTGGACGAACGCAGCCGCGGGCAAATACCGTCGGCTGTCGTTACCGGAGCGCGTGGGCGGCGGGCAGCTGCCTGGGGTCGAGATCGTCAACATGCGGCGGGCGCCGAGGCGCGAGTCGCAGGCGCCGCCGGATCCGTTCACGCTGGTGGTGAGCGACCCTCTCGCCACCGCGCTAGCCGATCGGCTCACGCGCTCCGAGCAGAGCATCCTGCTGCTCAACCGGCGCGGGTATGCGTCGTTCGTGCAGTGCAACCAGTGCGGCGATGTGACGACGTGCCCGAATTGCACGATCTCACTCACGTACCACCGCACGCCCGAGCGGCTCGTTTGCCACTACTGCCTGTACAAGGAGGAGCCGTCGACGCGCTGCCGACGTTGCGCAGGCGACACGCTGCGTCGGCGCGGACTGGGGACGCAGCAGGTGGAGCGTCTGCTCACGGAGCGCTATCCGTCGGCGCGCGTGGCGCGGATGGACGTGGATACGACGACCGCGAAGTGGGCGCACGCCGATATTCTCGACCGTGTGGGGCGCGGTGAGGTCGACATCTTGTTAGGCACGCAGATGATCGCGAAGGGGCTCGACTTCCCGAATGTCACGCTCGTCGGCGTGATCGACGCGGACGTCGGCATCAACCTGCCGGATTTCCGCTCGTCGGAGCGCTGCTTTCAGCTTCTCAGCCAGGTGGCCGGGCGAGCGGGGCGCGGACCGAAGGGCGGTCGCGTGCTCATTCAGACCCGTGTTCCGAACCATCACGCGGTGCAGTGCGCGGTCGCGCACGACTACACGAGGTTCGTGACGGAGGAGATGGAGGGGCGCCGTGAGCCGGTCTATCCGCCGGTGACGCGCCTCGCGAACGTGGTGTTCTCCGGCCTCCGAGAGAACGAGACGCAGGGTCTGGCGGCGCGAGCATCCGAGCGGCTGCGACGGGCTGTCGCATCCTATGGCGATCAGATTTCGGTGATCGGTCCGGCACCGTGTCCGATCGAGCGCGTGAAAGCTCGCTGGCGGTGGCATCTGCTTTTGAAGAGCACCAATCCCGCTCTGCTCACGCGGGCGTGCCGCTTTCTCGTCGAACGGCTCGACGTCCCCAAGGACAAGAGCCAGCTCCGGATCGCGCTCGATCGCGATCCGGTCAGCTTGCTCTAGTTTCAGGTCCGTCTATAAATCAGTTGTCCGCCGCCGGGTTCTTCTTCACCACCGTGACTTTGATGGACGACGGATACTGCTTCGAGTGATGGATAGTGTTCTTCGCGACCACGCCGGTCGTCTCGTCGAAGTTGTTTCCGCCGGTGTTCATGTTGCGATCGAAGCGCGGGAAGTTCGAGCTCGACACCTCGATCCGGATCCGATGCCCCGCCGCGAAGTAGTTGCTCGTCGTCATCGGCTGCAGGGCCACCTTGTACACCTTCCCTGCCTCCATGAACTGCGGTGGCTTGTCGTAGCCCTCGCGATACCTAACGCGCTGGATCGTCTCATCCAGATTGTACGCTTTCCCGTCCGGACCGACGTCGATGATCTTCACGGTCACATCCGTGTCCTTCCGGTCCGATGACAGAAAGATCGTCGCCTCGATGGGACCGCTCAGCTCCGTGCCTTCCTTGAACGGTTCCGTCGTGTACACGAGGATGTCTGGCCTCAGCTCCATCTCCGACTGATCGAGCGCGCCACCCGAGAGCGCGTTCGCCTGGCAGCACACGTTTCCACCGTGCGACATGACCGGCTTCATCGGATCGTACGAGAACGAGTCGGGCTTGTCACTCGTCGGCGGCTTGAGGGACAGCGTGCCATTACCGTTCCGCGTGTTGGCGCCACCATCGCTCGAGAGGTAGAACGTCATCCCCTCCGAGTTTCGTGGCGGCCACGTGTCTGTGGTCTGCCACTTGTTCATGCCCATCGTGTAGTAGCGGATCTTCGGCAGCGTATCGAGCAGGCCGTTCTTCTCTCCCTTGAGGAAGAAGTCGAACCACCCGTAGGTGAGCGCGTCGTAATCCAGCCGCGCATCGCCGACGCTGCGCTCGCCAACGATCGTGTTCTCCGTCGCCCGCTTGTAGGAGCAGTGGAGCGTCGGTGCAATGACCGCGTACTGCTGATTCGCGATCGCGGGATCGGCCGTTTGGCGAACGTAGTTGTACGTCGCGAGGTTCGGTCCCACCGACACGTCGTACCACGACATGAACCACAGTCCCGGCACGTTGATCTTCATGTCGTCGTGGAACAGGCCGCCCCGGTACCACGCTGGGTCGTTAGGCGCGCGCTGGATCATCCGGCCACCCGTGGCGACGGGCATCGAGTCGGCGAAGATGCCATTCGGTCCGCCGGTGGCCTTGATGAGGTCCTTCATCGGCAGGTGCCAGAACGCCTTCGCCCAGTCCACCGGCGGCGAGCGCTCGCCGAGGTCATACGACTTCGCTGCCTGGACGAGCTGCTCCTGTGTCATGTTCGCCGGGAGCATTGGACGCACCTGGTTCTGTTCGCCGGCGAGCCAGTCGATGAACAGCATCTGCACCGCGCCACCACGGTACCAGTTGCCCTGCTCGTAGTACGGCTTCACGCGGCCAACGCCAGCGCCAAAGCCCTGGGGAATGATGGTGGCGAGCCCCTTTGGTGACTGTGCTGCGACGGCCATCTGCCACTCGGCCGTGGAGGAGCAGCCGATCAGCCCGACCTTCCCGTTGGACCACGATTGTGAGGAGATCCACTGGATCTCATCCGTGCCGTCCGTGAGCGGCGGGCCGAGGATGTCGTAGTTGCCCTCGGAGAAGAAATGGCCGCGCTCGTTCGCGCCAACGTAGGCATAGCCGCGCTTCACCGCGTCGAGCTGCGCCGTCATGTCAGCCGGGGCGCCGAGGCTCACGTCCCAGTAGTTCATGTTGTACGGTGTCCGGACGAAGATTGCCGGCACCGGGCCGCTCGAGTTCTTGGGGCGATACACATCGAACTGCATTTTGGCGCCGTCTCGCATCGGCACCATCAACTTCCGGTCGATCACCGCGACCTTCTCGAGCTCACGCTCCAGCGAGTCACGCCGTGCGGCCAGAACGGTGTCTCGCTGTTGGCGGGGTTGAGCACCAGCGTTCCCGGCCGCCATCACGGCCAGACAGCACGCGGCGATCGTAATGCGACATCCAACGGTGTGCATGGGTATCCTCCAAGTCGACCTAGAGTAAACGCCCGCGATGCCTGACACGTTGGCGAAAAAGGGGGTTGGCCGCCCACGCATCACCCAGGCATCTTTCGCCCCGTGACTGCCATTCCTCATCCCGACTTCAGCGCGCCGCGTTTCACGGGCGCGCCGGACGCGCGCTTCGTTCCGGCCCCAGCCGACGGCGTGCTGCCCGAAGATTTCTTCTCCACGACGAACCTTCCAACATACGTCCGAATTGCCGGCGCGTGGCGTCTTCCGCGCGAGCCGCGCATGGACTCCGCACTCGTCATCGACAAGTCGGGCGAGCTCTGGGTCAGGGAGATGCGCCGGGTGCGCGCCGGCGATCTCATCGCCGTGGGCAAGAAAGAGGATGGCAGCGAGGGCATCTTCGTTCACACCGAAGCCGCCGGGAGCCACAGCGACGGTGAGTTCAAGTTCATGGCGAGCGAGGTGTCGCGCGAGAAGCCGGTCGACTACGTGCACCTCGCGCAACTCCTGATCGAGCAGCGTGACCGCGGTGGCTACGTCGTCTGGGTGACGGGTCCGGCACTCGTCCATTCGCGCGCGCGCGCCGACATGGTGTGGTTCATCAGAAATGGTTTCGTGAGCGCGCTGCTCGCGGGCAACGCGGTAGCGGTCCACGATATCGAGGCCTCGATCTTCGGCACGACGCTGGGGATGACCGGAAGCGGAGAGTCGACGGTTGGCGGGCACGGACTGCACATGCGCGCGATCAACAAGGTGCGCGCCGCCGGCTCGATCGAAGGCGCGGTCGAGAACGGGGTGATCACGGATGGGATCATGCACGCGTGCGTGCAGAAGAGGGTCCCCTACGTGCTGTGCGGGTCGATCCGCGATGACGGCCCGTTGCCGGGTGTGTACACCGACACCGCCGTCGCGCAGGACGCGATGAAGGCGCATACGACGAAGGCGACCATGGCGGTCATGATCGCGACCGCGCTGCACGCCATCGCGACCGGTAACATGCTGCCGGCGTTCGTCACGGAACCCGATGGGACGCTGCGCGAGATGCCGACGATCTGCGTCGACTCCGCCGAATTCGTCGTGAGCAAGTTGAAAGATCGTGGAACGCACCAGGCATTCGGCGTCGTCACCAACGCTCAGGACTTCATGCACATTCTGCGGCTTTTCGTCGAACGCGAGCTCGATGGGCGGAGCGCCGTGCCGGCGTCCGCGCGCCCGGCGGCCGTCGCGCGATGACCGAGACTCAGCAGCGGTTTCTCCGAGCGATCGCGGAGCGAGTGCCGTCGGAGCAGGTCGTCGAGGTTCATCTCTTTCCGCCAATCCGCCAGGGCGGTGTCGAGACCGGGGTCGCGGTGGTGGCCGAAGATCCCAGGAAGCGTGTGCCCGAGACCGACCGGATGACGGTCGCGGCCAACGGGACGGCGGAGGTGGTGTCGGCCCAGCAGGCGCGCCACGATGCGGATGAACCACAGGCGGCTGCGGTGGTCGACGTTGTAGACGTCCACATTGCCGAAATCGAAGTTGGGGATATCGATGTGGCCGACGAGGAGGCCGTCGAGCTTGACGTCGCCGAGCCTGACGCGACCGACGTCGAGCCTGGGGCCGCCGACGCAGAGAATGAGCGCGAACCTGTCGAGGCGCCGCTCTCGCGGTTCACCATTCACACCGCGCGGTACAGGCTCACGCTCAAGGGCGTCGATCGCGGCAAGTGGGAAGTGGACGTGGTAGCCGAGGCGGACGCGCCACTCGACGCCGTCGAGGCGGTGGTGCGGGGCGTTCAGCGTCGATCGGGGGAGGGAGCCGAGCCGGATCGCCTGACGACTGAGGCGTTCCGCGAAGCGCTCGACGCGCCACTCGCGCAGCTGGAACGCTAGTCCGCCGGATTTGAACTTGAGTACCGCGTCATGATCACGCGGTGAATGTCCCGCGCGTTGTCGATCTGCTCGTTCGCAACGCCTAACGCATCGGGCGCGATCAGAAAGGGCCACACCTGGTCGCCGCCCGCCGACCCGTGCGCGCCGATCTGGTCGTCGAACGACACGATCTCGTAGCCGTCGTACGCACCAAACAGCACGATGTCGCCCGCATTGGGCTGCCTGACGAGTGCCTCGACCGCCCGGACCGTCAACGGGTCCGCGCCGTACGGCTCGAGCGGGTTCGCTCCCTCCAGCACCTCCACCGTGCCATCGACGATCCGCGCCCGTCCGGTTCGACTCTGCACGTGCACACCGAGCGAGTCCAGCGCCGCCAGGAGTCCGATGCCCGGATGCTCGCGCAGTGCATCGTAGAGCGACGCACGCCGTGCGGTCTGCGCGATGTCTTCGAGCGTGAGGCGAGCGTCGTCTTCGGCGAAGTACACGAGCGCGAGGCACGAGCTGTAGGTCACCACCACGCCATGCGTCGCGCTCACGCGGTACTTCTCGGGCAGCACGAGCTCGCGAATGCCATAACGCGAGCGGACCCATTGCCCGAGCCGGCGTAGCGACCGTTTGATCGACCGGGATTGCGTGACATCCGCCACGGAGTCGACCACACGCGGGCCGACGGGCGCGTACTCGCTCGTCTGCGCGAAGCTCGCGAGCGACTGGATGGGCAGCTCGCCCGTCCTGAATGCATCGCCATCGAGAATCCGCTGGACCGTCGTGCCGAGCGATTCGCGGAATCGCACGCGGTAGCTCACCGACGGCGTCATGCCATGATCGCTCAGGACGACCAGATCGTAGCCGCGACCGCCGGCCGCCTGCGCCATACGTTGAATCTCGCGAATGCGAGCATCCGTCCGGCGCAAGTCCGCCAGGGCGAACCGGCTCGTGGACCCGAAATGATGTGCGAGCTCGTCGTACTGCATGAACGTGCTGTAGATGACCGGCACGCCGAGATACACGTCGAGCAGGATGGCGATCGTCTGGAGCTCGCGTACGACGACGTTCGTGAAGATGCGGAGGAACGGGAAGATGCCCTCCGCATGCGTCACGCGACCCATCCACTCGCCGCGCGCGCGCTCCCACTCCTCGCGCAGCCACTCTCCGACACCCTGAAACAACATGCGCAGCACACGCAGCGGGTGCAGCAGAATGAGCAGCGCCATTCGCGTTCCGCCGAGCCGGCGATACACCGACATCCGCTCGCGCGTCGCGACCGTGAACGCGACGGTCGACGCGTCGCCATCGAGGAGGTTCACGTAGCTCGACCCGTCCGCGAGCGCGCCCGGCGCGCGAATCCGGTCCCGAATGTACTGCACGCCTTCGGGCGCATTGCACGTGACCACTCGGCCTGCGGCCTTGTCGTAAAAGCGGAACGCGGGAATTCCGCCGTTCTCACCGTGAAAGATCCCCGCCTGGCAGTAGGGCGTCGCCGAGGGCAGGCCGCAGAACCATCGACGGAGCGTGAACCCGTCCTCGTTCACGAGCCGGGAAAGCGTTGGGGTGAAGCCCAGCTCCATCGCGCGTCGAAGGTCCGCGTAGGCGAGCGCATCGATCTGTAGCGCGATTAGCCCGCGCCTCCCATCATGGGGGCGTCGCTCGCGGCGGAATGGGCGATACTTTACGGCGTAGTACCAGCGCAGGAATCGCCCAGCTCTCGGGCGAGAACGGCGCTCCCCGAGTGGAGAAGACATGGAAGGCACGTCGTTGGGCATCGTGATCGCGTTCAGCGCCGGGTTGCTGAGCTTTCTGTCACCCTGCGTTCTCCCGCTCATTCCAAGCTATGTGACGTTCATCACGGGACTGAGCCTCGAGGATGTTCAGAAATCGAGACGTGCAGCGCTGATTCACTCGCTCCTGTTCGTGCTCGGCTTCACGCTGATCTTCCTCGCGCTCGGGGCCACGGCGACCACGCTCGGCGCCTTGCTGCATTCTCAACGCGACTGGATCAGCCGCATCGGAGGCGTGCTGATCATCGTGTTCGGATTGTACATGCTCGGCGTGT
>JAJKIV010000486.1 GCA_021154285.1 Gemmatimonas sp. | reverse complement strand
GGCTTGTCGTGCTCGAGCGCGACACTCACGATGGAGCGGAAGTTCTCATCTCGGCGCTTACTACCGACGTTGCCGGGGTTGATCCGGTACTTGGCCAATGCGCGTGCGCATTCCGGGAACTTCGTGAGCAGCAGGTGCCCGTTGTAGTGAAAATCGCCAACGATTGGCACGGTGACACCGCGGCCGTCGAGACGGCGAACGATTTCCGGAACCGCCGCCGCCGCCGCCTCGTTATTGACGGTGACGCGCACGAGCTGGGACCCGGCGCTCGCCAGCTCGGCGACCTGATCGGCGGTTGCCACCGCATCGGCCGTATCCGTGTTCGTCATCGATTGCACGACCACAGGGTACTTAGACCCTATTTGCACGCCGCCAACCGACGCTGTTACCGTATGCCTGCGATCTCCGAACGCCACGCAGTCTCCCCTCGCATGGTTTGCCGAAAACTACCCGGCCTGAGGGGCCGGCTCCTATGACTCAGGACGAACACTATCCGGGACGCGGATACAACACCGACGACGTCGAAGCCCTGCGTTCCGACCCGCCCAAGAAGAGCTTCAGGCGCCGCCACTGGGGTAAGCTGCTGGTTGCGGCGATCGTTTTGATCCCCGTCGTCGGGATCACCCTTTGGACGGCCATCGCTCTCGGATACTCCTACTCATCGGGCGAGCGTGTGGGCTACCTCAACAAGTTTTCGAGAAAGGGATGGCTGTGTAAGACGTACGAGGGCGAGATCTCCATGGTGAACCTGCCCGGGCAGCTCGCTGGCACCTTCGAGTTCACGGTTCGCGATGACAGCATTGCGGCGTTGACCAGCAAGGCTCAGGGACAACGGGTCGCGGTGTCGTACACGCAGCATAAGGGGCTCCCGACGTCGTGTTTCGGAGAGACCGACTACTTCGTCAAAGGGATAAAGGTTTTAGGTCAGTAACCCGACCTAAGTCCTTTCAAATCTTTGCGAAAACCCACTCCGGCCGAACTGGGCCATATTGTTCCGCCGGGGTAGCTGTCTTATTATGCTGCCGCTCTACCGATAGCCTCGGCCGAGAGCGAGACCTAGCGTGGGGGGTCTGAGCGGTCCCGCGCCGTATCACTACTGTCAGGGCTCGGCGCGTTCCGCTCCCTCGACAATTTTCTTCCCGGAGTGAGGAATGCGTACGACCGGCAAAGTAAAGTGGTTCAACGACGCGAAGGGCTTTGGTTTCATCACCCCTGACAATGGCACGAAGGATTGCTTCGTCCATTACAGCGCGATTCAAGGCAGCGGATTCAAGACGCTTGCCGAGGGCGACGCCGTCGAGTTCGACATCGTCCAGGGGCCGAAGGGGCCAGCGGCCGAAAACGTCAGTAAGGCCGGCGCTCGCTAGAGTCTAGTGTAGGCCGAGAAAGTAGAACGGGCGCCCCGCGGGCGCCCGTTTCTGCTTTCTCCGCCTTCTTAGGTGGCTCTATCGGCGGAACGTTCTCTCACTCGCGGTCGTCCCCGACGCCGAGTTCCGATAACCTCAACGGCGGCATCGAGTCGCGCCAACGTCGACATTCGGAGAGCAGCACGGTCGATTTGCAGCGTAAGATATTGCCCCAGCCGTACCTCGTCGGTCGCTGCCCGCTCGATCGAATTCGCAACGGAGAGCAGAGTTCCGACTGACACTCCCAGGGCTTCCGAAAGCTCTCTCGCGAGGCAAATCACAACAGCGACATCCGGTGTGAGCCGGCGCGCGATGCCCCTTCTTCTCCGCTCGACTCCTGGCAATGCATTGCGCGACAAGAGATTGTCGAGCTGCTTGAGATCAAAATCGAGGGCGTGCGCAACTGCCGCCAAATCGTAGACCGGCAATATTCCTCCAATTCGAGGATAAAACTATGTCGGTTCGTCGACCAACGCGCAACCGTATCAACGCATATCCGCGGACCGCCCGAATAGTCTCCTGGCATGGCTGCTGCCTTTCACAAGCCCTGTTCTGAGCACGTTCGAGAATCATCTCGCCCATAACGAGGAGAAAGTTCATGATGAAACGCATGGTCGTTAGCAGTGCGTTCGTGTTGGCAGCGATAGGCGCCTTATCAGATAACGCGCAGGCCCAGCGGCGGACGTCAGTCGGCTTCGCAGGGGGCGCCACGTTTCCAGTCGGAGATCTCGGCGACGCGACGTCGA
This sequence comes from Gemmatimonas sp., assembly GCA_021154285.1. GTDB lineage: Bacteria > Gemmatimonadota > Gemmatimonadetes > Gemmatimonadales > Gemmatimonadaceae > JAJKIV01. Next base: position 25,095 of record JAJKIV010000486.1, on the reverse strand, counting down.
CCGGATTTCATATCCTTGGAACTCTCGCCGTGTCCGGCTCCGCGAGCCTGCCGATCGGGTTTCGTGTCGACGGTATGTACAACAACCTGTCCGGGAAGAGCTCCGGTCCCGACGTCAATGTTTGGACGATAAACGGCAATCTGGTGTACGCGTTTCCGGGGGGCACATCGGTGACCCCCTACATCATCGGCGGAGCTGGTTGGTACAACATCAAAGCGGACGAATCGGGGGCGGAGTCCAGCAATGACATTGGTGTCAACGTTGGCGTCGGTGCGCGGTTCGCGCTGAGCGGGTTGTCGACGTTCGCGGAGATACGTTTCCACAACGTCTTCTCCGATCCAAACTCGGCCCAAATGATTCCGCTGACATTCGGAATTCTCTTCTAATCGGTTCGACGGGTCCAGGAACACGAAGCCCCCTCGCGACGAATTCGTCGCGAGGGGGCTTCGGCATCTCCCCTCCCTTCTTATGCGTTAGGCAGTCCGCTCAGTCGGCCCGAAGATCGAGCTCGTTCCCGCGCGGCACTTCCCCGCCCTGTGCCAGCGTCGACACGGCAGCCTCGAGCTGTGTGCGAACCGCGCGAGGGCCGGTCCCACCCTCGACCTCGCGGCGATCGACTGATGCGCGCGCGGCAAGTGCATCATGCACGTCGCTTCCGAAGGCGGTGTGTGCGGCCTCGAACGTTCCGAGTGGCAACGCGTGCAGCTCGACGCCCAGTTCCTCGGCCTTTCGCACCATCGCGCCGACGGTCGCGTGTGCCTCGCGGAATGTGATACCCTTGCCTACCAGGTAATCCGCGAGATCCGTCGCCATCATCGTGCTCGATATTGCCGCCGCCATTCGCGCGGTATCGAACGTCAACTCGTCCAGCGTGCCGGCGACGGCGGGAAGCACAAGGAGAATTCCGTCGACCGCGTCGAACAGCGCTCGCTTATCTTCCTGCAGATCCTTGTTGTAACCGCTGGGCAGGCCTTTGATGGTGGCGAGGAGCGAGGTCAGGTCACCGAGCATGCGGGCCCCCGACGCGCGGGCGAGCTCCAAGGCATCAGGGTTCCGTTTCTGCGGCATCATGCTCGAGCCGGTCGTGTAGGCGTCGCCGAAACGAACGAACCCGAACTCGCTGGAGCCGTACAGGATCAGATCCTCGGCGAGCCGAGACAAATGCGCCCCGAGCAGCGACAGCGAGAATAGAAGCTCGGCGACGAAATCCCGATCCGCGACGGCGTCGATGCTGTTCTTCGAGACCGAGGCGAAGCCGAGGCTTCCTTTGAGGAGAACACGCGAGATCGGGAAGGCGCAGCCGGCTACGGCGCCGGAACCTAACGGCAACACGCCTGCGGATCTGGCGGCCGCCGCGAGACGCGCGCGGTCACGATCGAGTGGCCAGAAGTGTGAGAGCATCCAGTGTGCGATCGAAACGGGCTGCGCACGCTGCATGTGTGTGTACGACGGCATGAGCGACTGCTGATGCTGAGTGGCCTGCCGTACCATCACGTGCTGCAGGCCACGCACCGCGGCATCGAGCTGGTCGCAGGCGTCGATACACCAGAGACGCGTTGCGGTCGACACCTGGTCGTTCCTGCTCCGACCGGTGTGAAGCTTCGACGCGACGTCGCCGATCTCCGCGTGCAGGAGTCGGTCGATCATCGTGTGGACGTCCTCGTCGGTCGCGAGCGGTGCCGCGCCGGCTGAGAAGCGCTCCGCGACCGCGTCGAGACCGGCCTCGATTCGGCGACTCTCGTCGAGTGAAAGCACGCCGGCATTCCACAGCGCCACAGCCCACGCTTTCGAGAGCCGAATGTCGAAGGGCCACAACCGGAAGTCGATGGCGATGGATCTGTTGACCGCTTCGAGCGCCGGGGCCGGGCCGCCGACGAAGCGCCCACCCCACAGCTTGTGGCTCGTCGTACCTAACGAGCGGGAAGCCGCGGCCTTGTCGGCGGCAGCGCCGCGCGGCGCTTCGCCGGGCTCGCCCGCACGCGGCACGTCTCCGGTCACGATCTCGGCTCCGGCGACGGCGACGTCATTCACGCGCCGACGAGCGCCGGCTCCGACGCTCCCTCAGCGGATGCGGAACGGGTGGCTGCCAACTCCTGGTCCTTGATGGCGCGCACACGAGTCGAAAGCCCGTACAGTCGAATGAAGCCGGCGGCGTCGCTCTGCTCGTACACGTCATCCTCGCCGAACGTCACGAACCGCTCGTCATAGAGCGCATGCTCGCTCTGTCGACCGATCACCGCGGCAGAGCCCTTGTACAGTCGAAGCGCGACAGACCCGGTTACGCGCTGCTGGGTGACGTCAACGAAAGCGTCGTAGGCTTCGCGTTCCGTCGTCCACCAGCGGCCCTCGTACACGATGTCCGCGTAGCGCGGGGCAATGAGGTCCTTGGCGGCGAGCGTACGTCGGTCGAGCACGAGCTGCTCGAGCTCACTGTGCGCGGAGTAGAGCAGGGTACCGCCCGGCGTCTCGTACACGCCGCGCGATTTCATGCCGACCATACGATCTTCGACGAGGTCGATGCGCCCGACGCCGTGACGCCCGCCGATGGCATTCAGCTCGGCGATGAGGTCGACCGGATCGAGCTCCCGGCCGTTCACCGACACGGGCGTGCCGGCGTCAAACCCGATGCGGACATCCTCCGGTTCGTTAGGCGCGTCCTGGGGATCGGTGCTGAGCATGAACACGTCCCTCGGAGGCCCCTGCGCCGGGTCTTCGAGGATCCCGCCCTCATGCGAGATGTGCCACAGGTTTCGGTCGCGGGAGTAGATCTTCTCCTTGGTGGCAGCCACCGGGATGTTGCGGGCGGCGGCGTACGCGATTGCGTCCTCGCGGCTGCGGATGTCCCACTCACGCCATGGCGCGATGACCGGCAGGTCTGGAGCGAATGCCATGTAGGTCAGCTCGAAGCGAACCTGGTCGTTGCCCTTGCCGGTGCAGCCGTGCGCGAGTGCGTCAGCACCGACGGCGCGCGCGAGCTCGACCTGACGCTTAGCGATCAGGGGTCGCGCCATTGACGTGCCGAGCAGGTACTTCCGGTTGTAGACCGCACCGGCCCGCAGGGTCGGGAAGATGAAATCGCACACGAACTCCTCGCGGAGATCTTCGACGTAGCACTCCTCCGCGCCGGACGCCAAGGCCTTCGCGCGAACGCCGGCCAACTCGTCGGGTCCCTGGCCAATGTCCGCTGCGACGCAGATGACGCGCGCGTCGTACTTCTCGCGCAACCACGGCACAATGATCGAAGTATCCAACCCGCCGGAGTAGGCGAGCACAATCGTCTTCATGAGCGCTCCAGGAGGAAATAACTATTCAAATGGCTTGCATAAATAAACACGCGCGCACGGTCACCGTCAATGCGGCTGCAACCCGTGACACGCGATCAAATTTCGGCCAGCTTGCGGAGGCGTCGCTCGAGTCGTTCACGAGCGGCAGCGGATCGACAAACCACGAGAATCGTATCGTCGCCACCGACGGTCCCCAGTACGTCGGGCCACGACTCACCGTCGAGAGCCGACGCCACGGGTTGAGCGCCGCCGGGCACGGTACGCACGACAATCAGCTCTCCAACGCCGTCGACGCGCGTCAGCAGTTGAGGCAGCAGGGCGTCGAGCGCCGGGCGCGCCGCACTGCTTAGAGTGCCATCGGCGACGGTGTATCGCACGCCCTCAGGCGTCGGGACTCGTGCCAGCCGCAACTCGCGGAGATCACGCGAGAGCGTGGACTGCGTGACGTCCCAACCACGCCGATGCAGCAAGACCCGAAGCTCTTCCTGGCTCCCGACCGGTTGACCGCCGACCAACTCCAGAATTGCCGCGTGACGTTTGCGTTTATCCAACCCAACCTCCTCCGTAAGACCGACGAGACGATAGCACGGCGCGTGTCCAAGCGGCAGGACGCGAGCACGACGCTCCGGCGGAGCGCCACGCGTGAGCACCGCGGTTGACATCCAATGGATGCAATAATATGCATTCGTTGTGCATAGAATCCCTGTTGGAGTCCTCGGTGCCAGCGGCTACGCCGGGCGCGAGCTGTGTGCGCTGATCGCGCGCCACCCTCGGATGCGGCTTGCATTCGCCACTGCGAACGAGCGCCGCGGGGAACAAGCGCGACTCGGCGGCGAAGACGTGCGCTTCGTCGCGCACGACGACGCGCCGCTCTCGGGCGCCGAGTTGGTATTCTCGGCCCTTCCTCATGGGGCGTCGGCAACCTGGGTTGCGCGCGTGCGCGACGCCGGAGCGCGGGCAGTCGATCTCTCGTCCGACCTCCGTCCCGGGAATGGGGCGGGGGACGTTCCGTACGGGCTCACCGAGCTCGCACGACGACAGCTGGCGGGTGCCACGATAGTGGCAAACCCCGGGTGTTACGCGACCGCCATCCTGATGGCGCTCCTACCGCTGGCGAAGCGTGGCCTGATCGCATCGGGCGGGACTGTCAACGCCACCGCAGCAAGCGGCGTGACCGGAGCGGGACTGACCGCACGCACTGACCTGTTATTCGGTGAGGTGACCGAGGACTTCCGCGCATACGGGATTGCCAACACTCACCGCCACCTGGCGGAGATGCGGACCGTTCTCGAGGGAGCCGGAGCCGACGCCGACCTGATATTCACGCCGCACCTGCTTCCTGTTGCGCGAGGAATTCTTGCAACAATCACGGTGCCGGTGACGGAGACGCTCGCGGACCCACTCGCGCCGTGGCGCGATGAGTTCGCGGGAGAGCCGTTCGTCGAGATCACAGCCGAGCCGCCGTCGCTTCGCGATGTCGTCCGGCGCAACGTTGTGAGGATTTCGGCCCGCTATGTCGCCGGAGTTCGTCAGCCGACGCTGCTCATCCTCTCGGCGATCGACAATCTGGTAAAGGGTGCCGCAGGTCAGGCAGTGCAGAACGCCAATGTGGTATTGGGCCTCGATGAGCCAATGGGGTTACCGGCATGACGCGCGTCCTCAAGATCGGCGGGCGGGCGCAAGCAGACCCGAGTCTGGCGAGTGCCATCCGTGCCGCGACGACGGGCGACCACATTGTCGTCGTTCACGGTGGCGGCGACGAGGTCTCCACGCTTCAGCGGCGACTTGGCCTGACGCCCAGGTTCAGTGGCGGGCGCCGCGTCACCACGCGCGACGATCTCGAGCTCGTGCAGATGGTGCTGTCGGGCAGCGCCAACAAGCGGCTCGTGGCGCTGCTTATCAGCGAGGATGTTCGCGCTGTGGGAATCTCGGGAGAGGACGACGGCCTCCTGCACGCGCGGGCCACGTTGCGGGAGACGTTAGGTGAGGTCGGCGCACCCGCACGCGTCGATGCTCGTCTGCTCGAGCTGTTGATGGCAAACGGCATCGTGCCGGTCATTTCGCCGCTCGCGCGCGACGAGGCAACGGGCCTCCCGTTGAACGTGAATGGGGATGACGCGGCCGCGGCAATCGCGGTAGCGCTCGGCGCCGACGAGCTCGTGCTCGTGGCCGACGTGCCGGGCGTCATCGCCGATGGCGTCGTCCTCCGCGATCTCGATGTGGAACAGGCTGTCGCACTCATCGACAACGGGACTGCCCGCGACGGCATGGCGGCAAAGCTGCACGCGGCCCGGCGCGCGGTGGAGCTTGGCGTCGCTCGGGTACGCATTGGCAACATCGCGGCGATCCGGTCGGCGACGTCCGGCACGGCAATCACTCTTTCTCCAACGGCGGTCTGAGGATGGCCACGATCACGATGGCACCAGCTGGAGCGGATGCGCTCCTCGGGCTCTACAAGCGGGCCCCCGTCGAGCTCGTGCGCGGCGAGGGCGTGGAGTTGTTCGACGCCGACGGCCGCGCGTACCTCGATTTCACGAGTGGCATCGCGGTCAACGCGTTAGGCTACGGGGATCCGGGGTTGCGTGACGCCATGCACGCCGCGGCCGACGGGCTCATTCACGTTTCGAACCTGTTTCGGACGGCGCCCGGCGAACAGCTTGCCGCGCGCCTCGTCGAGCTGTCGTTCGCGCGCAAGGTGTTCTTCTGTAACTCGGGCGCGGAGGCGAACGAGGGAGCCTTCAAGTTCGCGCGGAAATGGGCCCGCACGACCGAGGGGGCTGCGAAAACTGACATCATCGCCCTCCGCGGGGCGTTCCACGGGCGGTTGTTCGCGTCGCTGGCCGCGACCGATCGCCCGACCTACCGCGCGCCGTTCCGTCCGCTCGCGGGTGGCGTGTCGATCGTCGAACGCGACATCGAGGATCTCGCCATCGTGCTCGACGCCGATACCGTCGCGGCACTCGTTCTCGAGCCGGTGCAGGGCGAAGGCGGGGTTCGCGTACTCGATCACGGCTTCGTTCGTGAAGTGCGCGCGCTGACGCGCGAGCGAAAGGTCGCGCTCATCTTCGACGAAATTCAGTGCGGCATGGGGCGAACCGGGTCGCTCTTTGCCTACGAACAAATCGGCATCGAGCCCGATATGTTGACGCTGGCGAAGCCGATTGCGGGTGGCCTGCCGATGGGCGCGGTGCTCATGAGCGATCAGATCGCGGCGGCAATGAACGCAGGGGATCATGGCACGACATTCGGTGGCGGTCCGTTCGTCGTATCCATCGCGTTGCATGTGCTCGAGCGGATCGCCGACCCGTCGCTGCTGACACACGTGACATCCGAAGGGAGCTGGGTGGGCTCACAGCTTCGCGCGATCAGCGATCGTACATGCCGCGTGCGGGCGATTCGCGGCGTCGGGTTCATGTGGGGTGTCGACGTGGGCGAGCCGGCCGGCGATGTCGTTGCCCGTGCCCGTGACGCGGGCTTGCTCGTGCTCACCGCAGGCGATCACACGGTCAGAATCCTGCCGCCGCTGATCACGTCGCACGACGACCTGGCGCGTGGGCTCGCGATCCTCGAACAGGTGCTCTAGCTCGAGGGCAACGCTGGTTCGTTAGGCACAACGCCCGGCATGGAGCCGCTCCATGCCGGGCGTTGTGCTGTTGTGTTTGCGGCGTTCGAGCCGTTGTCGCTAGAACACGAACCCGAACGTGACCGGAACGAATTGCAGGTCCTTGAGCTCCTTGCTGCCGATGACCTTCCCGTCCGTGTAAACGTTGTTCAGCTTCGCCTCGACGAAGGCGGATGCGCCGAAGAGCTTCATCGACAGGCCGAGGCCGCCGTTCACGGCGAACTTGGTAGCACTCTCGTCCTGCTCCCCCGGCACGACGTCGCCCAGATTGGTCTTGATATTGAACCCCGCGAGGCCGGCGGTGATATAAGGAGAGACCGGGCCCATGTGGAACGGGATCGAGACATTCGCGAGCCCGCCCAGAATTTGTTGCGTGATGTCTTCCGCGGAGGTCGGGGTTCCACCCGTTCCGCCAGAGGAGAACGGAAGATCATTCTTGAACGTGAAATGGTTGTAGCTGAGATCAGCGCGGAGGGAGAGCGGAAGGCCGGCGAAATGAAAGATGATCGAGCCCTGGCCGTTCCAGCCCGTCTTCAACGCGTCCTTGTAGCTCCCGACCGGCACACTGGCTCCGCCGCCGAACGCAAACGAGATCGGGCGACCGGAACCCTGTTCGGTCATACGGACCTGCGCTACCGCCGGAGAAGCCATCGCGGAGACCGCCGCTACGGCGAAGAACGTCATGCCTCGCATTGAGATCCATCCTCATCAAGGGTCAACAATTGCACATCATGGCCGGACACGGACGGCCGTTTTGAGAACCGACGCGTCAACGAGTCCGAAAGCCACACTCAACAGAGGAAACGCGGCCACTACGGCGATTCTCTCACGCGTGATTCGCGAAAGCCCGTCGATACGCCCAGCCGTTGACGGACCGCCTGGAATGGCGGTGCCAGTGTTCGCGGGTAAATTCACCGAGGCTAAGCCACCCTTTCGAATGCTTCGCGCGCTCATCATCGAACTCGTCGCCGGACTATTGCCCGCGGTGGTCGCCGCGCAGGCGCCAGCGCAGCCAACGTCCTTGCCGCCATCGCTACTGGTTTTCATCACGGTGGACCAGATGCGGCCGGATTACTTCACGCGGTTCGAGTCGCAACTCACCGGCGGTCTGGCCAGACTCTACAAAGGCGGAGCGTTCTTTACTAACGCCTTCCAGGACCACGGAATCACAGAGACCGCGCCGGGCCATGCCTCGACGATGTCCGGCCGATTCCCACGGAGCACCGGGATCGTTCAGAACGTCGCCGGCGTTGAAGACCCAGCCGCCCCGATGATCGGCGGCGGCGGCCCTGGTGCATCGCCAAGGCGGTTTCGGGGAACGACACTGATCGACTGGCTTCAGAAGACGGATCCGCGTTCGCGCGCGCTGTCGGTGTCCCGCAAAGACCGAGGCGCGATTCTGCCGGTCGCGCGCAACAAGCAGTCCGTGTTCTGGTATGCCACGACCGGCAACTTCTCGACGAGCACCTACTACGCCGACACGCTGCCAACGTGGGTGCAGCATTTCAACGCACGGCGAATACCCGCCCAGTCGGCTGGCAAGACCTGGACGCTATTGCTGCCCGAGGACCAGTACCCAGAACCCGATAGCGTCCAACAGGAGAATGCGGGCCGAGGTGGAGTGACGTTTCCGCACGGTTCTCCCCCCGATCCGGCGCAAGCCGCGGCGGTGTTTCCGGCGTTCCCGTGGATGGACGACCTAACGCTGCAGTTCGCTCTGGACGGTCTGCAGTCGATGAAGCTGGGCCAGGGTCCGCAAACGGATATCCTCGCTATCTCGCTCTCGACGACGGATGCCGTGGGGCACGCGTTCGGGCCGGATTCGCGTGAGCTGCACGATCAGATCGTTCGGCTGGATCGCTATCTCGGCACGTTCTTCGATTCGCTGTACAAGCTGCGAGACTCCACGCGCGTCATCGTCGCGTTAACGTCGGATCACGGCGTGGCACCGTATCCGGGCGTGAAGTCGAGCGACCCTAACGCGGGTGCCGGCTATGTTCGCGCCGCGCTCGACACCGCCTGGGCCGCGGAAGCCCGCGTAGCCGCGGCGTTGAAGGACTCGACCCAATTCATCTGGGATACGCCATTCCTGCTGATGAATCGTTCGGCACTCAAGGCCAAGGGTCTGTCGCCCGATTCTGTCGTCGCGGCGTTCGTGGCGGCCGAACGAAAGGTTCCCGGCGTCCTCCGCGTTGACCTGATGCGGGATCTCGCGCGGGCCGACACGACGAAGGATGTGATCGCGCGGCGTTGGCTGCACATGGTTCCAGCTGACTTACCGGTTGAAGCGATCGTCACGCTGCGTCCCTACGACTATTGGTCGCCACCGATTGCGACCCACGGAACGCCGCACGACTACGACGCCCACGTGCCGGTCGTCTTCTACGGGGCTCCATTCAAGCCGGGCAAGTACGACGAGTTCGTGCGCGTTGTCGATATGGCGCCGACACTGGCCGCCGTGCTCAACACACAACCGCTCGAGCGAATCGACGGTCACGTGTTACGGTCCGCGTTGCGCTGAGGTTGCGTGATTCGACGCCCGCTCCAGCACGCGCTCGACGAGCTCCGTTTCGGCAGGAGCGGTACTCTCAACCTCCGCGCCTCTCTGCCGACGGCCGCAGAGGCGGTGAAGCGAGCGGAAAGCTGGCTCCGCATGAAACAGGCGGAGGGAGCTCGCGAAGTCCTCATCGTGACGGGGCGGGGAAATCACAGCTTCGCGCGCATACCGGTCGTGCGCGAGGCGGTGCAGCGGCTGCTCGCGTTGCTCTCGACCCGGGGCGTTGTGGAGCACCATAGCGAACACTCACCGGGCTCGTTCGCCGTGCGGTTGCTGCCAATGACGGCGGCGGTAAAGGGTCGCGAGACCCAGCCTGACTCAACGCCCGTACCGATCGCGAGCCCTCCGACGCTCGACGGGCTGTCGCCGAGCACGCGCGATGAGTTGCAGGTGCTCGCATCCGGGACGCTGCAGGCGTTAGGTATCCGGGACCCTTCTACACGGTTCGTTCAGGACGAGATGGAACGACAGTGCGTACAGCTCGCGGCGACGCTTCCGCCAGCCGCGACAGCAGAAGAACGCGAAGCCTTTCTCCGGACGGCTATCGCGCGCGCGATCGAGCGCCTCGACGACGATCAGCGCTAGCATCCATCGCGACGTCATCGCGAGCGACGCCAGCCGTCGCAACGCGATGCTCACACAAGTCGAATCGAGATGACCATCCATTCGGGACCCCTCAAGCATGTATCCCGCGTGCTCCTGGCCGGAGCGTGCCTTCTTGGTGTAGCGGCGGCGCGCATGCAATCTCCGGCCCCGGTGCCAGGATACTCGACGACTAGCGCCGAGGCGGAGCGGCGCATGGAGGCGGCGGCGATCGCCGTGCCCTCGCCAGAGAGCGCGGCGGTGTATGCCCGGGCGCTGTCTCGAGAACCGCACATGTCTGGCACGCCGGCGCAGGCGCGAACGCGAGACTACGTGATCGAGCGAATGCGCTCGTGGGGGTTGGAGACGAGCGTTCGCGCATACCAGGTGTGGATGCCTCACCCGACGAGCATTCGGGTTTGGCGGGTGTCGCCGAATTCGCGGGAGCTTACGCTCGCCGAGGGGCCGATCCCCGTGGATTCGACGTCCTCACTGCCCGAGGTGCCGCCGATCAACGGGTACGGGGGCAGCGGCGACGTCACCGGTGAAGTGGTCTACGTCAACTACGGACTGATCGAAGATTACGCGACGCTCGATTCGTTAGGTGTGTCGGTCCGCGGCAAGATCGTCCTGGCGCGTTATGGCCGTTCGTTTCGCGGCATCAAGGCAAGGGAAGCGGAACGTCACGGCGCCGCGGCGCTCCTCATCTATAGCGACCCGCAGGACGATGGCTTCGTTCGGGGCGACGTCTATCCTGTAGGTCCCATGCGACCCGCGCAGGGAATCCAGCGCGGCAGTGTGTTCAACGGCGCGGGGGATCCCACGACGCCCGGGACGCCGAGCCGAGCCGGCGCCACGCGCATCACACCGGCGCAGGCGGGTGTCTCTCGCATTCCCGTTGTGCCGATCTCTTACGGCAACGCGACCGAATTACTCCGTGATGTGCGGGGCGCAGCGATTCCTCAGTCGTGGCAGGGTGGTCTCCCGTTCCGTTATCACGTCGGCCCGGGACCAGTCACGGCGCGAGTCGCGGTAAAGACGGATACGGCAACCGCACCGTTCAAGACGATCTGGGACACGTTCGGACTGATCCGCGGAACGGAATTCCCCGACGAGATGATCATCATCGGCGGTCACCGTGACGCGTGGGGCCCGGGTGCAGCCGACAATGTGAGCGGAACGGTCAGCGTTCTCGAAGCAGCGCGTGCGGTGGCAGACCTGGCGAAGCGTGGCATGCGGCCAAAGCGCACCATCGTGTTCGCCACATGGGACGCCGAGGAGTGGGGGCTCATCGGATCGACGGAGTACGTGGAAGATGACACACTGCGGTTGCTCCGGGGCGGAGTTGCCTACCTGAACCAGGACGTTGCCGCTCAAGGGCCGAGCTTCGGCGGAGGTGGGTCGCCATCGTTGCGCGCGACGCTTCGGTCCCTGGCACGGTCCGTCGACGATCCCAGTGGGAAGGGAAGCGTCTACGACGTGTGGCGCCGAGCGTCGGCCGTAGCGGATACGGCGGAGCCACCCATGGGCGACCCGGGCGGCGGCTCGGACTTCGCGGGCTTTTACAATCACCTCGGAATTCCTCTCGCCGAGTGGGGATTCGGCGGCGCGGGCGGTGTGTACCACTCGGCGTACGACAGCCGCCATTGGATGGAAACGTTCGGCGATCCCGGATATCGGTATCACGCCACTGCGGCGCGCATCGGCGCCGCTCTCGTGCTCCGTCTCGCAAACGCTGACGTCCTGCCGTACGACTACGTCGAGTTCGCGCGAACGATGCGCCGGTACGTTCCAACGGTGGACAAGGCGATCGGTGCGAAAAAATGGCAGACGTCGTCATCGAGGCTCTCGACGGCGATCGACCGCATGGAGCGCAGCGCGGCAGCGTACGTCGCGACGCGTGACTCGGCGCTCACGCGATCGCTCACACGAGAGACGCGCGCGGCCGCGACCGCCGCGTTGCTTCGAGTCGAGCGGTCGCTCACGCGTCCGGAAGGTCTCCGGACGCGACCGTGGTACCGCAACCTCATTTACGCCGCCGACGAGAACAACGGTTACGCGAACATCGTTTTTCCGTCGGTGAACGAGGCGATTCGAACAGGGGACTCGGCCCTGACACAGCGCGAGATCGATGACCTCGCGGGCCGGTTCGATGCGGCGTCAACCGCCCTCGACGACGCGGCCGAGATCCTACGGCGTTAGGCGAGCCAGCGCCGCCGTCTCGGTCGGACGGCGGCGGGTCGGGTCACTTCATTGCACGCAGCACGAAAAATCCAATCGCGAGCAGCGCGATCAGGAGTGCGATGACCGGGCCGGCGCTGGTGTCCGTCGCGATGGCGGCGCCGCCCGACGCATTGGAGTCAGGTCGGGACGACTGCTCTGCGTCTGGTGCGCCAGATGGCGGTTCCGACGGGGACTCTCCTGCGGCGGCCGCTTCGGGCGTCCGCGTCTCCGACTCGTCGGCGCGGGGGTCTCCCGGCGGCTCCTCGATGACGACGGTCAGCGTCTCCGGGGCGGGCGATGGCTCACCGCCATCCGTCGGCTCCGGCGCGACCTCGACGTCAGTCGCCGCAGTCGTCTCGAAGCCGACCACGCTTGCCGGCGTAGGTGATGGGGGCGCGGCGCTCTCGTTCTGCCGTTCTCTCGGCGCCTCCGCTTCCTCCACTCCCGGAGGCTCGCCTATCGGCAGAAGGCCGGCGGATGGGGTCCGTCGCTTCGCAACGTACGCACGCGGCAGTGCTTTCCCGTCGCTCGCCGTCGCTCGGGGGATGGCTGACGTCGGGTAGCGCATAGGCATCGGCGGTGGTGTGCGGCGCCTAACGTGCGCTCGTTCCGGTGTCGTCGGCGCGGGCGGGTCATCGGAGGCGTCCGGCGTCGACGCGCCTGGCGGGGTGGGCTCGGGCTCCGGTACTGTCGGGGGGGTCGCAGCGTGGTCGCTCGCGGCCTCCGTGAGTCCGGCAAGCGTTGCCGGGCTTTCTGGGGCTACTACTTCGGGTTCGGACGCACCAGCCGTTGGCGCGCGATCCGCCAAGTCGGGAGCAACACCGTTGAGAAGCACAGCCTCGACCGTGAAGTCCATAACGAGCTTGATCTCCGGCTCGCTGTCCGTCCACGGGCGATCGATTGGGGTTTCCAACAATTCGTCGAGTTGGCTTTCCAACGACGATTCGCTGCCGGCCGCTGCGGACGCCACAGCGGTCAGCACCGGCGACGTAACGTGCTCGGCCACCGGGGCATCAAGCGAAACCATGGGCGCCGGGTCAATAATCGGCTTGGAAGCGCGAGGCGGCTCGACGGCGGTGACAGTCGCGCGGGCAGCGTGCGCAGGCGCCGAGCGGATGGCGCCGCTACACACGCAGCCCAGACCCGGAGCGAGGTCGAGCAGCGCATGCTCGTGGGTGATGATGTGTTGGGCCAAATCGGTGGACACTTCGTCGCGGTCGATCTCGACCAACGTGCGCATGTCGCTGTCGCCCCAGAGAACCTCCGCGGTCGGGGCACCGCCCGGGAGCGAGCACCAGCGGCGGCGATCGGGTGGGACGATCGAATCGAAGACCAACGGCTGTTCGGCGAGTGCGATGCCGTGATCGGCGAGATCCGCGAGGAAGGCGTCGGGCGTTAGGCGCTCATCGATCGACGGATCGTCGGCACTGGGACAGCCACCGATATAAGTGATGTGAACGCCGTGCTCGCCGTATGCGGCCCGAAGGTATCGCGCCGTTGCCACGGGAGGCGCGACGAGCGATACGAGAAATGGAGCGAGGTCGGGGCCCGGGGCGAGCAGGCGCGATCGGACGAATGGACAGACACACATCACCGCAGGCCCGCGCTCTCTCGATGCGAGGCGTCGAACCGCTTCCGAGGCGACTAACTCATCGCCCCAGCTTGCGGGTACCGCGACAGTGAACCCTCGTTGAAGACACGCGTGCGCGATCTGCACCGGGGTAGCCGGCGCAGCGTCGAGCACAGCGTCGTTACCGATGATCGCCACCATTGATACCGGGCGGCGATCAGCCGTAGGAAGAGGCGCGGACATGGGTGAGAAAGAAGTTGCTGTTCAAAGCAAACGCCGAACACAGGTCGTGTCCAGACGGAACAGACATTGCAGACATGCAACAATTGTCTGCTGCATGCGAGCTACGAAGTTGCTGGATGCTGCACTGAGACGTCGAGACAAGCGACTACCGGGCGACATGGCGGATGCCGTTGCCGCGTACGCTGCAAAGGCGACCTGGCCTGCAGGATTCGTCGTTTATCAACGTGGTGCCCAAGCGGACGGCATGTTCATCGTCGTGCGTGGGCGAATCGTCCTTCGAAGTCGAGTAAAAGCCGGGCGGGCTTTTGTTCCCGCGTTGGCGCGAGAGGGCGAAACGTTCGGGTGGGAAGGACTCGGCGCCAATGCGCGCTACGCCACCGACGCCCGCGCTGACGAGGAATCAGACACACTGCACCTCAGCAGTTCCAGATTCAGAGAATTTGTCCGCGAGCAACCGCAGCAGGCCCTCGTTCTGGTCGGACAGATGGTCGAGGAACGCACCGCCCTCCTCGAAAAGCTTCGCGAGCTCGCAACTCTGAGCGTCGAACAACGCTTGATCTCGTCGCTCGTGCACCTTGCGCGCGCGCGGATGTTCACAACGGACGACGGCCGCATCGCGCTGGGCGGCGCCCAATACAAGTTGCTCTGTGAGCTCGTGGGAGCGACGCGTGAGTCGGTGTCGCTCGTCCTCACGCGGCTCGTTGGCGAAGGTCTGGCGGAACGTGACGGGTCCACCATTTACGTCTCGCCGGTAAGCGCCCTCGCCGATCGCCTCGACGGTGCGCGGCTCGATGGCGACGTTCCCATCGCCTTGACCGGACACTTGGCGGCCGACATTCGCGACTGACTCCAGTCTGTCTCGAACGTGTCTTCCACCCGGGTGTAACTCACAGACGATAGGGGTACGTCCGAGTATATTGGGAACTTCCAGGTTCCCATCACTCGCCTTAGGCCATGGCCCGCGTACCACCAACGCCTCTGCCTGCCGAGGTCCCGTTTCCCGACGCCTCGCTCACGCCGCAAGAGCTCGTTAGATACAGTCGCCACATCGGGCTTTCGGAAGTCGGTGAAGATGGTCAACGCCGACTGAAGCGCGCGAGCGTTCTGATTGTCGGTGCGGGCGGACTTGGATCGCCGGCAGCGCTGTATCTGGCGGCGGCGGGCGTGGGACGGATCGGCATCGTCGACTTCGACACCGTGGACCTGAGCAACCTGCAGCGTCAACTCCTGCACGACACCGACCGTGTCGGTGAGCGGAAAACCGCTTCCGCGAGCGCGAGACTCGGCGCCATCAACCCGCTGGTGCGGGTCGACACGATCGATGAAGAGCTTAGTGCCGCGAACGCGCTCGACGTCATCGCCGCATATGACGTGGTCATCGACGGCACCGACAACTTCAAGACGCGCTATCTCACGAACGACGCGTGCGTACTGCTTGGAAAGCCGAACATTTACGGCAGCGTACTTCGGTTTGAAGGCCAAGCGTCGGTCTTCTCGACTCCGGAGGGCCCGTGCTATCGGTGCCTCTTCCCGGAACCGCCGCCTCCAGGCCTCGTGCCGAGCTGCGCAGAAGCCGGTGTGCTCGGTGTCCTGCCCGGACTCGTCGGAACGATTCAGGCGACGGAAGCGATCAAGATCATTCTCGGAATCGGCGACACGCTCGTGGGTCGGTTACTGCTGGTCGACGCAATGGCGATGAGCTTCCGCACCATCCGGCTGCGTCGAGACCCCAGTTGCCCTGCCTGTGGAACGCGCGAGATCCAGTCGTTGATCGACTACGATGAGCTGTGTGCGCCGCGCTCATCGGCGACTGGCCGGCGCGCCGCGAGCGTTCAGGAAATCACGCCACGCGACCTCGCTGAACGAGTTCGACGAGGCGACCCGATCGACCTCATCGACGTTCGAGAGCCGTACGAGTGGCGAATCGCCCGCATCGATGGTGCTCGCCTGATCCCGCTCGGCCAGGTCGGAGGCGCGATCGCGGAGCTCCCACCAGACCGGGACGTCGTTCTGTATTGCCACCACGGTATCCGCAGCAGAACGGCGGCCGAGTTCCTCGTGGAGCGTGGGTTCCGGCGTGTGTGGAATCTGACGGGAGGCATCGATCGATGGAGTGTGGACGTCGATCCGACTGTCGCGACGTACTGACCAGCGTGTCGATGCCCTGCGCCGAGGCGGCGTGACCGGTCTGCTCGCGCTCCTGCTGGTTGGTGGTGGCGCCGTGTTGTTCGTGCGTATGCGCGGGATCAGCCGCGCGCGCGAGACAGTGGGCGCGCGCCTAACGCCGGGGCCAGACGGTATCGTAGCCGGTGCGTCCCCGATCGATCTCCCGGCCGACGGGCGCTACGGTCTTCTGCTCCTCCACGGGTTCGGCGACACTCCGCAGACGTTGGAGTACCTGGCGGACCACATGCACGCGCAGGGCTGGGGAGTGCATGCACCGCTGTTGCCGGGTCACGGCCGAACGCTCGACGAATTCGCTGCCAGTCGCGCCGATCAATGGATCGACTTCGCTCGCGAAGAGCTCACGGCGCTTCGAGCCCGGTACGAGAGTGTGGCGATCATCGGCCTATCCATGGGCGGCGCGATAGCCACGATTCTCGCCGGAGACGCGCACGATGTTCGCGCGATCGCGCTTCTCGCACCGTACCTCAGCATGCCAACCACGCTTCGGCGTGCAGCTGGCCTGTATCGGATCCTGGGTGTGCTATTCCCCTTTTTGCGTGGGGGTGGCGACCGTTCGATCCGGGACCCCATCGAGGCCGCGCGGAATCTCGCCTATGGCTTTGCGACGCCGCGTCTCGTGTTCGAGCTCCGTCGGGTCGTCGATCGCGCGCGGGCGGCGGCCCCCGCGGTGGCGGCGCCGACGTTGGTCGTCCAGTCGCGACAGGACAATCGCATTCCGCCGGATGCGGCGGAGCGCGCGTTCAGCCTGT
Organism: Gemmatimonas sp.; assembly: GCA_021154285.1. Lineage (GTDB taxonomy): Bacteria > Gemmatimonadota > Gemmatimonadetes > Gemmatimonadales > Gemmatimonadaceae > JAJKIV01. Next base: position 8,078 of record JAJKIV010000486.1, on the reverse strand, counting down.
TCCGTATGCCTGACCGTCGCCTTCTCTGGACCGAAGGCAATGGACATATCGTTACGGTCGATTACGGCAGGCAAATCGTGTTCGCCGCGGTGGCTGACTGGCTGGAGACGCATGTCAGGCGCTCCGGCACTGTGTCGAGCGCCCCATCTCACTCCGCGGAGCCGCGACTATCGTAGGGAACGACAGGACGGCTCGAGCCGTCCTGTCGTTCTCACGTTGTGGAACTGCCGTTAGGTGGTGACGCGGTCCTTCACGTTTTCGACAAGACCCGCGACAGCCTGAACGCCCTGCTTGGCCGCGGTCGCGCCCTGATGGAGCACGGTGGTCGCAACGCGTTTGATCCGTGTTACCGGCGACCGCTTTCTTGTGGCTCGAGTCCCGGTTCGCTTCGCGGTGGATTTCCGCGTGGCGGATCGGGCGGCGCCCTTCGTCGAGCTCTTACGCTTTGGACCCGACGCCGACTTGGCGGCGCTCTTGGTCCGCGTTGAGGAGCGCTTCGATGCCGCGGTGGTCTTTCGACGCGCCTTCTTGCCTGACGACTTCGATGCTGTCGCCATTGATTGAATCCTCGGGGAGGGTACGCCGCATTCTCTGCGCAAGATTCGCGCGCAGTGATGAGCGTCTTCGGCGGCCGCCGCGCGACATGCTGGCCAGCGGTCGAACGCATGGCTATCGAGCCTTCGAACGATGAGGCGGGTGACGGCGGCATGGGTTGCTCGTCAAACGCGCGAGTGACGCCGAAAGGATCAGCTCGGTTGTGAGCTGCGGCACAATGGCCGGCGCACCCTGGGCCTGTGCCTTCACCCCTTCACTGGTATGGCCTGAATGATTCGACTTCGCGCTTGTCCCGCGGTCGTAGCCGCGCTCACGATCGTCAGTGCGACGGCCTCGGCGCAGGGCGGACTCACGTCCACCGCCGCCACCGTCTCCCTGAGTGCCATCAAGTCGCCGTCGTTGACTGTGACCGTAAACTCGGGTGGCACGCAGAGCATCCCCACGATCACGGACGGCACGACGAACGACTTCCCGTCGTCCGTCAACATCACGACGGCGTGGGATGTCAACCCGTCGGCCGCGTCAGTCTCGCTCGTCGGCTACTTCGCAACGCCGACGGCCGCGCTGGTGAACGGTTCGTTCAACATTCCCAGCAGCTCCGTGAAGGGCAAAGTGACGACGGCAGCGCCAGGTGCGCCGGCGGCGTTCACGGCGTTCACGAGCGGCGCAATCGGAACCGCTGGTGTCGCTGGCGGCAGCCTAACGCTATTCACCGAGACGATCACCGGTGCGAACAAGGCGTCGAGCCGCACGATTGACCTGGCGCTCCAGCTCGATCTCACTGGTCAGACGACGACTCCCGGTACGTATGCGGGAACGCTCAATCTCAAGGCCGTTACCCAATAGCTATGCGCAGGATTCGCCGAGTGCGCCTCGTTCCAATCCTCCTCGTACTCGGACTCGTTCGACCGCTGGGCGCGCAAACGGTGCGTCCGGCGGTCGTCGAGTATTCAGGGCAGGCGCGCGGCAAGTTCGATCTCGTCAACGAGACGCTATTTCCGCTGACGGTCGTGCTCGAGGCGCGCGGTTTTCACGTCGAACCGAACGGAAACCTTGTCGAGGAGCCGCTCGATACGACGCGCATGCAGGTCAAGCTGTCCGCGATGAGCTTTCGAATTCCGCCGCGAGCGACCTACGCGGTGTCCTACGAAGCCACCGCCAAGAGTTTTCCCGCGTGGTTTCTCGTCAGCAGCGCGCTGTCAGGAGCCCGAACACAGACTGGGCTCAACGTCCGAATCGAGCTGCCGCACGTGGTGTACATGCTGCAACCCCAGCCGCTGCGACGTGGGGATGTGGTGGTGCGGGCGTTCGAGTTCGACTCGGCCGCGAAGCGGGTGCATGTGGAGCTCGAGAATACCAGTCAGTCGTTAGGCAGGGTGCTCAGCAGTGAAGTCAGCGTGGACGGCAAGAAACCGATTCCGGGGGGTGCCTTCCCGCTGTTCCCCGAGAGTCATCGGAGCCTGGAGATCCCGTGGAGCGACGACGCGACCCCGGAGAAGCTCGTGCTCCGATTCGCAAACTTCACTGTCGAGGAGCGACGCAAAGGCGCGAACTAACGCCGCCTGCGCTCGCACCAGCCCTACGCTCCCGGATCCGATCCCATGTGGTTGCAGCGGTCGTGTGTCCTCGCCCTCGCGGGCTCGGTACTCTTTCCGGGAGTAGCGAGCTCGCAGGCGAAGGTGGTGTCGACCGTCAGCCCTGCGCCAGCGGCCGCCGCGGCCGGCGTCAGCGCCATCTCGGTGAGCATTGCCTCGGGAGCGATCCAATCGCTTCCGGCGATTGTCGACAACGCGCCTAACAACTTCCCGTCTACCGTTGGCATTACGCTGACGTGGGATCTGGTCCCGTCGACCGGTTCGGTGCAGGTGATCGGCTACTTCGCCAGCCCGACGGCGGCGATGACGAGCGGCCCGGTGTCGATCCCATCGAGCTGGATACGGGGACGCGTGCTGACAGCGGGCGTGCCAGGCGCGCCAACGGCATATACCGCCTTCACCCAAAGCGGTACAGGGGGTGTCGGCTCTTCGGGCGGGAGCCTGGTGTTGTTGAATCAGCCCATCCTGGGTTACAGCAAGACGGGCACGCTGACGGTCGACCTGCAGCTACAGCTGGATCTCACGGGTCGCACGCTTGCGGCGGGGTCATACTCGGGCACGTTGAACATCCGGGCGGTCACGCAGTGACGCCGCCGCCGCGGACGCACCCATGGATCGGGCACTTGCTGCGAGTGGTCTGTCTCGTCGCATCCTTGATTGTGGCTCCGCGGGGTGTCCGAGGACAGGTGTTCGAGCTCGAAGGCGGTGGGTCATCCCTGTATCAGGGATACGGCGGCGCCTTGAGCATCTGGGGTGATCGATTCGAAGGCAATGTCGGCGTTGGCTATCTCGACGGGTTCCGGTTTAGCGTGTTCGTGAAGCACCTGATCGGCCGCGACACGCTCCGGTTGGGCAATGATGCCATTCCGGTGCGTTTCGCGACCGACGTGTTTGGCAGCTCGCACAGCATCTTCGCGCAGGGCGCTGGCATTCGTCGGGCCACTCGGCGATCCTCGTTCTATGCGTTCATCGGAGCCAGCGCGACCGCGACACCCGCGCCGTTCGTGAACGCGCTCCGTCAGGACCAGGCCATCGGCGTCGTGCAGGCTGAGCGCGCGCTGTCACCCACGCTTCACCTAACGACGCACGCCCTGTTCTCATCCCGCCAGACGGTGCTGCAGGGCATCAAGTGGGAGCAAGCGACCGGCGTGGAAGCTGGGGCAACCGCCGGCGTGGGGGGAAACGAGCCCTATGGCTCGGCGAGCATGGCCGTCAAGCGCGACAAGGTCGACCTCCGGATGTCGTACGTCGCCATGGGCGACCATTTTCGCCGAACGGGCGTGCCTTCGCCCATTCAGAGCGAGGCGGACCGGGAGAACGTCCTGTTAACCCTACGACCCGCGGACGGATTTTCATTCGGCATCGGTCGACAGAATTTTCGGCAAGACTCGACGCTGCCCGGGACGCCGGATCGGGCGACCCTCAACCAGGTGTTCGGCTCCGCCCGAATTCTCGGCTCCAACCTGGCGGGGGGCCTGTTTGATTCGCGGACGCCTGGAACTCGTAGCTTGAGCTCGTATCTGAGCGGCTCCCGCGATATCACGCGATGGCTTCAGACAGATTTGTATCTCCTGCGCGTGTGGTCACCCGCTCCAGTGCGCTCGACCACGCCCATCTTGCATCTGCGCGAGTTCATCACGCCTCGCGCGTCGCTTCTGCAGGTGATTACGCGTGCGAGCGACCGCACGACTGTCGCATTCGGTGGGGCCTATACGTCAGGGCTGACGACCATCGGCGTCGACTACCAGGTCATTCACACCCCGTATCGACCGCGCGACCCGTTTGCCCAAACGATCGCGCTCAACCTCCGGATCCCGCTCGGGAACTATCGTGTCAGCGCGGCGAGCTTCGTGACACCGGACGGTCGCGTGAACTACACCGGATCGGCGAACACGTTTTTCTATGCTGGTGACGTACTCACGGGATCGAACCGGCAGGTCGAGATCAAGTTCGAGCGCTACCTCGTCCAGGGAACGGTCGTGGACGAATCGGGTGTGGCCGTCGAGGGGGCGGCCATCGATGTCGGCGGTTCAACCGTGTTCACCGATTCTCGCGGGCATTTTTTCGTTCGACGGTCCTCCAAGCGCACGGCGGACCTTCGCGTCCTGCTTGATGAGTTCCTCGCCGTCGGCCAATTCGAAGTCGTGACTGCGCCGGCGGTCGTGACACCGGTCGTGGAACGGGAAAGCACGCCGGTCAGGATCGTCGTGCGCCGCGTGCCGCCAGCGCGCGGGACGACGGGTCCCGGCTCGGCTCCGAGCCAGCGATTGCAGCCTAACGATTGATCTCGGCTGTCGCCGATGCGGTCAGCGTTCCGCACCGACCTGCAGCAGGGACGAGAAGGTCCACACCGAGAACTCGTCACCTCGGCCCACCGTTAGCCGGTACTCGAGCGGAATCGCCGGCGGTGGCGCACGACGGGGATCCGCGGACTCCACGCGAAACCGGATTGCGTTCGAAGAGGCGGTCGCCTTCGGCATCGCGTCGATTGCGACGACGCTGGACTCTCGCGACAGCCGCTCGAACTCGCCTCGCGAGTTCCTCACCAACACGCCAGTCGAATCCGCTCTCCACGCGCCGCCGAGTCGCACTTCGAGTCGGCTCGCGGAAGGATCAATGACATCAACCGTCGTTTCGAGATCGATCGTGGTGGAGGATGCGCCGACAACGGACACGCTGGCGTCTGAGAAGCCTGCGACATTCGAGAGAGGCCGCGGCGACACGACCACCGTGAGGGCGACGGACGCGGGCCGCGCGCTCACGAGCTGTGCCTCTATCGCTCGAGGTGACGCGAGGGCGGACGCGATCACCAAGAGCGAGGGCAAGACAGCGCATGGAGTCATGCTCGTCATATCGTACCGTTTCGGTGGGCCCGGGGGCTCACAAGTTGAGTCCGGGACCAGAAACGCGCGAGAGGTAGATCACAAGATTCGCGTGGCGTGGATCGCGATATCGCGCCCTAACGAATGCGGCCGTCGCGAAATGCGTCGAGGGGCGTATTGCGTGATTCGCAACAATCGCCAACTTTCTGGTCAGCGTGAATTTTCGTGATGCGATGATCGCGAGCACGCAGGCGAGTGGAGATCGGCCTTCTCACCGCAATCGCCATCCGGGGACGACCGGTGAAAGGCCTCTCCCTCGCCGATCACGTCACGCCCGATGCAGCCGTCGTTCGAACGGACGTCGCCGCGTGATTACCGCTTGCCCGCCGCGACGTTCTCATCGACATGGGCGAGCGATCGCATCCCGGCCAGCGCGCACGTAACGCCAGGCAGCGACCGCACGAACGCGAGCGCTCGCTGCGCGTCGGTTGCCAGCGAAGGAAACGAATCGCGCACCGCCGGCGGTAGCTCAGTAGTAAGGCGCGATTGCATGAGGCTCGCGCTTGCGACGACCGAGATGCCTAATTCCGCCGTTGCCTGGAGCAGTGGGACGACGCGACGGCCACCCAGCCGCTGTGTCGGCAGGCGGATCGCTTCCGACATCGCGAGGTTGATCGGGAGCTGGACTATGCGAAAATGATGGTCATCGCCCCCAACATCGCGTGCGATGCCTACTATCTCGCTCAAGTCGAGATGTCCGCGCGCATCGGGTGGCGTGCGAAGCCCATTCCAGGTGGCGCAACCATAGCAACCGATATCGCCGCTACCGACTCGTTCCTCGAGCAGCACAAATGCGCGACGGAGAATAGTGCGGAGCCGCGCTGGTTGGACCGAGTCGAGCTGCTGCTCGGGATTGTGAAGATAGTAGACGTCAAGCGTCCGCACGCCGAGGTTCGCCTGGCTCGCCTTGATCTGATGCGCGATGAACGACGGTGACAGCGCGTGCCCGCCGCCAACGATATCCTCGGGCGCTACAATGCCGGGTTCGACGAACGTGTGTTGCAGGTACGCGAGATAGTCATCGCGGGTCGGGGGCGGGGTGGTATCGAGCGGGACATAGCCGCCCTTCGTGCAGATGATCACTTCGTCGCGCTTGACCACTCCGTCGGCGATCGCGGCGCGGAGGGTCTCGCCTACGACCCGTTCGGACCGCTGGCATCGGTAGTTGATCGAGGAATCAATGACGTTGATGCCTCGTTCGAGCGCGGCACGAATGGCCTCGGCGTATCCGGTGTCATCGGCGTCGTCGCACTCGCCCAGGTAAGTCCCAATACCGAGGGATGAGGCGGCGAGCTCGCCGGCAAAAGGCCGAAAGAAGTCCTTCGCGAAGCGATCGGCAAACCGTCGCTGAAACCGTGCGGTGCCGAGCGGGCTCGCGCCCTGATCCTTACCGGTAGACGGGCTGCCTCGTCTCGTCATTGAGGGTGACGCTACGCGGCCATGTGGCTCCGAGCAAGTCCTCGGCAGATGGTCGCCGTCATGGCGCGGATTGGTTGGCAACTCTGAAAGTTGTTGTGTTACATTGAGGGTTCGTTGCCCGGCGGCTTTTTTCGAGCGCCGGGCCGATCGTAACCGGGACGGAGAGACGAGGCGATGCCAGATTTTGGAAGTTGGGGCACGGCGTGGTGGAAGCCGCTGCTGTTCATCATAGTGGCGGGGCACATCACCAACGTGTGCGTGACGCTGTTTCTGCACCGATCACAGACGCACCGCAGTGTGAAGTTGCACTTCCTGGCAGCCCTCCCGATGCGCATCTGGCTGTGGTTGTCGACGGCGATCGTCACCAAGGAATGGGTGGCGTGCCATCGCAAGCATCACGCGTTCGCCGATCGAGAGGGTGATCCGCACAGTCCGCTGCTCGAAGGTCTTCGCAACATCGTCCTCAAGGGCGCGTTCTACTACCGAACGGCAGTCCGTCAACCTGGCGTGCTCGAGAAGTACGGAAAGGGGACGCCGAACGATTGGATCGAGCGTGCGTTGCTCACGCCGCTGAACTGGCTCGGAATCGTCGTGATGCTCGCGGTGGATCTGTACTTGTTCGGTTTCCTCGTCGGACCGATCGTGTGGGGCGTGCAGATGATCTGGATCCCGTTTTGGGCAGCGGGGATCATCAACGGCGTCGGCCACGCGCTCGGTTACCGGAATTTCGAGGTGAAAGACGAGAGTCGGAACATCTCGCCGATCGCGATCTGGCTTGGTGGTGAGGAACTGCATAACAACCATCACGCCGATCCACACTCGGCGAAGTTCAAGGCCAAGTGGTACGAGTTCGACATTGGTTGGGCTTACATCCGACTGTTGTCGCTCTTTGGGCTGGCAAAAGTGCAGTACGCGCGAGGAACGTCGCGCGCATAACGACACGGCCATATCGCACTCGAAGCAGAGAGTGCCGGGCGCTCGGTACCACTGGGTACGAGCCGCCCGGCACTTTACGTTTCGAGTGAACGCGATCGCCGCTCGCGAAGGAACGGAACGGCCTGCTACTGCCACCTCGTGCGAATCGACTTCGTATTGTCATGCCTGACGTGAAATGTGTACGCTGCGGTCAGACGCGCAGCGGCTTCGACCGTGCTCCTTTTCCAGGGCAGATCGGGAGCCGCGTCGTCCAGGAAATCTGTCAGCAATGCTGGAGCGATTGGATCAAGCAGCAAACCATGCTGATCAATCACTACGGGCTGAACGTGATGGATCCACAAGCGCGTGCGTTCCTGACGAATAACATGACGGCGTTTCTGTTCAAGAGCGGCACCGGCGAGGATGTGGACACGACGAAGAAGGGAACGATTCAGTGGTGATGGCGCGTGCGCGTTGCGCATGCCGCTGCATCTTGTACGATCGCGCGCGATTCGTGCATCGCAGCACGTTGACGCTGTGTCCTGATGGACCTACAATAGGCGCGCGCGATGACACGTCGCAGTTGGTGTCGAGTCGTGACAATTTTCGCGAGGCCTTGACATTAGTCTCCTTTCGTGACTAATTCGCGCGTGATGCGCGAACGCCCTCAGGCCACCGCCGCGAGACCAGGTCAGCGGCGTGCGACATTCTC
>JAJKIV010000485.1 GCA_021154285.1 Gemmatimonas sp. | reverse complement strand
CATTGAATGGACGGTCCACACGAAGCTGCGTCATCCGAGGCTGCTCGGGCTTCGTCCCGCGCGACGTGCGCGCGACGTCATCCGCGAGACCCAAGGCTCGCAGTGATCACGCATCCCGAGAAGGTGATGTTTCCGGACTGCGGCATCACCAAGGGTGAGCTGGCCGTGTACTACGCGCTGGTCGCCCCGATCATGGTGCCGCATCTGGCGGGGCGGCCCGTGACGCTCGAGCGGTTTCACAAGGGCATCGGAGAGAAGGGGTTCTTTCAGAAGAACGTGGAGAAAGGCGCGCCGGCGTGGCTCGAGCGCGTGGCGGTGCCGAAGACCGACGGCGTCGTGAACTATGCCATCGTACGCGACTCCCGCGGGCTCGCCTGGCTCGCGAACCAGAACTGCATAACGCCACACGTCTGGACGTCTCGTGTGCCGGAGCTGTTCCATCCTGATCTCTGCGTCTTCGATCTCGATCCGCTCGTCGATGATCCGGCCGTGCTGCGGGCGGCGACGTTGCTGCTTCGTGAGATGCTCGCGGAGCTCGGGCTCACGAGCTGGGTGAAGACGTCGGGCTCGAAGGGGTTCCACGTCGTAGTGCCGCTCGATGGCAAGGCCGACTGTGGCGAGGTCGCGCGGTTCGCACACACGGTGGCGCGAATGTTCGTCGCGCGCGATCCGGAACACCTGACGCTGGAGTTCTACAAGGCGGACCGGGGTGGCCGGATTCTCGTGGATACCGGACGGAACGAGTTCGGGGCGACGTACGCCGCGGCGTACGCGGTGCGACCAAAGCCGAACGCGCCCATCTCGGCCCCGTGTACCTGGGAGGAAGTCGAGAGCGGCGAGGTGGGGCCGCAGTCGCTCACGCTGCGGACCATGGCGCGGCGGCTCGATACCCACGGCGACATCTGGGCCGCGCTCTTCGACAAGCCGCACGGGTTGCCGGAACCCCTGCAACGGCAGTAGCGGGAGGCGTCTGGCGGCGGCAGGGCCAGTCCCACTGGCCAAGCCCGACCGCGATGCCCGCCAACCCCGCCGTTTCGGCGTTAGTCACTGACCCCTTGGTCGACTGCAGAGTAATATCGGAGATATGTCCAAGCCGATCCTCCTGACCGTCGACGACGATCCCGAAGTCCTGAACGCCATCGAGCGCGACCTCCGCCAGCACTTCCGCACCGACTACCGCGTCGTGAAGGCGTCTTCCGGCGCGCAGGCGCTGGAAACGGTTACCGAGCTCAAACAGCGCGGCTCGCAGCTCGCGCTCTTCCTGGTCGACGAACGCATGCCGCACATGACCGGCACGCAGTTCCTTTCCGAAGCGATCAAGGTCTACCCGGACGCGCGCAAAGTCCTCCTCACCGCCTACGCTGACACCGAGACCGCGATCCGCGCCATCAACCAGATCGGGCTCGATCACTACCTCATGAAGCCCTGGGAGCCGCCGAGCACGCGGCTCTACCCAGTGCTGGAAGACCTGTTGTCGGAATGGCATGCCAAGGCGCGGCCGACGTTCGACGGCATTCGCGTTGCGGGCAGCTCGCTCTCGCAGGCCAGCTTCGCCGTGAAGGACTTCCTCGCGTCGAACCACGTGCCCTATCAGTGGCTCGACATGGACAACGAATCCACCGTGCGAGACCTGCTGTCCGGCGCGGCGGGCGGCGCGTTTCGACAACCGCTCGTGTTCTTCCCGGACGGTACGACCCTCGTGCAGCCGACCACGCGCGAGCTGGCCGAGAAGGTCGGGTTGCAGACGCGGGCGAAGCAGCCGTTTTACGATCTCGTCGTCGTTGGCGGCGGGCCTGCCGGACTTGCCGGCGCGGTGTACAGCGCGTCGGAAGGGCTTCGGACGATCCTCGTCGAACGAAGCGCGCCGGGCGGTCAGGCCGGTACGAGCTCCAAGATCGAGAACTATCTCGGGTTCCCCAGTGGCGTGAGCGGCGAGGAACTCGCGCGACGCGCGAAGACGCAGGCCATGCGCTTCGGCGCGGAGATCATCTCGCAGGAGGCCGTCGAGATCAAGCGGGAGGATCCGTACCGAAAGGTGATTCTCGAGGATGGAACCGAGCTGACGGGGTACGCGATCCTGATCTCGCCGGGGATGGAGGTGCGCCGCCTGGCGGCCGCGGGATGCGACTCGCTGCTTGGGGCGGGCGTGTATTACGGCGCGGCACTCACCGAAGCGGCGACCTACCGCGGTCAGGATGTGATGGTCGTGGGCGGCGCCAACTCGGCCGGGCAGGGCGCGATGTTCTTCTCGCTGCACGCGCGCAGGGTCACGATGCTCGTGCGCGGTCCGAGCATCGCGGCCACGATGTCCCAGTATCTCGTCGATCGCATTGCCGACGCGCCTAACGTGGATGTGCTGACGAACACCAAGGTCGTTTCCGTGCACGGCGACGGCCGGCTCGAGTCCGTCACGGTCGCGGACAGCGCGACGGGCGAACAGCGCGATCTGTCGGTGTCAGCGATGTTCATCTTCATTGGCACGGCACCGCGAACGGCCTTCTGCGGCGACCTCGTGGCGCGTGACCCGCAGGGCTTCGTCCTCACGGGCCGCGACGTGATGGTCGACGGGCGTCCCCCGGCCGGCTGGACGCCCGCGCGCGACCCGTATCTGTTCGAGACGAACGTCCCAGGGATCTTCAGTGCGGGCGACGCTCGGCACGGTTCCGGCAAGCGCGTCGCGGCTGCCGTGGGCGAGGGGTCGGCGACCGTGAGCATGGTTCACCAATACCTGCAATCGGTGTGAGCGATGACGCACGCACGGTCTCAACCCGACACGCCCGGCGCGCCTAACGCTGCTGCTGACGGCGAGCTCGTCGCCCGCCTTCAGGCGCATCGCACGTTCCAGTCGGTGCCGCGGGAGGAACTGGAGTGGATTGCCTCGCACGCGACACTCGAGCGCTGCGAGACCGGCGACCTCATTGCGAGGAAGGGCGAGCCGGTCGAGGCGCTGTACATCATTCTGAGCGGCCACGTCTCGCACTTCACCGACCAGGGCGGGACGCTGCACAAGGCGATGGATTGGCGCGGCGGCGACGTGACGGGACAGCTCCCGTACTCGCGGCTCACCAATGCGCCGGGAAACTCGGTCGTGCAGGAACCGACGGAGATGTTGCGAGTGCCCCACGTGCTCATGCCGGCCATCCCGATTCACTGCCCGCACGTGACCTCGGCGCTCGTGCATGTGATGGTGGACCGGGCGCGCGCGTTCAAGCAGAGCGACCTGCAGGTGGAGAAGATGGCGTCGCTCGGAAAGCTGGCGGCCGGGCTCGCGCACGAGTTGAACAACCCCGCGTCCGCGGCGACCCGCAGCGCGCAGCTCCTCGCGAATGCGCTCGTGGAGTCGGATGACGCGGCGCGCGCGTTAGGCGCGGCGGAGCTCGAGGGTGGTGAGCTGGCGGCGATCGAGCGCATCCGCGCGATCTGTCTCGCCACGACCGAGACCACCATCCTGTCGCCGCTCGAGCGTGCCGACCGTGAGGAGGGCATCGCCGACTGGCTCGCCGATCACGATGTGGACAATGCGCTCTCGGAATCGATCGCCGAGACGGCGGTGACGATCGACATGCTCGATGAGCTGGCGGGGGCGCTCGCGGCCGACAAGCTGCGCGGCGCGCTGCGGTGGGTTGCGGCGGGGTGCACGGCGCGCGGCCTCGTGCGCGACATCGAGCGTGCGGCGTCGCGCGTGCACACGCTCGTGAGCGCGGTGAAGGGCTTCACGTACATGGATCACGCGGCGGCCACGCCCGAGCCGGTGGACGTGCGCAAGGGTCTCACGGACACGCTCGCCGTCATGGGCGCAAAGGCGCGGGGGAAGTCGGTGGCGATGACCGTCGATGTGGGGGAGGATCTGCCGAAGGTGCGCGGCCTGGGCGGTGAGCTGAATCAGGTCTGGGGCAACCTGGTGGACAACGCGCTCGACGCGGTGGCGGACGGCGGCCGCGTGACGGTGACGGGGCGGGTGGAGAACGGCAAAGTGGTCGTGCGGGTGGCGGACAACGGGGCGGGGATTCCGGCGGCGGTGAAGAGCATGATCTTCGACCCGTTCTTCACGACGAAGCCGGTGGGGAAGGGCACGGGGCTGGGCCTCGATATCGTTAGGCGGCTCGTGGATCGGAACAACGGGTTGATCGAGGTCGACAGCGAGCCGGGCCGGACGGAGTTTCGGGTGACGTTGCCTGTGGCGTAACTGCAGGCGACAGGCGACAGGCGACCCCTTTGATCCTGAACAGCCAGCGTCAGCCAGCAGCCAGCACGAGCAGCCAGCATCCAGCCGCCATTCCCCGTCGCCGATCGCCCGTCCCCCGTCCCGGCTTTTGGGTCAAACTACCCGTTCCACGGCGTCGACCATCTCCTAGGTTGGACGAAATTCCTCTGAATCACGTCGTTCAACACCAGGTGCATTCATATGACTGCTGTCGATGCTGCCCACGCTGCCGACGCGGAGCGTTCCGCCCTCACGCCGTCGGCGCGCATTGTTCGCCCAGGCGAAGGCAAGCGCGTTCGGGCATTCGGGAACGAGATCGAATTCATGCTGTCCGGCGACCAGACCGGGGACTCGCTCACCGTAGGCCTGGCTTCCGTGCCGGCCGGCAACGGGCCGCCGCCCCACGTCCACTACAGCGAGGACGAGCTCTTTCTCATCCTCGAGGGTGAGTACCGGATCTACCTGAACGGTGACTGGACGACCGTTGGGCCGGGGACGGTCGTGTACCTCCCACGCGGGAGCGTTCACACGTTCCAGGTCGCCGGCGACAAGCCGGGCCGTCACTGGACGCTCCAGACGCCGAGCGGCTTCGAGCGGTACTTCGCGCAGGCGGGCGAGATCCTTTCGGCACCGGGGAAGCCGGACCTGGCCCGGCTCCAGGCGATCACGAAGGAGTACGGGGCGGAGATCGTCGACTACGCGCCGTAGCGGTTCAAGGGGTCAGACTCCTAATTCATCATTCGAGCGCGGCCGCGCTCGAATGATGAATTAGGAGTCTGACCCCATACGGAGCGTTCCAATGCCACGCTTCCTTCCGATTGGCGCCGTCGTCGCCGCGGTGGGCATCTCGAGCCTCTCGGCCCAACCACCGCGCTCCGCCGTCGGGCTCTGGCGGACCGAAGGGTACGGGCTCGTGTTCGACGTTAGGCAGGACAGCGTCATCGGCTACGAGACCACCAAGGTGTCGTGCATTCCCACGACTCGCGCGGTGACAAAACCGACGCCGCCGACAGGCGGGCTCGCGGCATTTGGTGAGCCCGGAACGCCGGTCACGTACGTCATCCTCCCGGGTAAGTCGCCGAGCGACGCCCGCGTGCACCTCGCGTACGCCGCGTCGGACATGATCGTCCACCGGATCGATCGAAAGCCGGCGGTGTGCGACGCGCCGACGCCCGACACGCCGATTTCGAACTTCGACGTCTTCGCCCAGACCTGGGCCGAGCAGTATGGGTTCTTCCGCGAGAAGAAGGTGGACTGGGCGGCGATCGTGGCGGCGAATCGGGCGCGCGTGACCGATGCCACGACGCCGGAGCAGCTCTTCGACATCATCTCGGGGATGATTTCGCCGCTGCAGGACGCACACTCCTACCTCGTGGCGCCGAAGATCAACAAGCGGTTCGGTGGGGCCAGGAAAACCGCGAGCTTCATCGAGTCGCGCGAGGGACGCGACTCGGCGTATGCGCTCGTGTCGGCTTACCTAACGGGTCCTCTGCAGCGATTCTGCGAAGGGCGGGTGGAGTTCGGCATGCTCGGCCCCGACGTCGGCTACCTTCGCATCCGCGGGTTCAGCGGATACACGAAGGACGGTGCATTCGAGACGGGCCTCGCCGCGCTGGAAGCGGGACTCGACACGGCGTTCGCCAACACGCGCGGGTGGAAGGGTCTCATCATCGACGTTCGCATCAACGGGGGCGGTGCGGACCCGTACGGGCTCGCCATCGCCCGCCGTCTGACGGCGACGCCGTACACGGCGTACGTGAAGCAGGCGCGAGGCGATCCCGCCGACCAGACTCGCTGGACCGAGGAGCAGCCGTCGGTCGTGCAACCCTCCACGCGTCCGAGCTTCCGCGGGCCGGTCATCGAGCTCACGGGCGTCCAGAGCATCAGCGCGGCCGAGACGTTCACGCAGGCGCTCATGGACCGAACGCCGAAGGTGATCCGTGTTGGCGAGACGACTCAGGGTGTCTTCTCCGACGTCCTCGGCCGCACGCTGCCTAACGGGTGGCGATTCGGGCTTGCCAACGAGCGGTTCGTGACGGATGGCAAGAGCTTCGACAACGTCGGCATAGTACCAGACGTCGCAGTCGAGAGTCTCACGCCGGCGGCGAGGGCGACGGGGAAGGATGCGGCGATCGAGAAGGCGCTGGCGATGCTGCGCGGACGTTAGGCGTGCGCCCTCCGCTCGTGGCCGCGCGGCGTCACCTGCTGATGCTGTCCGTCGGGCTCGGCGTCATCGGCGCGTGCGCTCGCGGCCGGACGTCACCATCGGCCGTGGAACCCGGCAGCCTGCCAGCAACGTTTTACGCCGGCGGAGCCTCGTGCGCCGGAACAACACCGTTTCAGGTCCATGCGTACAACGCGGACTTCTTCATCCTCCGGCAGGCAGCGTGCACGAATTTCGAGAAGCCGTTTCTCTATCTCGTGTTCGGCCGCGACCAGGCATTGCTGTTCGACACCGGCGCCCAGAAGGCGGACGTGGCGACGCCGATCGACACGCTGATACGGGCATGGCTGGCGCGGCATAACCGAGCCGCGGACTCGATTCACCTCGTCGTTGCGCACAGCCACGCACACGGCGATCACGTTGCGGGCGACAGTCAGTTCGTGGGCCGACCTGCTACGACCGTCGTTGGCCGAGATACCGCGTCGGTCCGCGCGTTCTTTCATATCGCTCACTGGCCGACGGACCGTGGCGCCATCGATCTTGGCGGACGCGTGCTTGACGTGATCGCCATTCCCGGCCACCAGCCGGCGAGCATCGCGATCTACGACCGCCGCACGGGAGTCCTGCTCACCGGCGACACGTTCTATCCGGGCCGGCTCTACGTCCGGGATACTGCTGCCTTCGCCCAAAGCATCGACCGGCTCACCGACTTCACGCGGACGCATCCGGTGACTCACTTGCTTGGTGCGCACATCGAGAACACCGCGACGCCCTATCGCGACTATCCGGAAGGAACGGTCGACCAGCCGGACGAGCATGCACTGGCACTCTACCCGCGACAGCTGTTCGAGCTCGATTCGGTGGTCCGGACCATGCGCGGCCGAATGACTCGTACAGCAATTCGGGACGTGACCATCTGGCCGGTGACGCCTTAGCGGCCGACCCGGCCAAGCACGGGAGCCTAACGACAATTGCGCCGCGCGATCATCGGGTATCATCAGGACGATGAAGGCTACTGGGTGGCCGAGCTCGAGTGCGGGCACACGCAGCACGTGCGGCACGATCCGCCGTGGCAGGTACGCCCGTGGGTGACCACGCCGGAAGGCCGGGCGTCGCGGATCGGGATCGAGCTCGACTGCGTACGCTGCGACGAGGGGAAACCGCGTTAGGCTGCTCACCGGACCTAACGCTTCGGGCCAACGGCTGAATTCCGTCGCGCGCTGGCAGGCCCGGCACGATTTGTGTAGCCGCGTCGGCCGGCGCCGAAGGTTGCAGCACGCTGCGGATGTGCCCGTCCACTCGAGACGGACACGTCCGTCTCTCACTCGATTCCCGGTCCGGGCGCGACCCGAATCACCTGCTGGTGGAGGATACAAGCATGGCACGTGTCACTGCAGTCTTTGACGATCAAGCGCAGGCCGAGCGCGCGATCGACGAGCTCCGCCGCCGCGGTATCCCCGACGCCGAGATGTCGATCGTTTCGCGCCGCGCCGATGATGCCGAGGTCACCAAGGCCCCGGCCGGCGACAAGACTGCCGAGCGCGTCGGCAAGGGAGCGCTTGCCGGTGCCGGAGTAGGCACGCTCTTCGGCCTGGCCGCGCTCCTCATACCGGGCGTGGGACCCTTCATCACGGCCGGGGCGCTCGCGTCGGCGCTCGGGGCGACCGGCGGCGCAATCGCCTCGGGCGCGATCGTGGGCGGGACATCCGGCGCGCTTGCCGGCGCCTTCGCGAAAGCGGGCTACTCGCGCGAGGAGGCAGAGTTCTACGGATCGACGGTCGAGCGCGGTGGCGTGCTCGTGGCTGTCGAGGCCGACGACGCGTCGTCAGAACGGCTGCGCTCGGAGCTGCGGCAGCAGGGCGGCAAGGTGTTCGGCGTCGACCGCTCTGACCGCCCGACCGGCCGCGTCGAGATCAACAGGCCGAACCTGTAATATCCACGCGCGGGATCCGAGCGCGGGGGGGATACCGCGCACGCCACTCTGCTCGCGATGCCTAACGACGAGCGCGGCGTGCGCGGCACCGACCCGGGCGGAGGACTCGAAGGCCGACCTCGGGACGCCGGCCCTGGTTATACGCGAGCTCTCCCACGAGCATCGCCAGCGGCTCGAGGTAACGCGCGCTCGTGAGCGCGCCGCAGTTCACCGGCTCGAAGCCGAGCTGACGAATGAGCCGCGCGGTGACACGCTTCGCGCGCACGTCATCACCGCAGTAGCACGCAGCCGGCTGCTCCGGCAACACGTTCACGCCAGCGCGCAGCAGCTCCGCTGGAGTCGTGTTGAACGCCTTCACGACGTGAGCGCCGCGGGCACGCCGAGCGACGATCTCGGCGCCGGATGTGCGATGCCCAACGGCAAGCGCATCGTCCGACGGCGTCAGCGGGTTCGTGCAGTCGATCAGCACCTTGCCGCGCAGGCTTCCAGCGCTGCGGAGCACCCGCGGAACGTGCTGCCACAGCACGGTGAGCACGATGACGTCGGCGTCGCGCGCGGCGTCAGCCGGTGATGCGGCACGAGCCCGAGGTCCGCTGGACTTCGCAAGTCGCTCCAGCTTCTTGGGATCACGCGAGAAGCTGTACGCCACGACGTGACCAACGGACGCGAACAAGTGACCAAGGGCGCTACCCATGTTGCCCGAGCCGAGGATCGCGATGCGCATGACGCCCGTGATGGCCGGGCCGGCTCAATGCACCCGGATCGGCATGGAGACGAGACGCACCCCCGCTCCGCTCGACATCGTGAATCGGAGGTCGCCAGGCGCGGTGGGTGTGAACTCGAAGTCGTACGTCTCGCCGTTACCGGCCTGTTGCAGCGCGGGCCGCCGAGTGGCCTGCTCGGCCGGGAGGTCGCGTCCATCCTTCGCGAGCGCTCGCCATTCGAGCAGCGTCGAATCCCGCATGAGACGCGCGATCATGCTTGGCCGATATGTATGGATGTCCACAAGCCTCAGGCGGTAGCGCTCACCGACGCGCATGTCGCGCGCTTGTGGCGCACTCGTTCCGTTGAGGAACACGGTGGTTGCTCCGTCCTCAGCGCGGCGCGGCGTGCTCACCAACAGGACGACGTCGTGCATCGCGTCGTACGCATCGGGGTTGTCGAGCACGACGATCGCGCCGGACAATCCCGCTTGCTGCTGTCGTACTTCGTCGGCGTGCGGATGGTAGATGAACGTGCCGGCGCGCGGCGGAGTGAACCGCGCTTCGAACGAGTCGCGCGGCGCGATGGCGGGCGACACCCTCCCGGAACCACCGCTGAACCCGGCGACGCCGTCGAAGTAGCTCTCGAGCTCGATGCCGTGCCAGTGGACGGCCGTCGCTTCCGGCAGCTCGTTGACCACCGTGATGCTCACCGGCTCGCCGCGCCTGAGGAGGATGGTTGGGCCGGGGAGCAGGGGAGAACGCATCGGCGTCGTCGATTTGCCATCCTGCAGCACGTAGCCGTATGCCGGCTCGGTGTCGGTACCACCCGAGTCGACGCGCGCGACGAGTCGGAGCCGGCGCCGACCGCCATCGTTAGGTTGCGCTACCGGCCGGCCGTTGGGGCGCACTTCGACTCCCATCACCAGCCCGCCCATCATCTCGAGCGCGTGATTGTCCACGTGCATCTCGTGCTCGGCCGGTAGCGGAGAGCCGTCGAACGGCCGGTTGCGGAGCACGTGGTAATTGTCGTGGCAGTGGAACAGCCAGTTGCCCGCTCGCTCGGGCACCCAGGTGAGCGAGATCGTGCGGCCTGGCGGGACCCGTTCCGTAACGACGAAATGCGGGGAGCCGGCAGCGTACGCCGTGTCGCTGCGCTCCGTGCCACGCGAGTCCACGTTGAAGTAGAAGCCGTGCAGGTGCATCGGATGCGGCACCACGCTCGTGTTCACGACGCGGAACCGCACCGAGTCACCGACGGTGTACGTGAGCCGTTCGGTGTGCGGCCACGACTTGCCGTTGATCACGAACCGGTTCACGTCGGTGAGTTTTATGAAGCCTGTATTGTCCCCGGGGGTCCAGAACCCCAGCACGAACACGCGGTCTCGTGGCGTGCCTAACGCGGTACTGCTATCCACGACGAACGCACCGCTCAGCTGCGACGCCGGCCCTCGAAAACCGACCGCCGCAGTCGCGCTCGTCGTTGCCCAGTAGAAGTACGTCCCCGGCGGACCAGCATCGAAGCGAACCTCACGCACTTCGCCTGGTTTGACTTGCACCGTGTCGGGGCCTCGAGCACCATGCGTGTACAGTCCGTGCACGAACAGCGTGCTGTCGGGGAGCGAGTTGCGCACGACCGCAAGGATCCCGGTCCCCGTCGGCACGCGGATGAGCGGACCAGGGATCTGAGGCGGTTTTCCCTCTTCCGCAAACGCTGCAACGGTGATTCCGGGGTCGGCATCGCCGTCGGGATGCCAGTCACCCAAGTGTGCCTCGAGGCGAATCGTCAGGACGCCATCCCGAACGGTGCCGGCACCCGCACGGTTGTCATTGATGGCGATTCGCTCGACGAGCGCCGAGCGTCGAATCGGCCGGGACATCGAAGCGTCAGGTGTCAGCCCGACCGAACACAGGGTCAACGCGATCACGAACGCGCGTGTCACCAGAGCCTCCGTCACTCGTAGGCTCTAAGAAACGTCGCCGGGCGGCTCGGAGCAAGAACGCGATTCGGCGCGCTCGAGCGTCCAACCGAGGCTAGATCAGTGCCTCAGCCGGGCACCGTAACTCTTCAAGTACTTCATCCCAGTGTCACACATGATCGTCACGACAGTCGCGCCGGGACCCAGCTGTTCGGCCACGCGAAGCGCCGCGCTCACGTTCGCTCCGGTCGACGTTCCCGCGAACAGCCCTTCCTCCCGCGCGAGGCGGAAGGTCATTGCCAGCGCGTCGTCCGTGGAGACGCGCTCGATCCGGTCGGCGATGCCATCCTGCCAGAGTGGGACGACGAACCCGGCGCCGATGCCGTCGATCTTGTGCGCTCCGGCCGGACTACCGGATAGCACCGCGGATTCGTCTGGCTCGACCGCGACGATCTACACGTCGGCCGTCCGCTCGCGAAGGCGTTTGGCCGTACCGCGAAGTGATGCCGCTGTTCCGACGCTCTGAACGAACGCGTGAATCTCGCCGCTGGTCTGGGCCCAGATCTCGTCGGCCATCACGCGATAGGCAGCGAGCTGGTCGCGGTTGTTCAGCTGATCGGTCCAGAACCCGCCGGTCTCCTCGGTGATGATGCGTGCGGCTTCGATCATGTCGCGCGTGAGCTTCTCGGTCATGCGTCCACCGTCGCTCTTGAGCACGTGAAGTCTGGCGCCGAGCAGCGCCATGTGGTCGAGCTTTTCCTGCGCGAACGCGTCGGACGTGACGATGTGCAGCGGGTATCGCTTCACGCCGCACACGAGCGACAGCGACACGCCCGTGCTTCCGGCCGTGTACTCCACGACTGAGCCGCCTGGCGCGAGCCGACCATCCGACTCTGCCGCCTCGATCATCGCGAGCGCCATGCGGTCCTTCATGCTGCCGGTGGGGTTCTCGCTCTCGATCTTGAGCAGAATGCGCGCGCCGGTCGCCGGAACGAGGTGGGTGAGCGGAACCAGCGATGTGTTGCCGATGCAGTCGAGGATGTTTCGCGGCGCGGTAGTCGTGGACATGAGCGGTTGCTCCAGGATATCGAAGTCGGATCGGATCGACCCGAACGCTACGTACTCGCGCTGTCCCGTGGGTACCGGCAACAACGCCATCGTTGATATCGTTCTTGCCAATTGGGTCAGAGTCGAATTTCATCGCTGAAATTCGACTCTGACCCCATTTCGGCCGGAATGACGTTTCGCCAGCGAGCCGAGCGATCCGCTCGTACCGCAGCACGACCCCAAAGGCACGTCTTTCCATGTTCCGCCACGTTTCCTTCCGGCGCTCCGTCGCTGCTGCCGCGACGTTCGCAGTCGCAGCGCTGCTCTCGGCATGCAACGACTCGATCAGCGTCGATGGCGGAGGGCGTACGACCCCGGACCCCCGCCCGGACATCCAGTCGGTCGCCACGGGCTCTCACACGTGCGCGCTCACGACGGCCGGCGCCGCCTACTGCTGGGGGTATAACGCGAACGGCCAGCTCGGAAACAACGACACGGGGCTGATCACGGCAACGCCAGTTCGCACAGTTGGCGGCATCGTGTTCGCGAGCGTTTCGGTTTCGCAGGTCGACGACGTGACGTGCGGGCTCTCGACCAGTGGCGCCGCCTACTGCTGGGGAGAGAACGAGAAGGGACAACTCGGCGACGGGACGACGACGCGACGGCTGGTGCCGACGCCAGTTGCCACCAGCGTGCGATTCAGGGATCTCGCGGTAGGAACGGGTCATGCCTGTGCCGTCGCGGCGAGCCGCGCGGCCTATTGCTGGGGGTCGTCGCCGAACGGAGCGTTCGGTGACGGGTCCATCGGCACGCGCCTAACGCCAAAGGTGTCGGCGCCGGGATTGACGTTCGACAGCATCGTAGCCGGCGGCGACTACACCTGCGCGCTCACAACGGCCGGCGCCGCGTACTGTTGGGGTTTGGGCACCTTCGGCCAGCTTGGCAACGGCGCCGTGGGGATGAGCACGACGCCTGTGGCAGTCGATGGCGGGTTGACGTTTCGCCAGCTCGCCGCGGCAGGCCAGGGGGCGTGTGGCCTAACGAGCGACGGCAAGGCGTACTGCTGGGGCCACAACTTCTTCGGAACGGTGGGAGACGGCACAGTCGTGCGGCGCCTCACACCCGTGCCGGTGGCCGGCGGCCTGACGTTCCTCAGCCTCTCCGCCGGGTGGCAGACCGTCTGCGGGGTGACCTTTGCCGGCGCCAGCTACTGCTGGGGGTACAACCTCGGCGCCCTCGGCGACGACGCCACGGACCACAGCTCGGTTCCCGTAGCGGTCGTGGGCGGTCGGTCGTTTCGCAGCGTAGCGGCGGGGACCGGGTACGCGTGCGGCGTCACCAACGCGAATGCTGTATTCTGCTGGGGCTCGAACGACAACGGCGAGCTCGGGGATGGAACCACCAACACGCGGCTCGCTCCCGTGGCAGTACGCTGGAAGTAGCGCGCTCGCACACAGCATTCATCCCCCCAGTGGGCGCGTGAGCTCGCCAGCCCGACAACCGGCTCCGCGCTTCTCGTGGCCGAGGATGCGTTAGGCAGCCCGGTGGGCTTCGTGTGGTTGAAGACGGAGCGCGACTACTTCGTCGACATGCCGGTGGGCCACGT
>JAJKIV010000484.1 GCA_021154285.1 Gemmatimonas sp. | reverse complement strand
CTTACGACGTGCCGTCGTTAAGCACTGTAAGGGGTCAGAGTCCTAACCCACCCTTCGAACGCGCTGCGTTCGAAGGGTGGGTTAGGACTCTGACCCCTTACGAACCGTCCCCTTGCACTTCTACACGAAACAGC
This sequence comes from Gemmatimonas sp., assembly GCA_021154285.1. GTDB lineage: Bacteria > Gemmatimonadota > Gemmatimonadetes > Gemmatimonadales > Gemmatimonadaceae > JAJKIV01. Next base: position 15,319 of record JAJKIV010000484.1, on the reverse strand, counting down.
GCATCGTCTTGTAGAAGTGAAAGGGGAACAAGACCAGTGAGCGACGAAAAGATCGATCTACCGCAGGGCACACTCGACCTGCTCATCCTCAAAGCCGTGTCGCTCGGACCGATGCACGGCTGGGCGATCTCGGAGCGCATCCGCGACGTCTCGAGAGCCACACTCCAGATCCCCCAGGGCTCGCTCTACCCCGCCCTCCACCGGCTCGAGCGCCGCGGCTGGATCAGCGCCGAGTGGGGAGCGTCCGACAACAATCGCCGAGCCAAGTACTACCAGCTCACCCGCAGTGGGCGAAGCCAGCTTCAGACCGAGGCGGATGCGTGGAGGAGTTTGACGACCGCCGTGTCTTTGGTTTTGGACATGGGATAGGGCGCGAACTGGGAACAGGGAACGGGAAGCAGGGAACCGTGCATCTCGACCAAGCGAGGTATCGATGCCCAACTGGTTGAGCGACCTCCTGAGCGAGTTGCGATACCGCTTCCGCGCGGTCTTTCGGAAGCGTGCGGCCGAGCGTGAGCTCAACGACGAGCTCCAGTTCCATCTGGAACAGGAAGCGCAAAAGCTCGAAGCCTCCGGACTCACTCGCGATGAGGCAACTCGGCAAGCCCGGATCGCATTCGGCGGCGTCGAACGCATAAAGGACGACACCCGCGACGTAAGCGGCGTGTCATGGCTCGAGGTGCTGCTCCAGGATCTTCGCTACGCGGCACGAGGTCTTCGTGCTCGTCCGGCGTTCACCGGATCCGTGATCCTGACCCTTGGACTCGGCATCGGTGCCAACGTCGCGATGTTCGGCATCGTCGATCAACTCCTGATCCGCCCGCCAGCCCACCTCCGTGATCCGAGCCGAGTGTATCGGATCTACCTGACGTCAGTCAGCGACGGCCGCGACGTCACCGACGGATTCACCGAGTACGCTCGCTACCTCGACTTCGCGCGAAACACGAAGACGCTCGACGCTACCGCGGTGCTGGCCTCGAATCAGTTCGCGGTCGGCGTCGGCGAGGACGCGAAGGAGGTGCCGATCGGCATCGTGAGCGCGAGCTTCTGGAGCTTCTTCGACGCCAAACCCGCGCTCGGCCGGTACTTCACCGCGAGTGAGGACAGTATCCCGGCAGGTTCTCCGGTCGCGGTGCTGAGCTACGCCTTCTGGCAGGCACGATATGGCGGTTCGCCTGACGTCCTTGGGAAGTCGCTGCAGATTGGCCCGGCGCTGTGCACCATCATCGGGGTGGCGGCACCGGGCTTCATGGGCATTCCGGACGACGGCGTGCCGGCAGCGTTCATTCCGGCGACACTGTACGGCTACGGCGTGTCCTCGGCGCGCGGCAGAATCGACTACTACAACACGTACCACTGGGGCTGGCTTTCAGTCCTCGTGCGCCGCAAGCCTAACGTCAGCCTCGAGGCGACGAACGCCGACCTCACGAACGCCTACCGTCTGAGCTGGGAGGCGGAGCGGGCGATCAGCTCCAACACCACGCCGGTCGAAGTCGCCCGTCCACGCGCCGTGGCCGGGCCGGTGGTGTCCGAGCGTGGGCCTAACGCCACGCCCGTCGCCAGACTCGCACTGTGGATCGCGGGCGTCGCTACCATTGTTTTGCTCATCGCCTGCGCGAACGTCGCCAACCTGCTGCTGGCGCGAGCGCTGTTCCGCCGTCGAGAGATCGCGCTGCGTCTCGCGCTCGGCGCCAGCCGACGCCGCCTCTTCGCCCAGCTCCTCACCGAAAGTCTGCTCCTTGGCACGTTAGGCGGAGCGGCCGGCGTCGCGGCCGCTCAGTGGGGAGGCGCGATCCTGCGATCGCTGTTTCTGACCGATGTCGCGACGGCCGGCGTCGTGCGAGACGTGCGAACGCTCGTGTTTGCTGGAGCGGCGGCGCTCACCGCCGGGCTTCTGACGGGGCTCGTCCCATCGCTGCAGGCCGGACGTGCCGCGCTCGCGCCAGCACTCAAGACGGGCGCCCGTGAGGGGACGTATCAGCGCTCGCGCACACGCACGATGCTGCTCGTGCTGCAGAGCGCGATGTCGGTACTGCTCCTCGTCGGTGCCGGGTTGTTCGTCCGAAGTCTGCATAACGTGCGCTCCCTGCGGCTCGGGTATGACGTCGACCCCGTGCTCTACGTGGAGCTCAACCTGCGAGGTCTGCGACTCTCGATCGATCAGCGGGCGGCGCTCGCACGACGCGTCGTCGACGCCGCGCGATCGATTCCCGAAGTGCAGGCCGCGGCTCGGGGCATCAGCGTCCCCTTCTGGAGCACCGAATCGATGGGCTTCATCGTCCCCGGTGTCGACTCGCTCCGCCGGCTCGGTCGCTTCACCGTCCAGATGGCGTCCGCCGACTACTTCACCACGGTGGGCACGCGAATCGTGAGGGGACGGCCTTTCACGGACGCCGATCGCGCCGACGGTGCGCTCGTCGCGGTCGTCAGCCAGGGCATGGCGGAGGCCGTGTGGCCAGGGAAGGATGCGATCGGTCAATGCATCAAGGTCGACCGTCCCGCCGACCCATGCCGGGTGGTCGTCGGCGTTGCCGAGAACATCCATCAGAACAGCCTGACCGAGAGCCAGAAGCTGCAGTACTACCTGCCGAGCGATCAGATGCGTCCGAACGAAGCGAACGTGTTCGTACGCACGCGGGGCGACGCGGCCGCACACGCGGAAACGGTGCGACGTGCACTGCAGAAAGTCATGCCCGGCGCGTCGTACGTGTCCGTGATGCCGATGCGCGAGATCATCGATCCGCGCCAGCGCTCGTGGCAGATCGGCGCCACGATGTTTCTCGTGTTCGGCGCGCTCGCCCTCGTGCTCGCGGCCATCGGTCTGTATAGCGTGATCGCGTACGGTGTCGCGCAGCGAACGCAGGAGATCGGCGTGCGCATCGCTCTGGGTGCGGGCGCTGCCGACGTCATGAGGCTCGTGCTCGGACAGGGGCTGCGGTTCGCGGTTATCGGGATCGTCGTGGGTGGCGCGGCGGCATGGTCGGCGAGCAGGTGGGTTGGCCCGCTGCTGTTCTCCGTCTCACCAAAGGATCCCGTTGTCTACGGCATGGTGGCGTTCGTGCTGCTCGCCGCGGCGCTGCTCGCGAGTGCGATCCCCGCGGTGCGCGCGGCCCGGGTTGATCCGAACGTTGCCCTCAGAAGCGAGTGAGGCGCTCGTCGCCTAACGCTTTTTCCCGATCTTGACGACGTGCCATCCGATTGCCCCTGAGCGCGCACGCAGATTTTCCGCCCACGGCGGGGTGGCGTTGTTGGCGTCGGTCAGACCCTCGATGCGCACGATCTCGTCGTCACCCAGCCCGCAGCCGAGGAAGCCTCCGGTTGCGTCGAGCGTGACGTCATACGCGGTCGCGCTATCGAGAACGGGCTTCCCGTCCCCGTTGAGCGGGATGCGCCAGAAGACCGCGGGCGTCTTGCGCAACGGCTGCCCAGCCTGGTCCAGGACGATGAACCGGATGATCGAGCGGTGTTTGAAGTCGACCTGCGCCCCGTTGCACATGCGCGCCGCAAGCTCGTCGTTCGACGGGAAGGTGATCTTCATGGTTTGGATCTTTCCGGCTTCGACTTCCACCGTCCTCACCAGGTGCTGGATGCCGAGTGAATCGAGTGCCGGGTGGCGCAGGACGATGGTATAGGACCCCGGCGGGATGAACGACAGCTCGAACGTGCCGTCGGCCGCCGTCCGCGTGGAGTCTTCGGTCCCATCGAGCGCGACGGTGATACCCGCGATCGGCCGATTCGAAACGGTATCCAGGACGACGGTGCCCTGCACGTTGCCCGACTGGTGGAGCAGAGAGTTGAGCGGGACCGCTCCTCCCTCTTCCGCGATGCGTACCAGGACCGGCGAGGCGCTTCGATTCAGGAAGCCCGCTCGGTGGTAGCCGAATTCGGGCATGCGGATGCGCCAGCTGCGGACGATCCAGCGGCCGCCGGGCAGCCGGAAGAACGAGACCGTGCCGCCGAAGTCGGCAGGGCGGAGCTCGTTAGGCAGCCAGTTGTACGTGAACTCCAGCGTGCGCAGCTGGTTCGTCTTGGCGTCCATCCACAGCACGCCCTTGATGTCCGGTTTCTTGCGCTCTTTCACCGGCTGGAACGCGAGTCCCACATACCCGGTGTGCTCGAACGTGCCCGGCTGGATCTTGAAGCAATGGTCGGCCAGGAACGTGTCGGACAGGAGAACGTCGGCGTCGGGGGCGTAATAGTCGGTCGAACCGTCCTGGTTCACGGTCACGTACCCGCCGACGGACAGCACCTCGGCCGGGAGGCTCTTGAACGGGTGGTCGATCGAGGCCGAGACCTTCTGGCGGTTCTCGGACAGCACCTTCCACGAGTCGACGTCGAGCTTGCGCTGGAAGAGCATGACGGAATCATCGCCAACCGTTAGGCTGCGCGTGATGACCGCGGCCGTGAGCGCGGCCCGCGCGTCCTCCCACAACGCGGCGGTCTTGGCGTTCGCTTGCGGGTTCCGGACACACGACGTGCGGCCAGTGATGTTCACCGAGCTCAGCACGGCCGGCACCGGCTCGAGCGAGATATCGAGCCGCTTCGTCTCGCCTTCGCCGACCGCGAACGGCGTGAGCCTAACGCGTTTCACGCCGATCCGCTTGACATCGATCGTGTACATGCCGATGGATGGCAGGCGGATCTCGAAGCCACCGCCGTCGTTGCTCAGGACCTGAACGACGACCGAGTCGCGCGGGTCGAGGACCGACAGCACCACGCCGTCGAGCGGGGCGTTGGTGGTCTTCTCCGTCACCACGCCACGCACGACCTGCGCCGCGACGCGCTCGCCCGACGCGAGCCCGGTGACACTCCCTAACGCGAGAGTGGCGACCCTCGCACGGTTACTACTCCAGAGCGACATGCGAGCCCCACCGAAGCAGCGGTCAATGTACTCGCACTCATCGGCCGACCTACTGTCCCCCGCCCGCGCCTCCGCCCTTCACCTTCGCCCAACTGTCTCTGAGCGTCACGGTTCGGTTGAAGACGAGGTGATCCGGCCTCGAATCCACCGTGTCGCCGATGAAGTACCCCGTGCGCTCGAACTGGTACCGCGTCCCGATCGGGTCCTTCGCGACACTCGGTTCGATCTTAGCACCGGGGACAACAACCAGCGAGTCCGGATTGAGCGTACCAGTGAACTCCTGACCCTCGTCCACCGCGTCCGGGTCGGGCACCGTGAACAGCTTGTCGTAGAGCCGCACCTCGGCATCGAGGGCGTGCCGCGCCGACACCCAATGAATCGTTCCCTGCACCTTGCGGCCGTCGTGAGCGTCCCCGCCCCGCGTGGCCGGGTCGTACGTACAGCGGAGCTCGACGACGTTGCCCGAGGCGTCCTTGATCACGTCGGTGCACGTGATGAAGTACCCGTACCGCAGTCGAACTTCCCTGCCAGGAGCGAGCCGAAAGAATTTCTTTGGCGGGTTTTCCATGAAGTCATCCCGCTCGATCCACAGCTCCCGCGAGAACGGCACCTTACGCGACCCCGTGAGCGGGACGTCGTGCGGGTAGTACGACGCGTCCAGCTCGTCGACCTGATTCTCGGGGTAATTCGTCAGCACCACCTTCAGCGGGTTCAGCACAGCCATGACGCGTGGAACGCGCATGTTCAGGTCGTCGCGTATGTAATGCTCGAACGTCGCAAGCTCCGTCCGCGCGGGCTTTCGCGCCACGCCGATCGCCTCGGCGAAGTTGCGAAGGCCCTCAGGTGTGACACCTCGACGACGCATTCCGCTTATGGTCGGCATGCGGGGATCGTCCCAGCCGCTGACGCGCCGCTCGTTGACGAGCTTGAGCAGCTTCCGCTTGCTGAGGACGGTGTAGTCCAACTCGAGACGGGCGAACTCGGTCTGCTCGGGCGGACGTTCGAATCCTGCCTCGTGCACGAGCCAGTCGTAGATGTCGCGGTTGTCCTTGAACTCGAGGGTGCAGAGAGAGTGCGTGATCCCCTCGATCGCATCGGACAGACCGTGCGCAAAATCATACAGCGGGTACAGACACCACGCGGTGCCGCGGCGGTAATGGGCGGCATGACGGATCCGCAGCAGAAGCGGGTCACGCATGATCATGTTGGGATGCGCGAGGTCGATCTTTGCTCGCAGCACGTGGGCACCGTCGGGAAATTCTCCGGCCTTCATCCGACGAAGGAGGTCGAGATTCTCGTCGGGCGTACGGTCGCGATACGGCCCGGGGCTGCCGGGCGTGGTGACCGTCCCGCGGTTCACGCGGATCTCTTCCTCGGTCTGCGAATCGACGTAGGCCTTTCCACGCTTCACGAGGTCTTCGGCGATCTCGTAGAGCTTCTCGAAGTAGTCACTCGCGTAGAGCTCCGAGTCCCACGTGAACCCGAGCCATTCCACGTCGCGCTTGATGGCCTCGACGTACTTGATGTCTTCGGTGAACGGATTGGTGTCGTCGAATCGCAGGTTGCAGCGCCCGCCGTATTCCCGCGCAATCCCGAAGTTGAGGCAGACGGACTTCACGTGCCCGATGTGCGGGAACCCGTTCGGTTCCGGCGGGAACCGGGTCGTTACCGGGCGGCCGAAGCGATTGGCCGCAACGTCTTCGGCGACCATCTCTCTAATGAAGTCTTTTCGGGCGGCAGAGGGGGCGGTGTCGGAGGGCACGATGAATCGGAAGTGAGTGACATGGAGGGGGTTGGAAATTTAGCCGCGCCGTGCATGGAGCGCACGCTTGCCGGCTGGCTCCGGCTGCGGGCATGCAACTTGTCGTGTTCGCTCGCCTCGTGTTCGCCAGCGATTTGGTCTCAGGTTACTTTCGCCGCTGAGCCACCCGGCCTCCACCAAACTTTTCGAGAAGTGCCAGACACACAACAACCTGGGCCGACCGAGGCCGAGCAAGGCGGCATCAGCACCGGGATTTCCGGACTGGATCAAATCCTTCGCGGCGGAATTCCCCCTCATCGCCTGCACCTCATCGACGGCGAGCCCGGAACGGGAAAGACAACACTCGCGCTCCAGTTCCTTCTGGCGGGTGTCGCGGAAGGCGAGCGCTGTCTCTACGTGACGCTGTCGGAGACTGCAGAGGAGCTCCGTGGGTCCGCGAGATCCCACGGCTGGTCTCTGGAAAGCATCGAGATCTTCGAGCTGGCTTCCGTCACGGGCGACGAGCCAGAGGAGGCGTACACCCTCTTTCATCCGGCCGAGGTGGAGCTCCAGCAGACGGTTGGCGCGGTGCTGGAGTCGGTGGAGCGCTATCGCCCGTCGCGTGTCGTGTTCGACTCGTTGTCGGAAATGCGGTTGCTCGCGCGCGATCCGCTCCGGTTCCGCCGGCAGATCCTCGCACTCAAGCAGTTCTTCACCGGTCGCGCGTGCACGGTGCTCGTGCTCGATGATCGTACGGGACCGGAGGGCGACCTGCAGCTTCAGAGTCTCGCGCACGGCGTGATTGCGCTGGAGCGGTTGCCGATGGAATACGGCGCGGAACGGCGTCGATTGCACGTGAAGAAGCTGCGCGGCGCGCAGTTCATGGGAGGATTTCACGACTTCCGCATCAAAACGGGCGGGTTGGAGGTGTACCCACGCCTGACGCACACAGCTCCGGCGCAGCCTGTGAGTGGAGAGTCGGTGCAGAGCGGCTCACCTGAAATGGACGCGTTGCTCGGTGGCGGGTTGGCGCGTGGGACGAGCTCCCTCATTACCGGTCCAGCGGGAACGGGAAAGTCGGTGCTGGCTTTCCAGTTCGCCCGCTCGGCCGTCGCACGCGGCGAACGCGCGGCGGTGTACATGTTCGATGAGCGCATCTCGACGGCGCTCGTGCGAGCGCGCGGCCTCTGGCCCGACATGGAACAGTCGGTGTTCAACGAAGCGCTCACCCTCCGCCAGATCGAGCCGACGGAGATGTCGCCCGGCGAGTTCACAGCGACGATCACGCGCGCCGTGGACAGCGGCGTGTCACTGATCGTGATCGACTCGCTCAACGGCTTCCTGCAGGCGATGCCTAACGAACGGCTGCTCGTCGTTCACGTGCACGAGCTGCTGAACTTTCTGGCGAGCCGCGGTGTCTCGACGATCATGACGCTCGTGCAGCGCGGGGTGTTCGGCGCGCCGGTCGACGACGCGGCCGAGGTGAGCTACCTCGCGGACACGGTCATCCTGCTGCGGTACTTCGAGCATGCCGGCGCCGTCAGGCAGGCCGTGTCGATCGTGAAGAAGCGCACCGGGCCACACGAGCGTACAATCCGCGAGTGCCGCGTCGAGGTCGGAGGATTCCGGGTAGGCGAGCCACTCACGTCATTTCAGGGCGTGCTCACCGGCGTCCCGGTGTACGAGGGTGAGCGCTCGCCGCTCATGGTAGCGCCGCGACCAACTTCGGGTGCCGCGTCGTCCGGCGACGCGAAGGGCGGTGGCCGAGCCGCCAGGGTACGCGAGTGATCGCGACCGCCGCGAAGTCTCGCGATCGTAGGAGCACGGACGACACCCGTTCCGACGAGGTCGCCGTCCTCGCGCCCAGCGGTCGAGACGGCGCGCTGGCGGACCGCGTGCTCTCGAAGTGGGGCGTGCGTGTCGAGCCGTACGCGACAGTCGAGACCCTGGGCGAAGCCATCCGACGTGGCGTCGGCGTGGCTGTCATCGCGGAGGAGGCGCTCGGCCCGACCGCCCTCGATCGACTGCTTGCCGCGTTAGGCGATCAGCCGGCGTGGTCCGACCTGCCGATCGTCCTGCTCACGGCCGAAGGCGAGCTCTCGAGAGTCTTCACCGCCAGCGTCGTAACGCTCGCCTCGCGCGGTAACGTCATGTTTCTCGAGCGGCCGGTTCGTGTGGCGACGCTCGTCACCGTGCTTCGAACCGCGCTCCGTGCTCGCCAGCGACAGTACGATCTCCGAGACCACCTGGCCGAGCTGCAGATGGCGCGCGCCGCGGCCGAGTCGGCGAACAGGGCGAAGAGCGAGTTTCTGGCGGTGATGAGCCATGAGCTCCGTACGCCACTCAACGCGATCGGCGGCTACGCCGAGCTCATCGAGCTTGGAATTCGCGGACCCGTGACCGACGAGCAACGCGCGGACCTCGAGCGCATCCAGCGCAGCCAGCGCCACCTCCTTGGCCTCATCAACGGGGTGCTCAACTACGCGCGGCTCGAGACGGGCAACCTTCGTTACGAGTTGACCGATGTGTCGGTCGACGGCATGCTGGCGACGTGCGAGGCGCTCGTCGCACCACAGGCCAGGGCGAAGCGGCTAAAGCTCATCGTTCCGGCATGCCCGCCGGAACTCGCCGTTCGAGCCGACGAGGAGAAGGTGCAGCAGATCATCCTCAATCTTCTCACGAATTCGATCAAGTTCACCGACGACGGTGGTCGGATCGAGATCACGTGTGAGGAGGAAACGGATTTCGTGGCGATCAACGTGATCGATACGGGCCGAGGCATCGCGCCGGAAAAGCTCGCGACGATCTTCGACCCGTTCGTACAGGTCGACGCGCGACTCACGCGAACGCACGACGGAGTGGGACTCGGGTTGGCCATCAGCCGCGATCTCGCGCGCGGTATGCGCGGAGACCTGACGGTGGAGAGCGTGCCCGGTAAGGGAAGTACGTTCAGCCTTCAGCTTCCGCGTGCGGACAGGACGTGGTGATCGATCGTATCGACACGTTTGGGATGGACGTCGTCTTCGCGCTCCGACTCCTTCGCCGGAACCCGACGTTTACCGCATCGGTCGTGGTCACGCTCGCAGTCGCGATCGGCGCGGCGGCGGCGATGTTCGGGGTCGTCAACCGCGTGCTGCTGAGCCCACTGCCGATGCGCGAGCAGGCGCGCGTGGTGGTGCTGCGTAAGGAGCAGCTCGTCGGCAACGAGACGCTCGTGCCGTTTTCCGTCGGCGACTTCCGCAACTTCGCGCGTGAGACGCGGACGCTCGAGGCCGTGGCGGGCGCGCAGTACGACGGCGCGTGGCCCGCAACCATGCGTGACGGTGACCGCGTCCTGACGCCGAACACGGCGGTTGTCTCCGGCAACTTCTTCACGACGTTAGGCATGCGCGCGGACCTCGGTCGTGCGCTGATGGAGAGCGACGACGTCGTGGGCGGCCAGGCGATCGTCATCAGCCATTCGCTGTGGCGTCGCGCATTCGCTGGCGATCGGGCGGTGATTGGCCGCGTGATTCACGGCGCCGGGCGCGGCAACGCGTTTCGAATCGTCGGCGTGATGCCGCGCGGGTTCGCCTTTCCGGGAAAGGCGGAGGTCTGGGTCCCCACCCTCACGGTCATGCCGGGCGCTGCGTCGAACGACGGACAGTGGCCGTACAATCTCGTTGGGCGGATGCGCGCCGGCGTTTCGGCGGAGCAGGTGCGCGCCGAGCTCGCGGGATACCTTGCTCGGAAGGCCTATGTACCGGGTGAGCCTCGCGATGTTCGCGCGTCGGTGCGATCGATCGAATCGCTCATCGTCGGCGACGTCAAACCAGCGCTGCTGGCGCTCACCGGCGCCGTCGCACTGCTGCTCGGCCTGGCGAACGTGAACGTGGCGAACCTCTTCCTCGTGCGAGGGCTCGCGCGCCGGCGTGAGATTGCGGTTCGCGCAGCGATCGGTGCGGGCGGCTGGCGGCTCGCCCGACTCGTGGCCACGGAAGCGCTGATGCTCTCGACGTTAGGTGGCGTTGCAGGCATCGCGCTTGCCGCCTGGCTACTCCGACTGGTCGTGGCGCTCGCACCAGCGGAGCTGCCGCGAACGGATGCCATCCGCATGGACGTTGCCGTGCTCGCCGCGACGGCGACAATGGTCGTGGCGAGCGCGCTCGCGTTCAGCCTGTGGCCGGCCATCGCCGTGTCACGGCAGCGCGACCTGCATAACGCGCTCCGATCAGGCGCGAGGACGGGCATGACGGACGTGGCTTCACGGCGCGCTCGAAGTCTTCTGGTGGTCGCGCAGATCGCGCTCGCGACAGTCGTCCTGGTCGGCGCTGGTCTGCTCGGCCGCACGCTGTCGCGGCTCCAGCATCTCGACATGGGGTTCGCGAGTGCCGAGCTGAGTACCGTCGAGCTGTCGCTGCCGGAGTCGATCGTCCAGAGTCGACCGCGACTCGACGCGTTCTATGACGCGTTGACCGAGCGCTTTGCGAGCATGCCCGGGATGACCTCAGCGACCGTCGCGCTCGTTCCGCCGTTCTCGGGTCGAGGCGGGTGGGATGCGTTCTTCACCGCCGAAGGCCAGACCGCGGAGGACGCGGCCGCCAACCCAGCGCTCGATTTCCAGCCGGTTCTCCCGAGCTACTTCGGGACCATGGGCATCCCCATCCGGCAGGGCCGAGCGATCGCGACGACGGACCGCGAGGGGGCCGTGCCCGTGGCCGTCGTCAGCCGATCGTTCGCCGCGCATGCGTGGCCCGGTCAGGATCCGATCGGCAAGCGGTTCAAGTTCGGGCATGTGGATGCCCCGTCGTCGTGGACGACCGTGGTCGGCGTGGTCGACGACGTGCGCTATCGCGAGCTCACGTATCCCCGGCCAGTGGTGTACGTCGCCTGGGCGCAGCAGACGGACAAGCCGCCGTTGTCGTTCGTGATCGTTCGCGGGACGGCAAGCCACGCGCTCGCGGCACGGGATGTGGGTCGTCTCGTGCGCGCGGTCGAGCCTCGTGTGCTCGTGACCAGCGTGGCGACGATGCGGCAGCGCCTAACGACGTCACTGGCACGGCCGCGCTTCGACGCCGCGGTGCTCGGCGTGTTCGCCGGCGTTGCCTTCATCCTCGCAGCAGTCGGGGTGTACGGCGTGATCGCCGCCCTCGTCCGGCAACGCACCCAGGAGATCGGCATCCGACTCGCCCTCGGCGCGCAGCCCGGTGGCGTACGCTCGATGGTGATGCGGAACGGGCTCGCACTCGCCGGCGTTGGCGTCCTGGCGGGACTCGTGGCCTCGCTGGCGGCGACACGCGTGTTAGGCACGCAGCTCTACGGCGTGCGGCCGGCCGACCCGGCCACGATGACGGCGGCGGCCCTCGCGCTCCTCGCGGCCGCGGCGCTCGCGTGCGGGGTTCCGGCGCGTGCGGCGTCCCGCGTGGACCCGCTCACGGCGCTCAAGGCCGAGTAACTCGGCCGTGGGCGGGCCGAGTTGCGTATCGGACCGTTTGGATGACATTTCCCGCTGACTCAACGGAGTGACTTCATGGACCACGAGCGTCACGGCGAAGCGTTCGAAGGCGACATCAAGCTCACCGTCGTGGGCGAGCGGCTGCGCGCGGGCGAGCCGGCTCCCGCCTTTTGGCTCGACACTCTCGATGCCGGCGACCCCATGCCGCATTCGGTGTCGCTCGCCGATGGCGCGGGGCGCGTGCGGCTGCTGCACGTGGTCAATTCGCTCGACACTCCGGTCTGCCACGTTGGCGCGCACCGCTTCGAGCAGATGGCGGCCACGCTGCCGCCTAACGTCGACGTCTACACCGTGAGCATGGACCTTCCGTTCGCCCAGCTGCGGTGGCGAACGACGGAGGGCGTGTCGCACGGGGCACTATCGGGCCATCGGAGCGAGGATTTCGGTCGCGTGTACGGCGTGCTGCTGCGGGAGTGGCGGCTCCTCGAGCGATCAGTGTTCGTCATCGATGGCGGTGGTCGCCTGACGCACGTCGAATACGTGCCTGACCAGATGGCGGAGCCGAATTACGATGCGGCGATAACCGCCGCGCGCTCGGCTGCTACCTAACGCCCGGCCAACCGGCAGGCAGATTGTCGCCGTCGGACACGCACGACCCGCACACGCGATTCACGGCGCGGAAGCCAAGCAGCCGGACGTGCGGTGACACGAAGCCTGGCTTGGCGGGCTCGTAGTCGAGCAGGCCGCTCGTCATGTACTTCTTGTTGCTGTCGGGAAACACGGTGACGACCGCGGCATCGAGCCCCGTCCGCCGCTGCACCTCGAGCGCACCGAGGAAGTTCGCGCCTGACGAGATGCCGACGCCGAGGCCGACGTCGGCCGCGAGCTTCTGCGCCATGAGAATCGCGTCGCCGTCATCGACGGCGATCACCTTGTCGACGACCCCCAAGTCGACGATCGGCGGAATGAACTCGTCCGAGATTCCCTGGATGCGATGCTTGCCGATCTTGTGCCCGGTCGTGAGTGTGGGTGAGCTCGCCGGCTCGACCGGGTAAAGGCCCAGCGCCGGGTTCACCTGCCGCAGGAACCGGCCGACTCCCATGATCGTCCCGCCGGTGCCGACGCCAGCGACGAATGCATCGGGCGTGATGCCATGCCCGCGCAACTGCTCCCAGATCTCGGGGCCGGTGGTGGTGGCGTGCGCGTCGACGTTGTCCTGGTTCGCGAACTGCCGCGGGAGGAACGAACCCGGCACGTTTTGCGCGAGCTCCTCCGCCAGCTGAATGCTGCCGAGAAACCCTCCTTCCGCGGCCGAGACGAGGCGAACGGTCGCGCCGAAGCTTCGAATGAGCGCCTTGCGCTCGTCGCTCATCCATTCAGGCATGAAGATCGTCACCTGGTGGCCAAGCGCGCGGCCCAGTGCAGCGAAGGAGATGCCCGTGTTGCCGCTCGTTGCCTCGATGATGTGTCCGCGAGGCTCCAGTGCGCCGGTCTCGTAGCCGCGCCGGATGATGTGCAGCGCCATCCGGTCCTTGATCGAGCCTGTGAAGTTCAGGTTCTCGGCTTTGGCGTAAATCGTTCGCGGCTGGTCGAACACCTCGCAGTCGATCGCGAGCAGCGGCGTGTTCCCGGTGAGCACGCGGAGGCCGCGCACGCGGGATTCCCAGTCCATCGTGTCCGGCAGAAGCTGAAGATGCCGGCGAATATCCGTCGTGTTTGCCATGGTGTTGGATACCGAACAGGGCGGCCGCTCACCAGCGGGAAATCACCCATCCCGCGTCGGAGAATCCCTCGCACGACTCGACCCTTGACCGTAGCTTCGGCGACGGGATTGGGGAGCGGGATCACAGTTGCAACCATGAAAATCAATAGCTCGAAGCTTCGTGCATGGTGGTCGCACCGTCAGGGACTCGACGGATCGATGCGCGGGACGTCACCGGCGCGAATCCTCGAGCAATGTGGCTGGTCGCGCTCAGTCGGCGGCGTGGGGCCGTACCTGACGCTGTTCTCACGCGGCGGAACATCGCGTGAGGTCGCGGACAAGGCCGCGGCGCAGCTCGAGATCCACGAGCTCCCTACCGCGCGCGGATGTACGTACGTGCTGCCGTCGAGCGACTTCGCGCTGGGTCTGACCGTCGGTCGGAACTACAGCGGCGACATGAAGACGGCGCTCAAGCTCGGCGTCACGGAGAAGGAGGTCGACAAGCTCTGCGACGCGGTCGTCAACGCGCTCGAGCAAGGTGCACTCGACCCCGACAGTATTCGCGAGGCGACCGGAAAGGCATCGCGCAGCCTCGGCGACGAGGGCAGGAAGAAGGGTCTGACGACAACCCTGCCGCTCGCGCTCGGGCGGCTGCAGACCGAAGGCCGGATTCGCCGCGTGCCGATCAACGGACGCTTCGATCAACAGCGCTACGCGTACGTGAACTGGACGCCCAATCCGCTCGCCACATACCCGGAGTCTCTCGAGGCGGCGTTCACGGAGCTCGCGCGGCGGTTCTTCCGCTGGGTGGGGCCCGCAACGTTAGGCGAGTTTCAGTGGTTTGCCGGGCTTGGTGTCAAGACCACGAAGCAGGCGGTCGATTCGTTAGGTCTCGTGCCGATGGAGCCAGGAAGCGACCGGCTGCTTTTGCCCGACGACGTGGCGGCGTTCCGAGAGCTCGAGGTGCCGACGACCCCGCAGTATTCGCTCGTGAGCAGTCTCGATCCGATCGCGGCGAATCGCCGCGAGATGCAGTCGCTGATCGATGACGCGGACCGCGAGCAGGACGTGGTGGTCGACGCGATTTCGACGCCAATGGGCGGGCTCACGGATCTCCCGAGTCACGCGATTCTGGACCGGGGGCAGATCATTGGCCTGTGGGAGTTCGATCCAGTCGCCGGCTCGATCGTGTGGGCGACGTTCGGTCGCCGAAAGGACAAGGCACTCGCGGCGGCCGTGGAGGAGACCCAAGCGTTCGTGCGGGATCAGCTCGGCGACGCGCGGTCGTTCAGTCTCGATAGCCCCAAGAGTCGCGTGGCTCGTGTCGAGTCTTTGCGCGCGTTTGGCTCATCGCGCCGCGGGGCACGTTGAGATCATCGTGGCGGAGGCGCGGGCACTCGACTCGACCCAGAGAGTGCTCGCTGGCCCGCACGGATATTGACACCTCCGCGGCGCGAACGCGCCGCCCGGGCGCGCCTAACAAGCCGGTGTGACGCGCGCGCCCCGTGGGAGGGGACGCGCCCGGCGGGCGCTGCGCGCCCGTGCCGTTGGCCCCTGACGGTCAGCTCCTAGCGCGGCAGG
>JAJKIV010000483.1 GCA_021154285.1 Gemmatimonas sp. | reverse complement strand
CTCCTGCGCACCACGTAACGACGAGGTTCGAATGCCTGGCACGAAACGAATCGCCATGTGGCTGCGCGCGCTCGCGTCGCGCCGGACCGTGGAATCCGAGCTCGATGAGGAGATGCGCTTTCACATCGACATGGAAGCCGCGAAGCACGCACGTCGTGGCCTGAGCGACGACGAGGCGCGGCGCCACGCGTCGCTCGCGTTCGGCAGTGTGGAGCATCACAAGGAAGCCATGCGGGAGGGGCGAGGTGTCCGCGGCATCGAGCGCGCGGCGTTCGACCTCCGCTTCGGGTTACGCCAGCTGCGCAAGACACCCGGTTTCACGATGGCGGCGGTGCTGACGCTGGCGTTAGGTATCGGCGGGAACGTCGCCGTGTTCAGCGTCATCAACGGCGTCCTCCTGCGGCCGCTCGCCTTTCCCGAGCCCGACCGTCTCGTGACGATTGGTCATCGCACCCGGGGCGGCGACCTGCCGGCCACGCTGCCCAACGCCACCGCGACGGACGTCGTCTACCAGGCGAGCCACAGCTTCGACGCGATGGCGCTCTACACGGGCTGGCAGGCCAGCCTCACCGGCGGCGACGCCGCCCCGGACTGGGTGGATGTCACGGCCGTGACACGCAGCATCTTCGACGTCCTCAAGGTCCGGCCAGCGTTAGGCCGGCCGTTTACGGCGGACGAAGACCGCCCGCGTGGACCGCGGGCGGTGATCCTGAGTCATGCCCTGTGGCGCCAACGGTTCGGCGGTGACCCATCGATCATCGGACGCACCATCGCGGTCGACGGGACGACGCACGAAATCGTCGGCGTCATGCCGGCGGGCTTCGTTTTCCCGACACCCGCGGTTTCGATCTGGGTCCCGATGCGTGTCGACCGCAACGACCTCGGCGGATTCAACACGCCGGGCATTGCCCGTCTCCGTCAGGGAGTGACGCCCGAACAGGCAACGCGCGAGCTCACCCAGTTGCTGCCCGGCGTCACGAAGCTCACGGACTTTCTCACGGAGAAGACGATCCGTGACGCCGGGCTCACCGCGGATGTCCATCCCTACCTCGATGATGTGGTCGGTCGCGTGCGCCCCGTTCTGTGGACGCTCTGGGCCATGGTCGGTCTCGTTCTGCTCATCGCCTGCGTCAACGTCGCCAGCCTCCTGCTCGTGCGGGCCGAAGCGCGTCGTCGCGAAGTGGCGCTCCGCGTGGCGTTAGGCGCCGAGCGGGGGCATCTGCTGGCGCAGTCGCTCGCGGAAAGCGTGATGCTTCTGATCATGGGTACCGGCCTCGGCGTGCTCCTGGCGTGGGGAGCGGTGTCAGCGCTCCCGCGTCTTGCGCCCGATCTCCTGCCGCGACTCGCCGACATTCGGATCGACGCGGTCGTGCTCGCGTGTACGACGCTCGTTGCGGCCGTCGTCGCCGTTGCGTTCGGCGTCGTGCCCATCGTGCGAAACCGCGCCGTGGCGCCCGCGACCATGTTGCGTGGTGGGGACCGCGCCGCCACGATCGACCGCCACAGCGCCGGGCTCCGCCAGACACTCGTGGTGGTGCAGGTGGCCATGGCCACCGTGCTGCTCGTCGGGTCGGGTCTCGTGCTCAGAAGCTTCCAGAAGCTGCGTCACGTGGACGTCGGATTTCGGCCGGATGGTGTCGTGACGTTCCGGATCGCGTTGCCGTATTCGCGGTACCAGACTTCAGAGTCGGTTGCCCAGTTCCACTACGCGATGCTGGATCGCATTCGCGCCACGCCAGGCGTCGAAGTCGCCGGCGCGACCGGAACGCTCCCGCTCTCCCCTTCATTCTCGGACTTCGATCCGCTGCGCATGGAAGGTGTCACGCCCCCGCCTGACGCGCTGCCGCCGCTGGCCGAGATGCGCGTCGCGACGCCGGGGTACTTCGAGGCAATGGGGATTCCGGTCGTCGCGGGTCGGCCGCTCGAGCGATCGGACACCGATCGCATCACCGGTGCGGTGCTCGTAACCCAATCGATCGCGCGGAGGGTGATGCAGGGGCGGCCGCCAATCGGCGCGCGCGTGGCGCATGGTGTTGCGAAGGTCTCCAACGAGCGACCGTGGTCGAACGTCGTGGGCGTGGTTGGTGACGTCCGAGGCGTGTCGCTCGACCAGGAGCCAGTGGGAGCGGTGTACTACGCGATGGTCAACATACCGAAGGTTGACATGGACTGGCTCGCGCGATCGATGGTCTACGCGGTGCGCACGAAGTCGCCGCCGGCGCAGCTCATCGCGTCGGCCCGTCGCGAGCTCGCCCGGCTCGACCCGACGTTGCCGCTGGCGGAGGCGCGGACGATGACGTCGGTCGTCGATACCGCGAAGAGTGGGATGCGGTTCTCGATGATCGGGTTTGCGGTCGCGGCGGTGATCGGACTCTTCATGGGCGCGATCGGCCTCTACGGCGTGCTGTCGTACGTGACCGCGCAGCGGACGCGCGAGATCGGCGTGCGCATGGCGTTAGGCGCGACGCCGTCGTCGGTGCGGACGTCCATCCTGCGACGAGGCGTGACGGTGAGCGCGATCGGCCTCGCGGCCGGGCTCGCGGTGGCGATGTCGCTCCGCGTGCTGGCGAAGCCGTTGCTCTACGGGGTCACTCCAACCGACCCGGTCACACTTGCTGCCGTATCACTGGTCCTGCTCTCTGCCGGTGCGCTCGCTGCGTGGCTGCCCGCGCGTCGCGCGGCGCGGCTCGATCCGGTTCGCGCGTTGCGGTGGGATTAGCGATTCCCGGTCTGCGTCCCGCGGTCTAACGACGTGGTACCCTACCGGCGCAGCTGCCACTTGATGCGGGTGTACGCGATCCGAAACCCTTGCCGCTCCCCATTCCGCTGCGACGCGCTACCCGGGAGCGCACCCATCATCGCCAGCTCACAGCCCATCGAAGCCGCGTACTCGAGACGCGTGTCGAGCAGCGCCGCCTGAGCGCCGCGACCACGGAACGCCGGATCCGTGCTCGCGCCGGCGAGCAGCGCGACGCCGTCGTGCACCGCGGTCGCCGCTGCGGCGATCGGGTGACCCTCCCACTCCGCGACGAAACACACCGTTCCTCTCGCGCGAGCGCTCACCGTACCGAAGTCGCGGATGAATGCCGCAGCCTCGGGCGTCTCGCTCCAGCCTCGCGCGGCCGTTTCCGCCCACGCGTCCTCGCCACCGGCCTCCACTCGGCGCACCACGAGCTCCGGCGCCGGCGGTCGATGCGATCGAGCGCGACCAGACGTTAGGCGCGAGTGCATCACGCTCGTCAGCTCGATTGGCTGGTATCCGCGCTCCGCCATGAGCCCGAGTACGACCGGATCCGCTAACGGGCTCACCTCGTGGAAGACCTCGGCCCCGCGTTCCTGGAAGAACGATTCAATGGCCTCGAGCTGCACGCTCGTCGGCGACGAGAACAGACCGAACCCAAACGTCTGCGACAGTGGTGAGCCGACGCCGTCGAACATCGCGTACGTGCCGTCGAAGTCGCGCCACTCGGCGCCGAGGGCGGGAGCGGCGTGCGAACGCGACTCCACGTACGCGGCGCTTGCCTTCGCCTCCGCTCGCTCCAGCCGCTGCGAGAGCGCCACGTCGGTGACGTGAGGAACCTCGGCGGATCCGCTCACCAGATCTGCACCCGAACCGAGTCGAGCCGATACATCCGGTCTCCCGGCTTGACGCCGTACGCGTCGTAGAACGGCATCACGTTCGACACCGGTCCGATCACCCGGAACGGGCTCGGCGCGTGGACGTCGGACTTTACCCGCACCGCGAGGTTCTCCGGCCGAATCTGGTTCATCCAGCCTAACGACCAGCCGATGAAGTACCGCTGCGCGGGCGTCAGCCCGCCAAGCTTCGCGCCGCGCTTGTACTGATCCGTCTTCCTGAACGCGTCCCAGGCGAGGTTGATGCCGCCCAGGTCGGCGATGTTCTCGCCCTGCGTCGCGGAGCCGTTCACGTGCATCGAGCCGACGGCGACATACTGGTTGTACTGGTCGATGATCCGCTTCGCACGGCGGTCGAACTCCTTCTCATCGGCCGGCGTCCACCAGTTCTGCAGATTCCCCTTCTCGTCGAACTGACGGCCTTCGTCGTCGAAGCCGTGCGTGATCTCGTGGCCGATCGTCGTTCCGCCGGCGTACGCGTATACGATGGCGTCGTCCACGAGCGAATCAGCGATTCCGGGCAGGATGAACACCGCGGCCGGCAGCACGATCTCGTTGTTCGACGCGTTGTAGTACGCGTTATACGTCTGCGGCGTCATGTCCCACTCGGCACGATCCACTGGGCGGTGCAGCTTCGCGATCATGTAATCGCTCCGCCACATGTTGCCACGCACCGCGTTGCCGAGGAACGAGCGGCGGTCCACCGCGTAGCTGGAGTAGTCCTTCCACTTGGTGGGATACCCGACCTTCTTCGTCACCGCGGCGAGCTTCACGAGGGCTCGGTCCTTCGTGGGCTGGCTCATCCACGTCAGGTTCTGGATGCGATCGGCGAACGCGTCGAAGATCTCGTTCGTCAACTTCTCGTACCGCTGCTTCGTTCTCGGCGAAAAGTACCGCGCGACGTACAACTGGCCTAACGCGTCGCCGAGGTAGGCTTCTTCCTCGTCGAGCACGCGCTTCCAGCGGGGGCGCTGCTCGAGCTGCCCGTTCAGGACCGTGCCGAAGAAGTGGAAGTGCTCGGCGTCGAAACGCCCGCCGGCCTCGGTGGCGTAAGCGTTCGCGAGCTGCCAGCGAAGATAGGTCTTCCAGTCGTCGATGCTGTGGGCGTGCAGCGACTTCTCGACTTGCTGGAAGAACTCGGGCTGGCCGACGACCACGGTATCGACCCCGGTGACCTTGCCGTCGGCGAGGTGCTCGCGCCACCGAATCGACGGCGTGAGCTTGCCGACGTCGTCGAGCGACATGGCGTTGTAGTTCTTGATCGGATTGCGGAGGTCCTCGAGCTTGCGCGATGCACGCGCGAGCTCGGTCTCGATCGCCATGATCGTCTTCGCGTGGGCAGTGGCCGCCGTATTGACGTCGCCTAACAGGTTGAGCATCCGGCCGACGTGGGCGACGTATTCGCGGCGCAGCATTACCGCACGTTCGTCAGTGTCGAAGTAGTAGTCGCGATCGGGGAGTCCAAGCCCACCCTGGTACAGGTGGACCGCGTAGCGATCGCTGTTCTTCTCGTCCTGGATGATGAGGTTCCCGTACAGTGCCCCAACGCCCAGGTACTGCAGCCGCGCGACTTCCGTGGCGAGCGAATTCAGGTCCTTCACTGCCGTGATCCGCGCGAGCTCGCTGTCGAGCCACGCGAATCCTTGGGCAGCGATGGTGGCCGTGTCCATGGCCGCATACCAGAAGTCGCCAATCTTCTGTTGATTGCTCCCTGCCGTGCCCTTCGCGGACGCGGCGGCCGTGCTGATCCCGAACAGCCGCTGATAGGTCTCCTCCTGAATGACGTCCGCGACGCCCCACGATCGTTCGCTCTTGGGGATGGGGTGCTCGCGCAGCCACTTGCCGACCGCGTAATGGAAGAAGTCATCGCGCGGGCTCACGGTCCGGTCGATGAACTGGTCGAGGTACCGGTCGACGTCGTTGGATGACGACGGTGTCGTGGCCGTCAGGACGCAGGCGGCCAACGCGGTGAAGATCGGACGATGCACGGTAGCCGTTAGGCAGCCGCCGTGAGCACGAGCGGAGCGCCACGCCGGATCACGATCGTGTGCTCGTGATGGACGGCCAGCACGCGGTTATGTGTGCGCAGCGTCCAGCCGTCCGCCTCCTCGACCACCCGCACTGGTACGCTCGTGAGCATGGGCTCGAGCGCGATCACCATCCCCTCGGTGAGGATGGTCCGTGCGTCGGGATCTCCCCAGTTCGGAACGCTCGGTGGTTCGTGAATGCGACGGCCGATGCCGTGGCCGGTGAGCTCCCGCACGACCACCGCGCCCTCGCGCTTCGCCGCTGACTCGACCGCGCGCCCCACCTCGCGCAGCGACTGGCCCGCACGCGCGACGGCGACGCCGCTGTTGAAGGCGACGCGCGCGGCACGCTGAAGCTGTCGTGCTTCGGCCGACACCGGCGGGATGATCACGGTCACCGCGCTGTCCGCCATGTAGCCATCGAGTTCCAGCGTGACGTCGAGCTTCACCACGTCACCTTCCCGCAGCACGCGCGCGCCAGGGATACCGTGCACGATTTCCTCGTTCACGCTCAGGCAGTTGAAGCCGGGGAAATCGTAGGCCAGCTGCGGTGCCGACCGCGCGCCCTGCGACCGCGCGAACCGTGCACCGATGTCGTCCAGTTGGGCCGTCGTCAGGCCCGGACGGACGGCCGCGCGCATGTGCGCGATCGTTCGCGCGACGAGTTGCCCAACGCGCTGCATTGCGGCGAGATCGGATTGCGAGCTGATGGTCATCGAGAGCTCATGGCTGGAAGTCCGGCGGACTTTCTCGAGCGTGCCAACGGTGCGACGCGACGATGGCTGAACGATACACCGGCCGCGGCTAGCCCGAGGCCGTCGTTGGCAACCCGTTCGTCATCCCCCGCGCGTATCGCCAGCGTCCATCGGCGCCTCGACGCAGAATGAGCAGCGCGCGCTGGGCGGTCTCCTGTGGCGCCCCGCCACCCTTCGGGGCGACGCGGATGCGCTCGATGCCGCGCTGAAACGCCCAGTCCCCGGCAACGATGGTCTCGACCGGCTCGTACGACTGGTTGACCGAGTACTTCGTGAGCACCGCGCCCATCGCCGCCACCACGGTGTCTGGGCCAGTCAACGCCGGCGCGCCGTGCGTCCACACCTCGTAATCCGGCGTCACGAGGTCCGCGAGCCCGCGTACGTCCCCGGACGCGACGACCGCGACCCACCGGTCACGGAGGGCATCGATCGCGGTACGATCGGCGTCGTGTATATCAGGTCGATCCATACACTCAAGCTGATACGGACGGACGCCGGGAACAACCGGACCGTCAGGGTCTGCCACGCTCCCATTGACATTCTAGGGGAATGATCCCATCTTCTCCCCTAGAGATTCTATGGAACGGATCACCACGACCCGAACGAGCATGACCTCGCCAGTCGATCTTCTTCAGGGAACGTTGGACGTCCTCGTGCTCAAGACGCTGAGCTGGGGACCCATGCACGGGTATGCCGTCGCACGATGGCTCCAGCAGGTCACCGACGACGTCCTGCAGATCGAAGAGGGCTCGCTCTACCCGGCCCTCCATCGACTCGAGCGTCGAGGGTGGGTGGAGAGCGAGTGGGGCGTTTCGGAGAACAATCGCCGGGCGAAATACTATCGGATCACCGCCGAAGGGCGACGGCAGCTTCGCGCCGAGTCGTCCACGTGGACGATCTTCTCGCAGGCGGTCTCGAAAGTCCTGACGACGACGACCGCATCGGTATGACCGGACCTTCGTGGCGGCGATACCTCCGCTTCTGGGGAAGCGATCTCACCGCCGACGTCGACGACGAGCTCCGCTTTCACATCGAGTCTCGCATCCACGAATACGTCGATGCGGGACTCGCACCCGACGACGCGCGTGCGGAGGCCATGCGGCGGTTCGGCAACGTCGCGGCCGTCCGGCGAAGCTGCCAGGAAATCGACCAACTCACCGACCAGGAGCGGAGGCGCGCCGACATGTGGGATGCACTGCGTCAGGACGTCCGGTACGCGGCTCGCGCGCTGCGGCGGAGCCCCGCGTTCACCCTCGTGGCGCTGGTGACGTTGGCGTTAGGCATCGGTGCCAACACCGCGATCATGAGCGTTGTGAACGGCGTGCTGCTCCGGCCACTGCCGTATCCATCGCCCGACCGGGTCGTTCGGGTCTACACGGCATTTCGCGGCTCCGGCTCGCTCCGATACTCGATGTCGCAGCCGGAGTTCATGGACTACAAGAGTCTCACGCACGTGTTCGAGAACATGGCGGCGTACACCGGAGCGACGCTGACGCTCACGAGCGGCTGCGCAGCGACGAGTGGCACGTGCGAGCCCGAGCGTGTACGAGGCATCGCGGCGACACGCGACGTCATCCCGGCGCTCGGCGTCTCGCCGATACGCGGGCGCAACTTCGAGGGCGACGAAGGTCGCACCGGGCGCGAGCCGGTCGTGATCGTGTCATACGCGTTCTGGCAGAACCGCTTCGGCGGCAGTCCGGACCTGCTCGGAAAAGTGCTGACGCTCAACGGCGTGAGCCGTCGCGTCATCGGTATCCTGCCACGCGACGTGACACTCGCGCAAGCCGACGCGTTCATCCCGATGTATATCAACCCCGATAGCCTGGCCGGGCGTGCGACGAACTATCTGAGTGGCGTTGCCCGCCTCAGGCCTAACGTCACGATCGAACAGGCGCAGCGCGAGCTCGATGCCCTGACGCGGGCCACGGTCGCGAAGTATCCGAACGTCTACCCGGCGAGCATGGGCTACGGTGCGACGGTCATCTCGATGCGCGATGCCATCGTCGGCGATGTGCGGCCGGCCCTGCTCATCCTGCTGGGGGCCGTCGGGCTGGTCTTGCTCATCGCCTGTGCGAACGTCGCGAATCTCCTGCTCGCCCGCGGCGAAGCTCGACAGCGCGAGATGGCCGTCCGCCTGGCGCTCGGCGCCAATCGCCGGCGGGTCGTGAGGCAACTGCTGACCGAGAGCACGGTGCTCGCGCTCGCCGGCGGCGCTGCGGGGACGCTTCTCGCGTGGTGGGGAATGAAGGCACTGCTGGCGGTAGATCCGGATGCCATCCCGCGTCTCGAGCTCGTACGCATCGATGTGACAGTCGCGCTCGCGACGCTTGGCGTCGCGCTCATTACCGGACTCCTGTTCGGTCTCGCACCGGCGCTGCGGATGGCTCGACCGGAGTTGCAATCGTCGCTCAAGGAGGGCACGCGCGG
>JAJKIV010000482.1 GCA_021154285.1 Gemmatimonas sp. | reverse complement strand
TTTCCGCGTAAAGACCGCACAAAAGTCGGGTTGGTCGTCCATGAAAATTCCATGAAAATCGATGGACGTCCCGGGTTGGGGGAGACGGCAGAGGGCAGCGCCCTGAAGCCGGCGGTGGGCAGTGAGCGGTAGGTAGAAGGCAGAGGTGAAAAACGGGATGCGTGGCGCCCTCTGCCGTCTTGGCCCGCACCGAAGAATCGTCCCCGAATGACTACTCCGCGTTAGGTGGCGAATCCGCCGCCGGAAGCACCAGCGTGAACACGCTCCCACCCCCACGCCGCGCCTCGTACAGCACATCGCCAGCCTGCTCGGCTGCCAGCCGACGCGCGATCGCGAGACCCAGCCCCGCGCCGCCTATGTCGGGTGCCACGTCCGGTGCCCGATAGAACGGCTCGAAGATCCGGCTCGTCTCCGTTGCTTCCACCCCCGGTCCCCGGTCCGCCACCGCGAACCTCAGCTGCTCCCCCGCGCGGGATACGGTCAGCTCGATGGGTTCGCCGGGCGGGCTGTACTTGTCGGCATTCTCCAGCAGGTTCACCAGCGCGCGGAGCGACTGCACGAAGTCGAAGCGGCCGAGCAGCACCGGGTCGGCCTGGCCGTTGCCTGATGCGCCGCTCGTCACCCGGATCCGCTTCGGGTCGATCGCGCCGGCAACGCGCCGGAGCGCGGCGCCAATGAGGTCCTCGGCCGCGTTGATCTCGGGGCGCATCGTCATCGCCCCCGCGTTGAGCCGCGACAGGTCCAACAGGTCGGCAACGAGCCGGTTGAGTCGATCGGCCTCTTCCTCGATCGCCAGCGCTTCGGGGCTACCCGCCTCGCCTAACGAGTGCGCCAGCGCCTTGATCGTGGTGAGCGGCGTGCGCAGGTCATGCGAGACGCCGGCGATCAGCGCCGACTTGAGCGTGTCCGCCTGACGAAATGCCTCCGCGCGCTCCGCCTCGGCTACGAGCTGCACGCGTTCCACGCCGAGCGCGGCGTAGAACGACAATGCCCGCAGGAATTGCTCCCGCCCCGAGTCGAGTGAGTACGGCTTCGCGTTCGACACGCGCAGGACGCCCACCGTACGGTCGCGGACGATGAGCGGAGCCAGCAGCGTGCGGATCTCGGTGTCCTCGGCCGGCCAGCGCAGCAGCTCGTCCGAATCGTCGCCCGCCCCGATCCACTTCGTGCCGTCGGCGCGCTCCGCGGCCACCGCGCGCTTCTCGGCCACCCACACCGCGAGGCTCCAGGGGCTCGTCACGTCGGCTGCCGACCCGGCCCCATCGGCGCATGGGCCGGTCCGCGTGAGGAGCGTCAGCTGCGGTGGTGTCCCGCGTGGCACGAGCACCTCGCAGCAGTCCACGCCGATCGTGGAGCGAATCACCTCGGCGATCGCGAGCAACGCGTCCTCGGCGCGGCCGGCGTTGAGCGTCTCGGAACCTAACGCGGCAAGTCGCTCCACCTCGATTGCCCGCTGGCGTGCGATCTCGGCGCGCTCCTGGGCGCGGTTCAACAATTGTGCGGCGACGACGCCCGTCGTGAGAAACGCCGCCAGCACGAGCCAGTCGAGCGGATCGCCGATGATGAACGTGTAGTACGGCGTCAGGAACAGGTAGTTGAACAGAATGAACGAGAGGAATGCGAGCGCGACGCCGAGTGCCCGGCCGCCGGCGGCGCTGCCGCCAAGGACGACGATGAGGAAGCCGAGCGCGACGTGCGCCTTGTCGAGCTGGGGGCGCAGCAGGAACATGACGGCCGTGATGACCGCCAGCACCGCGAGCCACGCGACCCACCTAACGACGACGTGCTGCCTGTCGGCCGGCGGCGCGTCGCGTGGCGCGCCATAGGGGCTCAGCCTGGGCTCGACCTGCGCTTGGTCCACGTCAGCCCTCCGGCTCGAACCGATACCCGACGCCCGGCTCCGTCACGATGTACCTCGGCTCGTACGGATCGGGTTCGATCTTCCGCCGGAGATGCGCCACGTACACGCGCAGGTATTGCTGCGCGTCCCCATGGGCGGTGCCCCACACAGCCCGGAAGAGATGCTGATGCGTGATCGTCTTGCCGGCGTTCTTCACGAAGGCGATGAGCAGCCCCCACTCGGTTGGCGTGAGATGGACGGTCGAGTCTCCGCGCGTGACCGTGCGACGCGCGATGTCGATCATGAGATTGCCCACACGCAACGGCTCGTCACCGCCCGGCACTCTGGCCATCCCGGCGCGTCTCAGCTGGGCGCGCACGCGCGCGCGAAACTCCGCGGGCCCGAACGGCTTCGTCACGTAGTCGTCGGCACCGGCGTCGAGCAGCGCGGTCTTCTCGGTTTCGGAGTCGCGCGCGGAGAGCACGAGGATCGGCGCGCTCGTCCACGCGCGAAGCTGCCGACAGACCTCGATCCCATCCATGTCGGGAAGCCCGAGGTCGAGCACGATGAGATCGGGGCGCTCCGCGGCGGCGATCGACAGCGCCTCGCTGCCGGTCCGGGCCTCGAGCACGCGTGGCGCGTCCGGCCGCAGCGCGTCCTTCACGACCCGACGAATGTTCGGTTCGTCGTCGATCACGAGGACACGTCGTTCCGCGGTCGCGAACAAGGGTGCGCGCGTCTCTTCGTTGGTGACCACAGCGGTAACCTATCGGCTTTTACGCTTTTTTTATGTGTCCGCTCCGCCCGGATCCCCGTCAAACGCTTAGGCTGCAAGTCTAGGCTACCGGATCCATCTCGGGTTCGAGCCCCGCCACAACCCGCCGTTCCTCGATGCGGCCGACCGAAGTATCAACGCCTCTCGCTCCGTCCAGCACAAGCGTGGCCGCGCCTGAAGCAATCCCGGACGGGGAACCTAACACCGGCCAGCTTGCTGTCCCTCACGGCGAGGCGGACCAGCACGACCGCCACGGCCATCCGCCGGCCAACCCCGTAGGCAAGCGGCTCGCCATCCTCTCCCTCACGGCGCTCGGCGTCGTGTACGGGGACGTCGGCACCAGCCCGCTCTACACGATGCGCGAGACGTTTTCGGCCGAATACGGCTTGACGCCGAACGCGGCGAACGTATACGGCATCCTGTGCCTCGTGTTCTGGGCTCTGCTCCTCGTTGTCGTGTTCAAGTACCTCGTCTTCATCCTGCGCGCGGACAACCGGGGCGAGGGCGGCGTGCTGGCCATGCTCGCGCTGATCCTACAGAAGCAGTCCCGTGCCGAGGATCGTCGGCGACGTATGATTCTCATCATCCTCGGCGTGTTCGGCACGGCACTCCTGTTCGGCGACGGCGTCATCACCCCCGCGATCTCGGTGCTCAGCGCCGTGGAAGGACTGGAGGTCGCGACGCCGGGCCTGCAACCGTTCGTCGTCGGCATCGCCGTGGTCATTCTGTTCGTGCTGTTCGTTTTCCAGAAGCACGGAACCTCGCGCGTGGGCAGGGCGTTCGGCCCGCTGATGCTGTTATGGTTCCTGACGATCGGTACACTCGGCCTGATCGAGATCGCGCGAGAGCCGCAGATTCTCGCGGCGGTGAATCCGGTGTACGCGGTGCGGTTCATGGGTGAGCATCGATTCGCCGGCTTCGCCGTGTTAGGCGCGGTCTTCCTTGCGGTGACGGGCGCGGAGGCGCTGTACGCGGACCTCGGCCACTTCGGGAAGCGACCCATCCGGCTCGCGTTCTTCGTGCTCGTGCTTCCCGCGCTGCTGCTGAACTACTTCGGTCAGGGCGCGCTGCTCCTCCGAATGCCGCAGGCGGTCGAGAACCCGTTCTATTACCTCGCGCCGCGCTGGTTCCTCTACCCGTTCCTCGTCGTCGCGACGCTGGCGGCGATCGTCGCGTCCCAGGCGCTCATCTCGGGCGCGTTCTCCCTGGCCCAACAGTCCATTCAGCTCGGATACAGCCCCCGCCTGACGATCGTGCACACGTCCCAGCGCGAGCACGGGCAGATCTACGTCCCCGAGGTGAACAAGGCGCTGATGGTGGGCACGCTGCTCATCGTGCTCGGGTTCCGGTCGTCGGACGCGTTAGGTGCTGCGTACGGCATTGCCGTGACGGGCACGATGGCGATCACGACCATGCTGTTTGCGGTGGTCGCCCGCACGCAGTGGAACTGGCCATTGTGGCGAGTGGTGCTGCTGTCGAGCTGCTTCTTCGTGTTCGATTTCGCGTTCCTGGGCGCGAACGCGCTCAAGATCGAGCAGGGTGGGTGGGTGCCGCTCGCGATCGCCCTGTCGATCCTCACGCTGATGACGACGTGGAAGCGTGGCCGGGCGATCCTGGCCGAGATCATGTTGCGGTCGAGCATGCCGCTGGACCTGCTGCTCGCGGACATTGGTCGCAAGCGCGTGCATCGCGTACCGGGGACGGCGGTGTTCCTGACGTCGGTGACCGACGGCGCACCGGTGGTGCTGCTGCATCACCTGAAGCACAACAAGGTCCTGCACCAGCAGGTCGTGTTGTTGTCGATCGTGTCCGCCGATGTGCCGGAGGTGGAGGATGCGGAGCGGCTCCAGGTGACGGCTCTGGACCACGGCTTCTTCCGTGTGACCGCGGAGTATGGCTTCATGGAGACGCCTAACGTTCCGCGCATTCTCATGATGAGCGACCGGTACGGTCTGCGGGCGCGGCCGGGCGATACGAGCTACTTCCTCGGTCGGGAGCGGCTGATCCCGACGGGCCGGTCGCGGATGCCGCGGTGGCGGAAGAAGCTGTTCAGCTTCCTGTCGAAGAATGCCCGCTCGGCGACGGAGTTCTTCGGCATCCCGCCTAACAGGGTGGTCGAGCTCGGGGCGCAAATCGAATTCTAGGGACTCGGGACATCGGGACTCGGCCGCGAAGCCATTAGTGCCGAGGAGCCTTCCACTGCAGTAATAGCCTCCCGGCCGAGTCCCGATGTCCCCAGTCCCGGGTCCCTACGAACATCCCGGCATGCGGAACGCCCCAATCTTCGTCGAGTAGTTGACTGCGTCCTTTTTGAGGTAGTCGCCGACATACCAGATCGTACAGTCGTCGCTCGGATCGACGGCGGTCTGCGTGTAATCCTCCCACCGCTGTGTGTTCGCCTGTGCTCCCTCGCCCTCCACGAGCACCGTCTCGCCTAACGTCAGCGTCCCCTTCGGGTCGTTCATGAGCCGACCGGCGAAGCGCTGACCTGCGAAGTGCGGCGTTCCGCCGAACGAGTAGCCGATGCCGATGTTCCCGTGCTTGTCCATCGCCGGGCTCGCCATCCATCGATAGAACCCTTCGGGCGCGTACGTGCCCTGCTGATAGACCGAGACCTGCCGCTGCTTGTCGACGCGGAGCTCGTACCAGCGCACCCCACCGCCGCCGTTCGACGTGTTCACCGAATGCACCGCCACGAGGGACTCGCGGTTCCCGATCCGGCGATACACGAGGCGCGCCATGATCTTGTCGCCCTGCGCGTCGAGCCGGCGATCGACGCCCGGTTGCGGCACGCAGTT
>JAJKIV010000481.1 GCA_021154285.1 Gemmatimonas sp. | reverse complement strand
GTCACCATCATGGCGCCGTCGCCGATCACGCAACCGGATTGGGGCTTCCAACCCACCGGGCAGCCGGGACGGAACACCGTCTATCACTCGGCCGCGCAGCATTCCGTCATCAGCATCCCCGTCATCCCCGGCGCCAAGGCTCAGGGCCCGGCGCCGGCGTGCGGGTCGCTCGACTACCAGCCGTGTCGCGCAGTGAACTCGATCGATCAGATGATGCGGCTCGTGTCACCGAAGATCGTTCCCTAGAAGAAAGATGGGTAACGGGGTCTCATCCTTTTCTTTGTTCAAAGACCTCGGGAAGCCAGTGCGTCCACGCTAGGTGGCAGGTGGGATGATCTGCAAGTGCGTGCGGTCGCCGTCGTGCTCCACGCTGACCATCACGCCTGTCGCGAACCCGAGCAGGAACCGCGCTGCCGTTTCTCCGCGGGACAGGAGCTCGGCCAGCCGAATGTCCGTTCCCGCGACGCCAAGGAGGGCGGCGATGTCCGTCGACGGGAAGCGGAGCTCGCCCGTCGGGTCTTCCGGCTCCGCCACCGGCTCGTTGGACGTGGTCCACGACCAGCCTCCGGCGTCGAAGAAGACACGGACCCACTCCTCCCCGCCATCAGGCTGATCGAGCACGAGCACGATCATCGCAGCGCCGTCGACGAGACCGTTCGAATCGTGGGCCTCGTACACGAGCAGCGAGTTGCAGCGGCGGCCGATGAGCCGCTTGTGTACGACGTCTGACATCGCGATACCGCAGATGGAAACTGCCGGGTTTAACGACGTTAGGCGGGCGGGAGCGCGAGAAGCGATCGGAGACTCACGAAGTCCTCCCGCTCGATGAGCTCCGTGAGACGAACGAGCTGCTCCAGCGATGCCGCTTCGAGCCATGGGCGCACGCTGTCAGAGGGAAAGCGCTTCTTGACGATGGATCTGAAGCCGCTGCGGCTGATGAGTCCACGCGCATGCTTGGAAATCAGGACCGAGAACGCCTCGTGCTGCCGGATGAGCGGAAGGATGTCGTGAACGCCGTCGACGTCCGTCACCTGATCCAGACAACCGAGGATCCGGCTCGCGAAGTGCGCGGCTTCCTCGTCGTCCGCCTGAAGCACGCAGAACGCCTCTCCTAACCGATACGCCAAGACGCTCTCGGGCGATGCCGCCGCATGCGCGACAGAATCCGTAGACGTGACCGCGAGAACCTGGTCCGCGATCCAGAACTCGAGTTGAGAGCGGGACGACGCACCGGCGACATAGGCCTTGAATCGCTCGGTAACTGCAGAGAGCTCCAGCACGATGGTCGGTTGAGTGCCTAACGCGTAAGAGTTCAGTGGTGGCGATGAACACTCCGCGAGGAACGATGCTGACAGCGCCGCGAGCTCGCCAGTCGCCAGTTGCCTGTCGCCCGTCCATATTAGGCGAGCCACCCACTTCGCCCCATCCAGCACCGCGATGAACATGAAACGCGCTGTCGCGCTTGTCGCCCTCACCGTCGCCGCCCTCTCCGTCGCCGCGACACCCTTCAGGCCCGAGATGCTCTCTGGCCTCGTCTGGCGCAGCATCGGTCCCTTCCGCGGCGGCCGCATCTCCGCCGTCTCCGGCGTGATCGGCGAGCCGGGCACGTTCTACATCGGCACGCCCGCTGGCGGTGTCTGGAAGACCACCAACGCCGGCGCCACCTGGTGGCCCATCTCCGACAGCGTCAAGGACGCCGAGGTGATCGGCGCGCTCGAGGTGGCGCCATCGAACGGCAACATCATATACGTCGGCACCGGCGACCTGATCACCGGCGGCGGCGTGGCCGAAGGCAACGGCATGTACAAGAGCACGGATGCCGGCGCCACGTGGACGCACATCGGGCTCGAAAAGACGAAGCAGATCCCGAGCATCCTCGTAGACCCGCGCGACGCGAACGGAGTCCTCGTCGCGGCGCAGGGGGACGTTCACACGAAGAACGACTCGCGCGGCATATATCGCAGCGGCGACGGCGGTGCGACCTGGACCCGCGTGCTGTTCGTTGACGACTCGACGGGTATCCAGAAGCTGGCAACCGCGTTCGACAAACCCGACGTGGTCTTCGCCACCACCGTGCGACACTATACGCCGCCGAGTGGTCCGCCGATCGTGCCTCCGCGCGGTCAGGGCGGTGGCCCCGGTGGCGGCGGTGGTGCCGCCGGCCGCGGCCCGACTGGCACTGCCATCTACAAGTCAGTGGACGCCGGCGCCACGTGGAAAGAGCTCAGTGGCACTGGGCTGCCGCGCATCCCCGGCCGCACTTCGATCGCGGTCGCCATCGGCACCGACGCGCAACGCGTCTACCTCACCACCAACGTCGGGTTCTTCCGTTCCGACGACGGCGGCGCGACCTGGAAGCAGATGGCGTCGGACGACTCGCGCATCCGCAATGGACAGGGCGGCTACAACTGCGGCGTGTACATCGATCCAAAGAATCCGGACTTGGTCTACGTCTTCAATACGTCGTCGTACATCTCGAAGGATGGCGGCAAGACCTTCACCGGTTTCAGGGGCGCGCCGGGTGGCGACGATCCGCAGCAAGGATGGATCGACCCCACCAACGGCAAGCGCATCATCCTCGGCTACGACCAGGGCGCGATCGTGTCGCTCGACGGCGGTGCCACGTGGAGCTCGTGGTACAACCAGTCCACCGAGCAGGTCTACCACATCGCCACGGACAACTCGTTCCCGTACTGGATCTACGCATCGCAGCAGGATGCCGGCGCGGTGCGCACGCGTGCACGCGGCAACCTTGGCGCTGTCACGCCGCTGGACTGGGATCCCGTGAACGCGTGGGAGTGGGGCACGGTGCTGCCGGACCCGCTCGACCCGAATACCGTGTACGCCACGGGCAACGGGGTCATCAGGATTTCCTATCCCAGTGAGCAGTGGGTCAACGTGAGCCCGGGGGAAGACCCGGCGCTCAGGCTGCGCGCCAACAGCGACGCGCCGCTGTTGTTCACGCCATGGGATCCACACACGCTGCTCGCCGGCTTCCAGTACCTCATGTCGACGTCGGATGGCGGCAAGACATGGACGAAGATCAGCCCGAACCTCGGCTATCCTGCCAACTTCACTCCGCCTCCTGACTCGGCCACGCCGAAACCGGGTGACCCGATCGGCGGCACCATCATGTCGATCGGCGCGTCCACCATCGCACGCGGCACGATCTGGGTGGGCACCAACACAGGGCTGGTGAAGGTCACGCGCGACAACGGCAAGACGTGGAGCGATGCGTCAGGCTTCAAGAGGATCGGCCAGATCCACTCCGTGGAAGCGTCGCACACGAATCCCGCGGAGGCGTACGTCACGGCCGATGCGCGTGCGGACGCCGACTACAATCCGTACGTGTATCGCACGCGCGACTACGGGAAGACGTGGACGCTCATCGCCAACGGCCTCGCCACGGGCGAGTCCAACGGCAGCTACGCGCGCATCCTGCGCGAAGACCCGAAGCGCGCCGGCCTGCTGTTCCTCGGCACCGAGAGCGCGATGTACGTGTCGTTCGACGACGGCGACTCGTGGCAGTCGCTGATGCTCAACCTGCCGACGACGTCGTTCCGCGACATTGCGTTCAAGGGCAACGACCTCATCGTCGGCACGTACGGCCGCGGGATCTTCGTGCTCGACGACTACACGGTCCTCAGGCAGATGAACGCGAGCGTGCCTAACGAAAGCGTACACCTCTTCAAGCCGGATGGCGCGGTGCGCGTGCGCCGCAACGTCGGCGCGGACACGCCGTTCCCGCTCGAAGTGCCGCACGCGCTCAATCCGCCCGACGGCGCCATCATTTACTACTGGCTTGGCTCCAGGCCGAACGGCAAGGTCACGCTCGACGTGCTCGATTCAGCCGGCACGGCGGTGCGGCACTATTCCAGCGATCCCATCACGCCCGTGCCCGAAGCGGCGCGTCCGCCGCATCCGAACTTCTGGGTCGAGGTGGAGCAGCCGCTCCCCACGGACATTGGCACGCATCGCGTGACCTGGGATCTGCGCTACGACTCGCCACCGGCATTCACGCACACGTTCGAGATCAACGCCAACCCCGGTCAGACACCGGCGTCGCCGGAAGGTGCGCTCGTGCCGCCCGGTACATATAGCGTTAGGCTCACGGTCGACGGGAAAGCACACACGGAGAAGGTGGTCGTCACGAACGACCCGAGGTCACCGGCGACCCTCGCGGCGCTCAGAGCCGAGGATGCGTTGATCAGGAAGCTGAACGCCTCGGAGCGGGTCGCGTGGGACGCGTTCAAGCAGGTGGACACGATGCGGGCGCAGCTTCGCGGAGTGACGGCAGGCGATTCCGCGAGCGACCTCGCGAAGGCGGTTCGGCCGTTCATCGCGAAGCTCGACTCGCTGGGCGGGCGCGCTCCCGTGTCGGGAGGCGGGTTTGCCGGCTTCGGCGGTGCCAGCGCCATTGCGCACCCCACGTTCGTGCAGCTCGTGAACGTGTTCCTGCGTCAGCTCGGCACGTTCGACAACGGCGACATCGCGCCGACGGCGGCGATGCTCGCGGGTCAGAAGTCGGCGTGCAACGATCTCGGTAAGTCGGTCGCTGCGTGGCGTGCATTCAACGGCCCGGACCTCAGCGCGTTGAACGCCGCGCTCAGCAAGGCAGGGAAGACTCCGGTTGCGAAGGCTGCAGGAGTGCAGGCGCCGGCCTGTGGGTCGTAGGTCCAGCTACTGTCGTTAGGCTCGTCGGGCGCGTCGGGTCGGCACCCGTTGCTACGGCGAGCGTATGGTTCGAACCTCGCGAAACCGGGTGTTGTCACGGAGCCGCAATTCGCCCGTGAGGCTATCGTTGCGCGCGCGAAAGTACCACACGCCCTGCGGGAAAGCACACGTGAGTTGACCACTCGGCTTCACCAGGTGGCAGACCAGAACGCCCATGGCTTCTTCCTCGCTGCGGACGATCTTGCGTGCGTCGACCGACAGGCTGTCTGGCGCCTTCATCGGTGTTATTCGGTACACGACGACTTCGTCGTTGCATGACGACGGGCGCACCAGACACGTCGATGTGCCGCGCCAGGTTCCGACGGGAGTCGCGGCGCTCGGCGTCTGGGCAGGCGATTGGGCGATCGCCGTATGCGCGAGGGCGCTGGCTAGCGCGACGCCGGCGAAGCGAATCGTCATGGACAAGAAGGCAGGGAGGCGGAGGTGATGGGTTCGTATTGCGGCCTAACGCGCCGCAACGTCGACTCAGTGAGGTTTGTGCGGCTGCCACCCCTGGTCCGCCACGCCGCGAACTCGGTCTGGGCAGGGATCGTGGATCAGGCGAAACCACAACGCACTGCGCACGAGCTCCCAGCGGTAGCTGCCAGGGTTCCGGTCGCCGCCGACGCAGGCATCGGGCCCGCGCTCGTCAGTCAACACCACCGTGCTGTCGTGAACGACGTACTTCCCCTGCACCATCAACTGGTCGCCTTTCACGTACCGGAAGGTGCCGGTCGTGTCGAACGTGAGCGTATACGCATCGGAGTCATAGCTGCCAACCGGGAATCGGTCTGTTGCGGAACGGGTGTGCGCCGCAGCAAACGCGAAAACCGAAAGCGCCAGGCCTAGACTTGCCGATCGATTCGTTGTCACTTGCCACCTCCGGTCTGCATGGCGATGCCGGCGACGCACGGAATGAAACCGCGTGTCTACGCCGCCGAGCTCGGCGAGCAGTGCCGCGAACTCGGCGTCCGCTCTTAACGTAGCGAAGCGGCAGGGCGTTCCGCACGGCTGGACCTGCCCGCGTTCAGACTACCAGATTTGACGGTCATCCCGAATCCGTTGCTATGAGACAATCCTCGACTCGACGCGAGTTTCTCACGCAACTGGGAGTCGGCGCCATCGCCCTGACGCCTAACGTCTGGCCGCCGCGCTCCTACGAGCGCCGCGCAACCGAGGCACCGCGGCCGGTGCAAACCGTCCTCGGACCGATCGACCCCGCGAAGCTCGGGTTCACACTTCCGCACGACCACATCTTCGCCGGCTCGGCCGGAATCCTCGAGACGTGGCCCGCGCTCGTCGGCGGCCGCGCGGCATTCAGAGACCGCGTCGTCGGCAAGCTCACGACGATGAAAGCCGAAGGCGTCGACACCATCGTCGACGTGACGCCCTCCGACATCGGCCGCGACATTCGGTTTCTCGAGGACGTGTCACGACGATCCGGCGTGCAGATCGTCGCGTGCACAGGACACTGGTTGAACCCGTCGCTCACGATGGCGGCGCGCACCGTCGACGAGCTCGCGGACTTTTTCAGGCTCGAGATCGAACACGGCATCGACGGAACCGACGTCAAGCCCGGGGTCATCAAGGTCGCCACGGACCGCGAGGGCGTCACACCATTTCTCGAGAAGGCGCTCCGCGCCGCGGCGCGAGCGAGCAAGGCAACGGGCACTTCAGTCACGACTCACACGTACGCCGTCGGCCGAATCGGTGAGAAGCAGGCCGAGATCTTCGAGGCAGAAGGGTTGAGCCCAACGTCCGTGTGCCTCGGGCACAGCGACGAGACGACCGACATGGACTATCTCACCGGCCTCGCGCGACGCGGATACACGCTCGGCATTGACCACAATCCGCAGGGCCTTCGACCTCCCGCCGCCGGACTTCCGTCGTGGCAGCAGCGTGCAACGACCGTGAAGCAGATGATCGATGCGGGCTTCACCGACAAGCTCTTTCTGTCGAACGACTGGTACTTCGGCGTCACGATCGCGGGCACAGGCGCGATGGACGTGATGGACAAGCTCAACCCGGACGGCATGCTGTTCGTGACGCGAAAGACAATTCCTTATCTCAAGCAACTCGGCGTCACGGATGCGCAGATTCGGGCGATCACCGTCGACAATCCTCGTCGATTCTTCAGTCGCGCGTGAACTTGAGTGCCTGTCCCTCCGCCGCAATGGTGAGCTCGTCGCCGACGATCCACGCCTCGGCCGCGCCCTCGTGACCCGTGACGTCCGAGACCAGTCGCCCAGCGCGGTTGACCGACCAGCGCCCGCGGCGCTGCATTCCGCCAAGCATCGTCGCCGAGACACTGCCGTTGGCGTTGAAGGTCACGGTCAGGATCGGGCTCCGCCATGTGCCCATGATGGCCTGCTCGAGCGGACGCGGGTCGCGTTCGCCTAACGGCGGTGGCGTCGCCGGTACGTCGCGAGCAGCAGCCATCGCGTCGGCGATCGGCGCCATCCTCGCGCGAATCTCATTGGCCTCGCCGCGATTGTGCGAACGAACCGCGGCGCCGAGCGATGCGACCATCTCCTTCGCGGTCGTGCCTGGCGCGAACGCGACATCCGCCAGGCGCTCGAGGTTGACCACCCGCCGGCTGCGCGGGAGAAAGTACACACGCACGATGCCGGCGTCCGGTGCCGCGTCGTAGGATCGACGCGACGCCGCGCGGTAGGTGCCGTCTCCAACATCGAACAAATAACCTCTCTTGCCGGAACGACCCGTCGAGCCACCACGGCGTTTCCCGATCGGCCCTTCGGCGGTTTGAACCTTCATGTGGCGGAGATCGCGAGTCAGCGCGTCACCACCGACGATCGCGCGCAGCAGAAAGAACGCGGCGAGAACGAGGCACACACCAGCGAGTGGGACGCGCAGGACCGCGGGCAGCGAGAGTTGTCGGTCGGACACCATCATCGCTGACGCCACCGCCAACACGACGGCGACGATGAAAGCGCTCTGTCTCGCGTAGCGCGCGATCGGTCGCAGGCGGTCACGCTGTTCGGTGGTGAGGTGACCGCTGCGATTCGCCTCGAGCGCGTCGGTGGGGAACGGGTCCACCGGGTAGATCGGCATGGCGTTGGTTTCCCTCGTCTGCAGGGCCTAGGACGCTCGCACTCGAAGGCTTGACCGCAGATTAAAGAAAGTACGCCAAATGCACCCGTTAGGCTGACCCCGTTTTCTACGCCTCGGCGATCGCCGCAATCGATACCTTGAGGCCGGGAATGCGGACGGGCAGCTTCGCGCCCTGGCGCGCTGGCGGGTTCGACGGAAACCACTTCAACCACTCCTCGTTCATTCCGCCGAATTCGTCCTCATCCGCGAGCACGACGGTCACGCTCACGATCTTGTCGAGCGAGCTCCCGGCCTCCTCCAGAATCGCGGCGATATTCGTCAGGCATTGCCTCGTCTGCTCCTGGATCGTGGTCGCGGTGACGGTGCCCGTCGCCGGATTGTGTGGAGACGTGCCCGAGACGAAAACGAGACCCGCCGCTTTCACGGCCTGGCTATACGTGGCAGGCGGCTTCGGCGCCCTGGTCGTGAAAACGATCTGGCGAGTCATTCTGGTTCCTCTGCATTCGACGGACAGTGTGAAGGGCGATGCGTCCTTTCTCTTCTCAAGAACGCATATCCGCTGCATTCCCTGTCATTCGATCACGCGATGGCTATTCGCCCAGGCGAGCTACGCCGCTCGCGGTAGGACTCCGCCACCACCCAGGCGCCGGCCGTCAACGCGCACGACGAGACGAACTCGCCACGTTGGAAGTCGGTGACGTTGCCTGTGAGCATGCGAGGCACCCAGACGATCAGCGTGAACAGCCCCATTTGCAGCGCGGACAGCGCGGCGGCCGGGTATGCAAGAACGCCGATGCACACGGCAAGCCCCGCCGCGATGAATGCCGCACCGGTGAAGTACGCCAGCGCCACGTGCCCCGGGAGCCAGTCCGGAATGAGTACCGTGGTCGCGTCGAGGAACATGAAGTGCGCGAGGCCGAACGGAATCATCGACAGGCCGTACAGCGTCCTGGCGATGCGCAGCCCCGCGGCGTCGGCGAGAATGCCGGGATGTGCTGAATCGCGCTCGCGCGCGAACCAGATGTAGAGCACCCACGCGGCCGCGACCATGACCGCCGTCGACCCGAACGTCCAGCCAACGAGCACGACGGGATGCTCATAGAAAAGGTTGGGTAGTCGCAGCGCCACCAGCCAGATCAGCAAGGCGACAAGCAGCACACGCGAGGCGACGAGTGCCGACCGCCGCAACGCTAGGCCAATGCCGGTTCCGAGCGAGATCATCGCGCAGAGAAACACCAGCGCGCTGCGCCCCGGCACCCATTTCGGCACGGGCTGCCACATCTGCGAGAACTCGCGCGTGACGAATCCCATGATGCCGAGGGCGATCAGGACGACCGCGAACGCCGCGTGACCGGGGCTCACGATTCGGATCGAGTCACGCACACTCATCGACGCATCGCCCGAAAGAGCTCGCCCATCGAGATGCTGCGCCACGAAGCCTCCTGTGTTCGTTCTGGGCCGTCCCCCGGCCGGTGCCCACGCTCGATCTATATCCTGGAGAGCGGTACTTTCGCCATCACCATTTCGGCTCAACTCAGCATAGCCACTTTTCGGGCGCGCGATCTTCGCAGTTTCGATTCCCGATTCCCTATTCCCGATTCCTCGGGTTCATGCACATCCCGCTCGACCGCAGCATCGGCGTTCCGATATTCCGGCAGATCTATGATGGATTGCGCCACGCGATTCTGGATGGTCGCCTGCGGCCGGGGCAGCGGATTCCGTCTACCAGAAGTCTCGCGGCTGACCTTGGCGTTTCGCGATTGCCGGTATTGAACGCCTACGAGCAGCTCCTGCACGAGGGGTATCTCGTGGGCAGAACCGGTTCCGGCACGTTCGTTACCGGGAACATCCCGGACGATCTGATGCGATCCCGGGCGACCGACCGCCTAACGCCGAGCGCGCGTGCCGTGGCGGGCACTCGCGAGAGTGCCGCGCCGAATCAGTCGTCGTCGACGAGTTGGAGGTTCCCGGTGGTGCCGTTTCAGATCGGCCTTCCGGCGCTCGATCTGTTCCCCCAGGCGGCGTGGGCGAAGTTGGTCGCGCAGGAAGTTCGCGCGGAGACGCCGGAGCGGCTGGCGTATGGCGACCCGGCTGGTCTGCGTAGCCTTCGGGTTGCGGTGGCCGAGCATCTCCGGACTTCGCGGGCGGTGCGGTGTGTGGCCGATCAGATCCTCATCGTCCCCGGATCTCAGGCGGCACTCCGACTCGCCGCATCGACGCTGCTCGAGCCGAACGATCGTGTCGCGATCGAGGAGCCCGGCTACTTCGGCGCGCATCGCGCGTTTCGGGCTGCCGGCACGCAGCTCGTTCCGGTGCCCGTGGATGAGGAAGGCTTGAACGTCGCCGCGCTGCAACGACGCGGGGCGAAGATCCGCGCGGTGTACGTGACGCCGTCGCATCAGTACCCGTTAGGCATGACCATGTCGGCGCCGCGCCGATTCGCGCTGCTGGACTGGGCGGCGCGCCACGACGCGTGGATTCTGGAAGACGACTACGACAGCGAGTTCCGGTACGTCAGTCGCCCTGTCGGCTCGCTGCAGGGCATGGATGCACGCGATCGCGTGATCTACATGGGCACGTTCAGCAAGGCGCTCTTTCCAGCGGTGCGCGTGGGCTACGTGGTGGTCCCTCCGCCGCTCTGGACGAGATTTCTGGAGTCGCGATTCGCGTTCGACATCTTCGCGGCCACGCTCTACCAGCGCTCGCTCGCGGAGTTTCTCAAGACGGGACACTTTGTGCGGCACCTTCGCCGCATGCGGAGCGCGTACCTCGAGCGGCGGGATGCGTTGCTTCGCGGCCTGGAGCGACATTGCGGCGACCTGGTGGAGGTGCACAACTCGGACGCCGGCCTCCATGTCGCGGTACTGCTGCGTGAGGGGCTCGACGATCAGGAGGTT
>JAJKIV010000480.1 GCA_021154285.1 Gemmatimonas sp. | reverse complement strand
TGCGCGCGATTGCGATCGAGAATCCGGAAGAGCGAATCGGCGGGACGGTAGCGATGAAGGTTCGCGTACGACATGGCCGCCCATAGCATGGCCTGCCAGTACGTCGAATCGAGGCGGGCTGCTTTCGCGAAGTGACGCAACGAGTTCTCGTAGTCGGGCCCGAACGTCTGCATCCCGAGGAGGAACTCGCCGTATGCCTCGTACGTCGGCGGCTGAGTCGTCCGCGCCGTCCAGTTGTTCAACCGCGGGTCGAGCAGGACGGCCAGCGCTCCTGTCACGCGTTGTCGCAGAGGCTCCAGCGCAGCCGTCGGCCGCGCCAGCGGCGCGTCCACCACGTCCACGGTGTGTCGCACTTCGCCCGACGGCGCGCCGGTGATCCGCATGAGGAAGCGGAGCGAGTCGCCTTCCGAGAAGTACGTTCCGGATACGACGGTCCCGGCACCGGTCCGTTCGGCGAGCATGCGAAGGTAATCGTCGCCGCGCGACGGGCCGGCCTCTCGTGCGGTCTCGAGCATCGTACGCGGATCGACCACCTGAACCAACCCGGTTCGCAGCAGCCCTTGCGTGATCCACTCCGCGACCATGGACCCTACCGGATCGAGCGTCCGGTTTCCGGTTCGATTCTCGAGCGGCGCGACGACGACGCGCGAGGGGACAACCACTGGTGCTTCCACGGCCATGCGACCACGCACCGCCCACGCTCCGACTGTGGCCACCACCGCCGCCGCCGTTCCCAATGCGACGAGTCGCGGAACCCGTTTCGACGGTGCGGGTCGTGGCGCCGTCGGCGTCTCGACCGATGGCGCGGCATTTACGGCGACATCAGGTGCGCTGATGGGCGGACTTTCATTCGCTGGGGCAGCCGTTGCGACGGTTGGCGCGGGGCCATGCATCCAAACCCGAATCTCGTCGGCCAGCCTAACGACGTCCGCATCGGCGGGGAGATCGAGCTCCTCGCGAACGAGCGCCTGGTGAATGGCGGCGTGCCGAATGGCACCGTGGCGGTCGCCCGCTGCAGCCAGCGCCCGCATGAGCCGGACAGCGACCCGCGCGTTGACCGGGTCTCTCGCCGCCAGGCGGCGCCACCAGGTCACCGCCGTCGCGTAGTCGCCTCGCGCTTCGGCGCCGGACGCGCACGCGTCGAACACCATTTCGCCGTCGTGCTCGAGGGAGCGTCGCTCTTCCTCCACCCACCGCTCGAACTCCGCGGCGCCAGGGAGGTAGAACCCATCCAGGAACGGCCCGGCGTAGACCGCCGCCGCACGATCGTAGTCGCGCGCGGCAACGGCCTGCTCGAACTCCGACACATCACTCGTTAGGATGTCCGAACCGATGCGGAGATCGCGGACGCCGACGATGGCGTCCTCGGATCCGAGGTCGCGGCGCAGCATGTACACCGCCTGCGACAGCAGGCGACGCGCACGCTCTTCGTCGGAGTCAGGCCAGAGGAACCCGATGACCTTCTCGCGGCTCAGGCCCCGGTCGCCCGCGCGCGCGAGCAGCGCGAGAATCGCCAGCCGTCGTGGCTGCGCGGCCGCCCCCGCGACAGGTTGCCCGTCGTCGTCGAGCACGGACAACGGCCCAAGACACTTGATGCGAAACACGCGTGCGCTCTACGCCCGCGCCCGGGCGCGGACGACGTTACGAACATACCACGCGGCCAGCGCCAGGAACGCGAAGATGAGCACCGCACCCTGAATCGCCGCGCGCCACATGCCAGGCGCGAGAGCTTCGTCAGGCACGGCGGCCGGCAGCGCCAGACAGAGCGCGCTGCCGAGCGCGCCACACGCGACGAGCAGCAAAGGCGCCCGTTTCTCCACACGCCACACTCCCAGCGTCGCCACACCGCTCGCCAATGCGAACGCCACCGCGGCCGCGACGATGAGCCACCAGCGGTAGCGATCGTCTCGCTCGATCAGCATCCGCATCGCCAGGAGAAAACCGGCCATCGTGTAGATAGTGAGCAGCGCGGCGAGCAGTTGGATCCCAAGTGGCCGATTGAGTGTCACGGGCGCGGGGAGCGACGTTGATAATCGGGTCGAGCGTAGGCGGCGACGGCCGTCGCCGACGAACATGGCGAGGCGCCGGGTGGACACAACCCCCGTACAGTGAAAGTTGCGTGTCGACAGGCATTTGGCGCGCTGGAAGGCCGCCGGTCCGGTGGCGCGGCGTCGGGCACCACCTTGTGAACAGGCTCAGCACAGGCGACG
The DNA here is from genome assembly GCA_021154285.1 of Gemmatimonas sp. Taxonomy (GTDB): domain Bacteria; phylum Gemmatimonadota; class Gemmatimonadetes; order Gemmatimonadales; family Gemmatimonadaceae; genus JAJKIV01. The sequence continues at coordinate 17,155 of JAJKIV010000480.1, read as the reverse complement.
ATTCGCGCGCCGACTTTCCTTTCTCGAAGGCCACCACCTCCGTCCTCTCATGCGCCAACACCGCCGTCCGTTCCGTCAGATCACACGACACGCGCTCGCGTCCTGCGCCGCCCTGACCGTTGCCCTTGCGGCCGGCTTCCTACCGCGCGTCGCGACGGCGCAGCGGCCGCTCAAGGTCTACATCTCGGTCGACATGGAAGGCATCGCCGGGGTCGTGACCGGCGATCAGCTCGGTCCCACGGGGTTCGAGTACGAGCGCGCGCGAGGGTTCATGACGGGCGAAGCGTTGGCCGCAATCGCCGGCGCGCGCGACGCCGGCGCGACGGAGATCGTCGTGAGCGACTCGCACGGCAACGGCGAGAGTCTCCTCATCGATCAATTTCCCGATGACGTGCGCATCGTCAGGTCCTGGCCGCGGCCGCTCATGATGATGGAAGGCATCGACTCGACGTTCTCGGCCGCGGTCTTCGTCGGCTATCACGCGTCCACCACCAGTCCGGCTGGCGTGCGCGCGCATACGATCTCGAGCGCGAACCTCGCATCGGTCTCGCTCAACGGCGTCGCGATGCCGGAGGCCGGGATCAATGCGGCGATTGCCGGACGGTTTGGCGTTCCCGTCGTGTTCATCTCCGGCGACAACGTGGCGGTCGACGAGACGCGCCGTCTCCTTGGCGACGTGGAAGGCGCCGTCGTCAAGCAGGCGATCAGCTTCCACGCCGCGTCGACGATGACGCCAAAGGCGGCGCAGCAGCTCATCCGCGAACATGTGAAAGCCGCCGTACAGCGTCGCAGCGCTTTCAAGCCGTACGTCGTGAAGGCCCCAGTGACGCTCGACGTCATCTTCAAGAACTACCGGCCGGCGGAGATGCTCGCGTTCCTGTCGAGCGTTCAGCGCACGACGTCACACGGCATTCGGTTCGTCGGGAAGGACATGATCGAGGTGTCGAAGTTCCTGGAGTTCATCGGCACGTACCAGCCGGATCTCGCACCCTGATGGCGGGGGCCACCGTTCGAGCTGTCAGAGTGTTGTTAGGCTACCGGCTCCAGGGTAACAGCCGCCCACTAGATTTCCCAGGCGCCCCGCTCCGCGGGGCGTTCTGCTTCGTCCCCCAGTGAGATCACGACATGGACTGGCTCACCGACCCAAACGCGTGGATCGGACTGCTCACGCTCACCGTGCTCGAGATCGTCCTCGGCGTCGACAACATCATCTTCATCTCGATCCTCGCCGGGAAGCTTCCCGAGGGTCAACGCCCGAAGGCGAGGCGGCTCGGCTTGTTAGGCGCGTTCGTCACGCGGATCCTTCTGCTCCTGAGCATCGCGTGGGTGGTGCGTCTCACGACGCCGCTGTTTACGGTCGCGCGCGTGGACGTGTCCGGTCGGGGACTGATCCTCATCATCGGCGGGCTGTTTCTCATCGGCAAGGCGGTGCACGAGATTCACGAAAAGGTCGAAGGGGGGGCTGAACACGGCGACACTGGCGGGCAGACCTCACGATCGCTCGCCGCCGTCGTCGCCCAGATCATGGTGATCGACATCGTGTTCTCGCGCGACTCCGTGATCACCGCGGTCGGGATGGTGGATCAGGTGTCGATCATGATCGCGGCGAACGTGATCGCGCTGGGCATCATGCTGGCGGCGGCGGGTCCGATCAGTGCGTTCGTAGACCGACATCCGACGGTGAAAATGCTGGCCCTGAGCTTCCTCGTGCTGATCGGTACCAATCTCGTGGCCGAGGGGATCGGGCAGCACATCCCGAAGGGCTATACCTATTTCGCGATGGCGTTCTCGGTGGTGGTCGAGATGCTCAATATCCGGATCAGGTCGAGGGCGCGTACTTAGGGACTGGGCACTGGCGACTGCCGGGGACGGGCGACGGACGTGAGGCGGCAGGCGGCAGGCGGCAGGCGGCAGGCGGCAAAAGGCGCGCGTCATTCCGAGCGAGCGGCAGCGAGTCGAGGAATCGCCGTCCTCCCGGTAGAGGGCCTCAGTTCCCAGTTCCCAGTTCCCAGCAGTCGCCCGTCGCCCGTCGCCCGTCCCCGGTAGTCCAGTTAGCCTCTCTCACGGGTCACCACGGCCGTCGATGCCATGTGCCCCGTCACGTTCGCCAGCGTGTTGAACATGTCGGGTATGGTGTCGACCGCGATGAGGAGACCAACGCCCTCCGCCGGCAAGCCTAACGATACGAGCACCGGCGCCATCATGAACAGGCTCGCGCTCGGGATCCCCGGCACGCTGAAGCTGATGAGCACCGCGGTGACCAGCATCCACACCAGCGACGCAAACCCAATCTCGACTCCGTAGAGCTGACCGAGGAAGGCGGCGCTGATCACCCAGCGTGGCGGAACATTCATCCGGAGGACCGACACCGCGAGTGGCAGTGCGAAGCTCGTTGCCTCCGGCGGCAGCGCCAGCCGATCGCGCGTCTCGCGCAACATCGAAGGGAGTGCCGCAAGCGACGATCGCGAACTCATGGCAACGGCCTGCGCCGGCAGCGCAGCGATCACGAACGTGCGCAGCGACACTCGGCCGAAAAGCAGAACCGGCACATACAGCATCAGCGTGACGAGCAGCAGCGTCACCGCGAGCACCACGATGTAGTACAGCAGTGCGCCCGCGGCCTCAATCCCCGCGCGTGCCGCGACTGACAGTGCGAGCGCGAAGACGCCCACGGGTGCAGCAGCGAGCACCCAACCGACGACCACGAGCATGGCGTCGGCCACGCCGCTGAAGAACCCGACGACGACGTCGCGAACCGGCACCGCGAGGCGAACGATCCCCAGAGCCAGCACCAGCGTGAACACGACCAGGGGCAGCATCGCTCCGTCCGCGGCCGCGCGAACCGGATTCGCAGGTACCGTCTCGACGAGGCGCTGCGCGAGCGTGGGCAGACGCTCGACTGCCGTAACCGTCGACGCGGACGCCGTCGTGGCAGTCGCACGAAGTTTCTCCGCGACGTCAGGCGTGAGGGGGATTCGCGCGAGGAGCGGCGGCGCGATCACCAGCGCGATCAGCCCGCCAATGACCAGCAGGATCGCGTACGTCACGAGCGCGCGAGCGCCGAGACGACCGAGGGACCGCGCGCCGAAGCTCGTCGCGACGCCCGTGATGAGCACCGACACGACCAGCGGAACGACGGTCATCCGGATCGCATTCACCCAGAGCGTGCCTAACGGCTCGATGACCGCGACGAGTCGAAGCGCGGTCGGGCTCGACGACGCGGCGGCGAGGCTGCCAAGCACGAACCCGGCGGCCAGCGCCGCGAGGACGTAGGAGGCGGAGCGCACGGTTCGATCAGGGACGGGCGATGGTCGTCAGGCGGTCAGACGTCGGCAAGTCTCTCCAGCGCGTCACCGTCGACCCGGTACACAGTCCAATCATCCATGGGTCGGGCGCCAATGCTCTTGTAGAATCGTATCGCGCTCTCATTCCAGTCGAGAACCCACCATTCCATCCGCCCACACCGGCGTTCGATCGCAATGCGCGCGAGATGCGCAAGGAGACGCCGGCCGACTCCGCGACCGCGATACGCCGGGAGCACAAACAGGTCCTCGAGGTAGAGCCCGCGCCGCCCGAGAAAGGTCGAGAAGTTGTGGAAGAAGAGCGCGAACCCCGCCACGTCGGACCCGACATACGCGAGCACCACCTCGGCCGCTGGCCAGTCCCCGAACAGCGACTCGTGGATTCCCTCCGCGGTCGCCTCGACCTCGTGCGCGAGGCGCTCGTAGTCGGCGAGTCCCTTGATGAGCGAGAGAATTACCGGCGTGTCCTTTTCGGTCGCCGGGACGATACGAACGTCGAGGGACGGCGTCACGCAGGGACGCTGCGCTCGCGAAGCTGCTCTTCGGTGAGTCCGTAGAGCGGAGGGGTTGGCACGCCAAGCATGCTGAGCATGAGGTACAGTTGCCCGCGGTGATGGATCTCGTGCTCGACCATCGCGCGGAGCCACTTCCAGGTCGTGATGCTCGTTCCGGCCGGCGTCGTGCATCGCCCTGCGAGCGCCTCAGGGCTCAATGACCGGTAGATATCGAGCGCCTCGCCATGCGTACGATCGAAGAAGGCGAGCACCGCCTCGTAGCCATCCGCGAGGTCTCGACCGTGGCCGGGATAAACGCTCACGTTCCCGCGCGCAGTCTCGGCGAACATGTAGCGCTCGGCCGACGCGATGTGGCGCACGAGGCCACCGAGCGTGAACGCGCCGTCCCGGTGCGTCCATTCGATTTGATCGGGCGGGATGGTCTGGACGACGCGTCGCGTGCGACCGCGTACGCTGTCCACGTAGCTCAGGAAGTCGTCGATCTTGGTGATGATCACGAGAGACGATCCGTCGTAGAAAGTCCGGGGCGCTCGAGACTCGCGCGTCCAGTATAGTATCCGCTCAAGGGGTCCGGGACCGGACAATCTTCGCCGTGGTTATGAGCTGCCCCGTGTGCCGGTGCGTATGCTCGGCACAATGAAACAGCAGGCCGAGCACGGTGGATGGCAGCGCGGCGCGGCCGACCGACCGGGCGAGCATGAGATCCGCATCACTCGTCGACCGCAGGACCTGGACGGCCGAATCGATTGCAGCCTGCGTTGACGAGACCAGCGTCGGCGCGAGGTCGGGCGGCTCGCCTGGCTCACCCTCCGCCCGCATGTACGCGAGCTGATGGCGATCCAGCTGGGCGGCGCGTGCGTAGGTCAGGAGGCGGTCGAGGCTTCCCACGATGTGCCGCAGGTGAAAGCCGGCCGACGCCGCGCCGCCGGGCATTGCCCACAGCTGGTTGGTCGTCAGATCGGCCGCTGTCACGATTTCCTCGCGGCACTGCATGAGACAGTGCGCCGCCGGCATCAGCAGCGATGATACGCCCGGCAGCGGTCCGCGGAGCCAGACTTCGGGAAGTTTCTCGGAGGTCATGCTCGAACCCGCCGGGGCGCCGTGGTCGTTAGGCGCCCCGGAAATTGTTGCCTAATTCTGCGGCTTCTTGGACAGCGATCGGTAGTACTCGTCGACCATCTGCCGGAACCCGGCCGGGACGTCACCCGACGCGCCTAACACTGGCCGCCCGCGATCGTTGCCCTCGACCTGGCGTCGGAGCGCGAACTCGAACGCCTTGAGCCCTTCGATGAGCGACTGCTGCAGCTTCTCCACCGACGCCGGATCGTCGTAGTTCTTCCCGTTCTCGAGCTGTCGCATCTGCTCGATCATGCGGTTGAGGTCCGACGGATCGACGCCCGCCTGCTGCAGATCGCGCTTGAGCTGCTCGGCCGACTGGCGCTGGTCCCGGAACTCTCGCGAGAACTGACGGATATCGTCCGCGCTGAGACGACCGTTAGGCGACCCGCCCTGCTGGTTGCCGCCAACCCGGCCCCCCGAACCTTGTTCATTGCTCTGCGAGGATCCACCGCCCATCTGACCGCCCTGCTGCTGTGCTCCTCCCTGCTGGCCGTTCTGCCCCTGCTGGCCGGCCTGACCCTGGCCCTGTTGGCCGGCCTTACCGTTCTGTCCCTGCTGTTGCCCGTTGGCGCTCTGCTGGCCGTTCTGCTGGCCGTTCTGTCGGCCACCCTGCGCGTTCTGCTGCCCGTTCTGTGCGCCCTGCTGCCCGTTGCCCTGTTGGTTACCCGGCGCGCCTCGCGAGCCCTGCGCGTTGGCGCGCGACGTATCACCCTGATCGCCGCCTTCGCCGAGCCGGCGCTGACGCATCCGGTCGGCGAGAGATTCCTGGCTTCGCACGAGATCGCGAGCTTTGTCCAGCGACTTGTTCGCGGCCTTGCCATCCGCCTCACCGCGTGACGCGGCGGCAGCCTCGTTCACTTTCTGCCGCATCTCCTCCACGCCTTCGGTGATTGCCGACTCGAATTGCTTGGCGTAGTCCGTCGGCACACGTCCCTGCACCACCGCCTGCGTTAGGCGCTGGGATGCCTGCACCCGATCGGCGAGACGGTTCTCCCGCATCGAGGTCACGGCCTCCTGCATCTTCTTCGACGCTTCCGCGTGATCCTTCTGTGAATCGCGACGCATGCGATCGAGCTGACCCTCGAGCTGCCTGACGTCGTTCTCCATCTCCTTTTGACGGCCCGTCACACGGTTCGCTTCCGCGGCGTCCGGATTGCCGTTTGCCGCGCCCTTCGAAAGCTTGTCGACGTCGCCGGCAACGTGGCGTTGGTCGTTGGCGATCTTTTCCGCTTTGCGCACCGCGTCATCGAGATCACGCGCCGTGCGCGCACTCCGATTCTCGTCGAGCAGCCGCCGAGCTTCCTGCAGCCGATCGAGCGCCGACGCGCCCTGCGAGACGCCGCCGTCGTTCGCGCCGGTGGCTGACCGACGCATGGCGTTCGCTGCATCCTGCAACCGCCGAGCGCTCTCCTCGAGCTTTTCGTTGTTCGCGTTCTGCGGATTCTCGCGCACCAGGCGCTCGAGCTGTCGCGCCATCTGCTCGGCTTCGTCCGCCAACTGCCGCTGACTCGCACCGCCACCGCCGCTCTGCTGGCCGGGCTGGCCGCGCATGCCGTTCTTGAGCCGCTCGTTCTCCTGCTGCAGACGGCTCGCAAGCTGCTTCAGCTTTTCGGCCGTCTCGTCCACCTGGTTGTCGGCCTGCTGCTGCTGCGAGCCGCGATCGACCGTCTCGTACTGATTGCGAAGCTTGTCCGCATCGAGCTCGAACAGGTCCGCGAGATCCTCGGCGTTGGACTGCTGGTTCCCGCCACCACCACCATTCTGGCCTCGCGTAATCTGGTACTCCTTGAACGCGGCCTCGGCCCGTTGCAGGTGCTGGAGGGCACGCTGCTCGGGAGGAAGCGCGTCCGTGGAGTTGCGGGCGAGGAGCTTCTCCTCAGCAGCCTGCATCTCCTTCGCGGCCTGCGGCAACTCCTCGGCGATCACCTTGAACGCCGTGTCGACCGCCGTGATGTTGCGTTCCGCAATGCGGCGCACGAGCGTCTCGACCGCTTCGCGGATGCGACCCTGCGAGAGGTTGAGCGTCGCGAAGTTCTCGCGCAGCTGGTTAGGCGGCGTCGTCTTCCGATCACGATCCACCTTGAACGTGCCGGCGATGACCTGGCGCTGACGCTCCGTCAGCTCACCCGGATCGTCGGTACCTCCGCCGCCTCCACCGCCGGACTCCGCCTGCTTGTATGTCTGGTCGAAGGGCCTAACGCTCATGAAGTAGATGTCGGTCTTCGCTTCCTGTCCATTGTTGGCGCCGTTGTCGCGAGCGCGTGCGTAGTAGGAGACGAGATCGCCGGGCTTGAGTCCGAGCTCCTCGAGGAAGAACGTGTGGCCCGCCACCACCTCACGCAGACGCTTGCCTCCGGCCTGCAGCGACACCGTTTTCTCCGGCCCGCCGTTCACCGAGTACATGAGGTCGATCGTCGACACGCCGTAGTCGTCGGTCGCCTTCACCTGCGTGAAGACCTCATCCACCGCGGTGACCTTCGTGTCGCGACCCGGCTTCTCGAAGGTGATCGTCGGTGGGCGGTCATCGAGGACATCGATCGTGTAGTCGAGCGAGCCCGGAATGAAGTCGCCGCGCTCGGTCTGGAGCTCCAGCTTGTAGAAGCCGTTTGCGAGCACCTGGATCGGCACGGAGAGTGTGCCATCGCCATTCAGCGCGAGCGGTGTGGGCTGCTTGCCTTCGATGAGCAAACGGCCGCCCTTCACTGGCATCGTCGTCGTCGCGTGAACGATGACCGTCGTTCCGCGCGGCGCGGCGATGTCACCGCCGTCCGCAATCGTCTCGGACGGCATGCCGGTGTAGCCGGGATACCGATACTCGAGATCGAGCTTCTTGACGTATGGCAGATTGGCGACGTCGATGCGGAACAGCGCAGACCTGACGCCATTCGACTCGACGTAGTACTCCGTGCGTTCGGCGATGTCGAAGAGCCGGATGGAAAAGTGCGCCGAGTCTCCACCGGCCGTCATGGGGAGCCGCTCCCATTGGGCTGCCGAGCCACGCCGTACGGAGAGCTGCACGCCTTCGGCCGTGAAGCCGCGCAGCGTGGCAGCCACTTCCTGGTCGCCGCCCTTGGCGACCGTCACGTTGCCCGGCACCACCGCGATCGCGTATGGCTGCGCCGCTTCTGCGCTGCGCCATGGCGCCAGCAGCAACCGCGCGCCATCGCGCAGGAACGCCGGGCCGACTCCCACCGCGAGCAAACCAATCAGCGCCGCTGCGCCGGCGAACATCGCCGCGCGCAGGATCTGCGGTTGATCCACGCGGGCGCCGTCCGCGACCTGGTGACTCCGCTCGATCGCACTCTCGATGAGGCGCCGCGCGAGCAGTGGCGAACGGTCGGGCGTGTCCTGCGTGAGCTTGCCGTGTTCCACCGCGCTCAACACGGCCGCGTCGAGCGACGGCTCGTGCTCCTCGAGGTAGAGCGCGATGTGCTCATCGCTGGCCCTCCGCAGGAGCGGCCTTACCATGTACTGGATGAGGAGCACGGCGAGCACGACATACGCCGCGATCCGCACGCCGGTAATGGCTCCCGGAGCGAATCGGGCTGACTGCATGACGTATGCGCCGACGAGCACCGCAACCACGAGCGCGCCCAGCACGATCGCGGCACCGCGGAGGGCGAGCTTGAGGCGCCATCGCGCACGAACTCGGCGGATGACGCCGAGCAGCGTTTCGTGGGGGGACGGAATCTCGATCGTGCTGGCCATCGTCGCTCTCCTGCCTAACGGGTTCTACCGTGGAACCGCGATGCGCCGTGACAGCTGGTTCGAGAGCAGGGTCTCCCCCACCAGCAACAGCAGCACCGCCGCCAACAGATACCACCAGAATCCCTGACGCCGTTCGAGCTCGACGGGCGTGGAGGCCTCGACTACGGACGACAGGGAGTCCGCGCCGGCCCGGGCGATCATCGCCCCGGTGAGCAACTGCGGTTCCACCGCCGTCAAATCCGACTCGGCGAGGTCGACGTTCACCGCGACCACGCGCGGCTCACCGCGCGACCCCGCGCGCTGCAACTCGTAGAATCCCTGCTCGCGGAGCTCGACCGATCGCCGGTCCTGCCCCTCGAGCCGCGTGCGCTGACCCGACGGTGCCACCGCGACATACTCGGCGTTACCGGCCGCGTCGCCCGCGCCGATGCTGTCCCGGAAGATGCTCGGCAAGTTCGCGACCTGTCCTACGATGCTCCACGGCCGTTCATCTGCATAGGCTGCCGCGTACTTCGCGATCTGATGAGCTACCGGAAGGAATACCGGCTGCAACGGCAGGTCGTTCCAGATGCCGTCGACCGACGACGACCATACGAGCACGCGACCGCGGCCCACCTTGCGCTCGAGGAGCGCGATGTGACCGTCGTCGAAGCGAGCCAGCTGCTGATCACCCGGTGCCGGCGTGATGCTGCGATAGCGGAAGAACCGCGGCGTGGAGAAATCACCGCTCCGCGGTGCGCTGAAGACCTCGAAGATGGGATGGCTACGGTCGATATAGCCGAGCGTGCCGCCGCGGTCGGCGGTGCGGTCTATCGGCGCGTCCGCGGTGGCCGGGAGCAGCTCTGATGCATACGCCGGCCGGTCTCGCGGTGCCGCGCGGTCGCCAAGCGCAACGAGGAGGCCACCACCATTCTGTACGTATTCAACGAGACGGCGCCCGAGGTCTCCGCCAGGAAGATCCGAGTCGTTGAGCAGGACGAGCGAACGGCCGGCGAAGTCCGACGCGGTTACGGAGCCAAGGCGCTTGGTCGTAACCCGGAAGCTCGGCTGGTCGCCGATCTCGAGCGCACGTTCGAGGTAGAGACTGCGCGGTGCCGCGCCCTCGCGCCCGTCGATCACCAGCACGGAGAGCGCCTGGCCACGCGAGATCGCAAAGTAGAAGGAGTTATCGCGAGGGAGAGCATCATCACCGAGCCTAACGACCCCGCGCGTCGTCCCGGCAGGCAGCGGCACCGCGGCGAAGTCGACCGTCGCCGCCGCGTTCGCAGCGATGTTCACCTGCTTCGTCTCGACCGCACGACCATTGAGCTCGAGCGTCACCGAATGGCCAGCTCTCGCGTCGGCCGATCGGTTGACGAGACGCGCGGTGATCGCGACGCGCTCGCGGTCAGCGGCATAGTCGCGTCGGAAGTCGACTCCCGTCACGGCCACGTTCGACGTCTTCGGGTCGGCGAGGTCTACCTGATTGACGGTCGTTCCGGCCGGCAGCGATGGCGAATCCCGACCATCCCAACCGACGCGCTGGAAGTCCGAGATCAGCAGGACCTCGCGCCGCGGCAACCTGGAGTCCGCCAGGATGCGCTGCGCGAGCTTGAACGCCGGCTCGTAGCGCGTCGCGCCAGCGCCCGGCTTCAACCCCGTCAGCGCCGCCGTCAACACACCCTTGTCACCCGTCGGCTCGGTGGCCGCCGTCGCCGTCAAGTCGAACGTCACCAGCGACGCACGATCGCTCCCGCCGAGCCCCGCGATCGCACGCTTCGCGGCCGCGACGGCGCGTGACCAGCGATCGCCGTAGTCCATGCTGTACGAGCGGTCGAGCAGGATCACGAGCTCCCTCGCTCCGAGCGACCGCACTGGCGCCGCCGCGGCGGGTCGGTCGAGGAACGGCCGGGCGAACGCCAGCGCGAGAAAGATCAGCGCGAGACAGCGCAGCGCGAACAGCAGCCAGTGACGGATCCGCTGCTTCCGGACGGCCTGATACGGAATGCGGCTCAGGAACATCAGCGACGGGAATACCACGACGTCCTTCCGTTCCTTGTGCGTCAGGTGCACCAGGATCGGAACGGCGAGGGCGACGAGCCCGGCAAAGAAGAGCGGCGCGAGAAACGACACTAGCGCACCCGCGTCAGGAACTGACGCCGCGAGAGGAACGCGAACAGCGCGTAGTCGAGTGGCATGGACGTGTTGAACATCCAGTAGTCCACACCCTGATCCCCGCAGAGCTTCTCGATGCGCTCCGTGTGCGCGCGAATCATCGTCCGGTACTGGTCGCGCAGGTACTCCGGGATGACGGGAATGCGCTCCCCGGTCTCGATGTCCTCGAAGCTCGTGGCGCCATCATAGGGAAACTCCAGCTCCGCGGTGTCGAGCAGATGCATGGCCATGAGGTCATTGCCGCGGCCGCGGAGCTGCGCGAACGCGTCGAGGATCTTGGCCGGATCCTCGTAAAAGTCCGAGATCACGAGCAGCATGCTGCGCCGCTTGAACTGCTCGGCGAGCTTGCGGAAGACGCGCTCGATGTTGCCGGGCCCCTGCGGTGTGGCGCGGGCGAGCGCGTGCAGCACGTTAGGCAGGTGCTTCGCCGACGGCGGAACGATCTCGACGATGTCCTCGTCCCACGTGATGAGTCCCACGCGGTCGCGCTGCTGGTTCGCGAAGTACGACAGGCATGCGGCCAGTGTTCGCGCGTAGTCGAGCTTCGTCACTGCCGCGCTGCCGAAGCTCATGGACTTCGAGACGTCGAGCAGCACGTTGAAGTTCGTGTTGGTGTCGGCCTCGTATTCCTTGATGTAGTAGCGGTCGACGCGCCCGTAGAGCCGCCAGTCGATGCGCCGAATGTCGTCGCCGGGCATGTACGCGCGGTGTTCGGCGAAGTCGATCGACGTCCCGAGATGCGGCGAGCGATGAAGCCCGCCGAGGAAGCCCTCGACGACGGTGCGCGCGACGAGCTCGAGGTTCCCGATCCGGGCCAGGACGGCCGGATCGAGAAACTGGAGTCCGGGGAGTGGGTTGCTCGTCACGGAGCCAATCCGCTAGCAGACCGGGAACCAGCCAGCGGCATCTCGCAAATCTTCATCACAAACCACTCTTCGGTGTGGGCACCGCCTTGATGAGCTGCGCGATGATCTGGTCGGTGGTCACGCGCTCCGACTGCGCGTGGAAATTGAGCAGGATCCGGTGACGCAGCACGGGATGCGAAAGCGCACGGATGTCGTCGAAGCCCACGTGGTAACGGCCGTGCATGAGCGCCCGCGCCTTGCCGCCGAGGATCATCCACTGGGCCGCGCGAACGCTGGCGCCGTAGTTGACCCACTTCTTGATGAAATCGGGTGCCACCCCGGAGCCCGGACGCGAGTAGCGCGCAATGTTCACCGCATAACGAGTGACCGCGTCGGAGACCGGCACTCGCCGGACGAGCCGCTGGAACTCGACGATGTCGTTGCCGGTAACCGCGTGCGAGAATTTCGGATTCTGCAGCGACGTCGTCGACCGGACGACTTCGATCTCCTGATCTTCCGTCAGGTAGTCGATGATGATCTGGAACATGAACCGGTCGAGCTGCGCCTCGGGCAGTGGATACGTTCCCTCGAGCTCGATCGGGTTCTGCGTGGCGAACACGAAGAACGGCTCGGTGAGCTCGTACGTCTTGCCCTGCACCGTGACGCGGTGCTCCTGCATCGCCTCGAGCATCGCCGATTGCGTTTTCGGCGGCGTGCGGTTGATCTCGTCGGCGAGAACGATGTTCGCGAATACGGGGCCGGACATGAACACCATGCGACGCTGGCCGGTCGCCGGATCATCCTGAATGATGTCCGTGCCGGTGATGTCGGACGGCATGAGGTCCGGCGTGAACTGGATGCGCGAGTACTTGAGGTCGAGCACGCGCGCGATCGTGTGCACGAGCAGCGTCTTGGCGAGGCCCGGGACGCCGATGATCAGGCAGTTGCCGCCCGCGAACAACGACACGAGCACCTGTTCGATGACGTCGTCCTGGCCGATGATGAGCTTGCGAAGCTCGCTGATGATCTGCTGGTGGCCGGCGCGAAGCTTGTCCGCGAGGGCAATGTCGTCAGCGCCCGTGAGAGCGACCTGTTCGGCGGCTGTTGCCATGAGTCGGGAATCGGGAATAGGGAATCGGAAATCGAACTTCGCCGTTGAGTGATGGCCGATGGCGGATGGCTAGTGTGTCAGTGCGTACATGAAGTAATTGACGCCGAGCTTGTAGGCCTCATTCGTTAGGTCGATTGGCAGGAACCCCTGATCGGACCACTCCCACGACTCGCCCACGTCGTTGTTGTAGTTGGCGATGACCATGAGGCGCTTGGTGGGATCGTTGTTCTCGAAGATGCCGAGGTACTGCACCGGGCACCGGTAGATGCCGCACCGCTGAAGGTCTTCCTCGTCGATGCGGAAGAACGAATCCCACACCGCGCTGTTTGGGTCCACGGGCAGCCATTGCGCGTCCGGCAAGACCCGTCGCATCTGCTCCTGCAGGTTCGGCCAGTGGAACACGCGGAAGTCGTCGATGATCATGAAGCCGCCCTTGACGAGATAGTCGTGCACGTTCTTCACGTCGTCGTCGGTCGGCTGCCAGTATCCGGGCTCCGAGAAATACAGAATCGGATGCCGCATGATCTCCTTGTCCCCGAAGTCGAGGATGTTGCTCGAGTCCTGACGCGGGTTCAGAAAGGAGATCTGCGACAGGATCTTCGTCAGATGTCGCTCGGCGGTCGGGTAGTCGTGCTTCCATCCCGGGCCTTCTTCCGTTAGACCGCCCAACCCCGGATACCGAAGACGCGTGAACGTTAGGCGACCGTCGTAGGTCGGGTTGCCTTCCTCCGGCTCGCCGCCAACGAAAATGCCCTGCTGCGCCGAAAGCGTCACCGCCGCGGCGCCAACGAGCGCGAGCGCTATGAGCCGTTTGTACCGTCGCGGGCCTCGCATGTCAGTCCCCTCCCCCGCCCGAGCGATTCCCCTGCTGCAGCCGCAGCAGGAGTTCCTGGGCCTTTTCGAAGTTCGGCGCATCCTCGAGCGCACGCAGCACCTCGCGCCGCGCTGACTGGCCATCGCCCGCCTCGTAGTACGCGAGCGCGAGTTGATACAGCGCTTCGGCGCGGTCGACGGGATTCAACGCGACGACGGCCTGCCGTTCTCGGACCGCGCCACGCTTGTTGCCCGTGTGCGCGTCGAGAGCGGCGAGCCGCACATGCTGCGCCGGGTCGTACGGCGAGATGTACATCGCGCGATCGAGCGCCGCAGCCGCACCGGCGCTGTCGCCGAGCTGCTCGAGCACGTTCGACAGCTCGATATTCGCCCCGTAGTGATCCTCGTTGCGCAGCGTCATTGCCGTGAGCTCATTCGCCTCGGCGCGCGCGTTCCCCTTAGCCTTGTACGCCTGCGCGAGCAGCCAGTACGGCCCCTCAGCGCTGGCATCTTCCGGGAACATCGCTTTCGCCTTGTCGAGCCACTTGATGGCCTCGTCGTAATTCTTCATCTCCATCGCGGCGATGCCCTGCGAGAGCGTCGTCGTGTATTCCCCGTCGACCGCAGGCGCGCGCGGCATTGCGTCCTTGCGCACGTCCTTGGGCTCGATGACAGCGAGAAGCTTCCCGAACCGTTCCTTGAGGTACGCGTCGAACTTCGCGTCGAACGCTTCGGGGCTCAGCTTGAGCACGCGCTGGAAGACCTGCTCCGTGGTGGCGCCGGTCTTGTACGCATTCAGCATGTCTACAATGGCGCGCTGGCCGAAGTCACGCTCGATGAGCTCTCCGACGAGCGAGGCCTGGTAGTAGGAGAAGATCAGCTGCTGCGGGTACGCCGGCCGCATGAAGCCGTCGTTCATCCGGCTCACCTTCACGAGCTTCCCGGCCTTGTAGGCGGCCAGGAACTCCGGCGTCACGTCCGCCCCCCACCCCTTCCGGGCGCGACGCTCCTCCAGCACGGACAGCCCTTCGGAGAGCCATCGGGGCACGCGGTGGTCGCTCGCGCCTAACGTGAACGTGTGCGCCAGCTCGTGCCAGAACGTCGAGCCCCAGTTGAAGTCGCCGGCATCCCGCGCGGCCGGCGAATCCATCGCCAGCGTGGTGCCGAAGCTCACGCCGAGGGCGCCGAGCCCGGCCAGGCCCACGGTGCGCACGGAGAAATCCGCATGCGAGCGATAGACCTCGAGGCGAATCGGCGTCGCCGGCTTATACTGATACCGTGCCGCCAGCGAGTCGTACGCCTCCTCCGCGAGAGGGCGCAGGTACGAGGACAGGAGCTCCGACTCCTTGCCGTCCACGACGAACCGGAACCGCGGCGACGCCGTTTCCTTGTAGTCCTTGAACGTGTCGAGCAGGTCGAGCGTGTTCTTGATCCACACGTCGTATGGGTCGCCAGCAAACGCTCGGTCGAGGTTCTTCTTCCCTTCGTCCATCGCGCCGACGCGCAGCTGGTTCATGCCTAACACGCCGTACGCCCGCCACGCCGTGGAATCGGCGGCGACGCCTTCGCGCGCGAAATCCACCGCCTGCACGTACAGACGGTTTCGCGCGGCCGCCTCGGCCATGTTGACGAAGAAAGCGGACTCCTTCGGGTTCTGCGTGAGCGCGCGACGCTTGAGCGCATCGAATCCCGCCCGATCGCCCTGCAGGTAGCGCGACGCGGCAAGCACGCTGAGCCCCTCGACGAGCGTGGAGTCCGTTGCGAGGGCCTGCTCCGCTTCCTTCGCCGACGCCGCGTAGTCCTCGCCATCGAAGTAGATCGAGCCCAGAAACGCCCGCGCGGTCGGCGAATTCGGGTTGACCTCGAGGCTCTTGCGGACGATCTCCGCCGCGGCGCCACTGCCGTCGAAGTACGCCACCCGCGCTGACGCGAGCAGCGCACGGGGATGACGCGGGTTCTTCGCGAGCAGCGCCGCGACAGACTTCTTCGCGTCACCGCTGTTGTATTTGTCGAGAAACAGCTCGACCTCGCGGAGCTGGGCCTCCTGATTCGTCGAGTCGCGAGCGATCGCCTCGTCGTACGCTTTGAGCGCGTCCTTGAACAGCTGCGGGTTCGTCACGCCGAGGTACCGACACGCGGTGCCGATCGCCATGAGCTCGTCGGACGTCAGTGCTCGACGCCGTGAGTTGTAGACGTCGATGAACCCGTCGAGATCCTTGAGGGCCTCTGCGTGCGCGCCGCGATCGAACCGAAGCACGTCGAGATTCAGCCGAGCCGTCAGGCTATCCGATGCCCGTCCAGCCACGGCGGCCTTGAAGGCCGACTCGGCGTCAGCCGTCTTGCCGCGCAGCTGAAGCACCTCGCCTAACGCATTCTGCAGCTCGACACCCGACGCACCGGCGACGAATCGCCTGCCCGACTCCTCGGCGTCGGCGTACTTGCCCGTTTCGGAGAGCGTTCGCAGCAGCCCGCGGCGGCTGGCGACGGCCGTCGGACCGTCCTTCGCGGCAAGCTCCTTGTAGATCCCGATCGCCTCGTCGTACTTCCCCGACCGCGCGAGCTCGCCCGCGCGCTTGAGCTGTGTCGGATCATCCTGCGCACCCTGCGAGGCCCACGCAGGGCGATCGTTCGCACATGACACGCTCGCGGCGGTCGCGAGGAACAACGCGAGTCGAAGCATGGATCCCTTCGCGCCCATCATGGCCGACCTCCCGTCGCATCACGGATGGCCTTGTTCTTCTCTGCCAGCTGCACCAGGAGACCCTCGAGCGCCTTCTCGTACGCCGTCGAGTCCATCGATGCCTTCTTCCGCCTGAGCGAGTCGAGCTTCGTCTCGATCGAATCCTTCTCGCGCTCGAGCGCCGCAACGCGCGGGTCGTTCGACGCCGCGTGCGTCGCGGCCGCGACGCTGCCGGCCCGCCCGCCGAGGAACACGCGGCGCGCGAGTGATCCCTCTCCCGACTTCTCGTCAGGCACCGCGGCTCCCTTCCTGTCACCGTTGTCGTCGAGCTGCGCGTGCTCGGTCAGGAGATGATTCTCGCTCTCGTACGCGCGTGCGACCTCGCGGCGAGCGTAGTCGAACGCCTCGAGCACGGAGACGCGTCCATCCTTGTCCGCGTCGGCGACGTCGGTCGCGTACGCCTGGACGAAGTAGGTCGCGAACCGCGTCTCGTTGCGCTCCATGTCGGACTTGGTCGCGGTCGCGACCACACGATGTGGGCCCGACAGCGCGGCAATGAAGCCGCCGCTCGCGCTGCTCGTGTTCACGAACGCGATCGTCGGTCCGGGAATGCCGTCGAGCACACGCGCGAAATCGTTGGCTGTGATGTCCGGACCAGGGATGGCGAACTTGGACGTGGTTCCGTCGCCGCTGCCGTGCCCGATCAGCATCACAAAGAGCACATCGCCGGTCTTCGAGCGCGCACCGAGCGCAGTGAGCTCGCGTTCGATGTTTTCCTTCGTCGACGCCGCCTTGACTCTCGCGGCGTCACGCGTCGGATTCTCCGCCAGATACACGATGTCCGAGTCGGGTACGCCGAATCGCGTCTTCAGCGCGTCGATCATCGTCGTGGCCTGCTTGAAGTACTC
>JAJKIV010000479.1 GCA_021154285.1 Gemmatimonas sp. | reverse complement strand
GAAGTGCCAGTACAGTGCCGCAATGTCGACGTTGATTGCGTCCCCGGGCCCGAGCCCGCGCTTGTAATCGATCGCCAGCAGGGTGCCGAGCCAGATGACACCGGCGGTGACGTGGGCACCGTGGAAGCCGGTGAGCGTGAAGAACGACGACCCGAACAGGTTGGTTCGAATGGACAACCCTTCGTGGACGAACGACGTGAACTCGTAGGACTGGAAGCCGAGGAACGTCGCGCCGAGAATGCACGTCATCCACAGCCACAACTTGGACGAGCCGAGGATGCGGTCACCTAACGAATACTTCGGGATGTCGCGGTTCTCGACGGCGGCCAGCGCAAGCACCATGGCCAGCGACGACATGAGCAGCACGAACGTCGACGCCGACGTCACCGGGATGTTCAGAATGGGCTTGAGCGCGGTCGCGCACACCGGTGGGTTGCACGCCTCATGCGGGAACGGTCCGACGACGCTGCGTCCCTTGTAGATCAGGTACGTGGAGATCAGCGACGCGAACAGCATGCACTCCGACCCGATGAACGCCCAGACCGCGATCTTGCGGCTGTCGAGGCCCGTGGTCGTGTAGTGGTGCCCGTGTGGGCCGGCTTCTATATGGTCGAGCGCTGGAGAAGCGGACATTCTACTTGGCTAGTGGTGGTCTGGTTCGAGTGGGCTCGTGACCCAGGCGTACAGGAATCCAATGATCATGATCGCGCCGAGGCCGATCAGCGCGGCCGCGGCCGTTTTGTCTTCCTTGTGAATGAAGATCAGCCCGGACAGCATCACGACGATGCCGGCCGCGACGAACAGCGGCTTGATTGTTGGAAGCGGCATTGGAATGCCGAGCTCCTTCGCGGTGCGACGGTCTTTCTCGATGTGCACCGGCTTCGCTTCCGCTGCCTTCTCCTGATCCGACCAGCCGTCATGCGTGTGCGGGATCTCGGAGGTGCGCTCCGGGTGCGTCAGATCCCACAGCGGGTAGCGCGACTCGACGAGCGGAATCTCGGCGAAGTTGTACTCGGGCGGTGGGGAGGGAATCGACCACTCGAGCGTCGCCGCATCCCACGGATTGTCCGGTGCGAGCGCGCCGCTCGATTTGCTGCGGAAGAAGTTCCAGACGAAGATCGCCGTCGCGAGCACCAGCATGAACGCGCCGATGGTGGAGAGCAGGTTGAACGTCTCCCAGCCCTGGCCGGCGTCATAGGTGTAGATACGCCGCGGCATGCCTAACATTCCGGAGAAGTGCATCGGGAAGAACGTCAGGTTCATCGCGATGAAGTTCAGCCAGAAGTGCCAGCTGCCGAGCTTCTCACTCATCATGCGGCCGAACATCTTCGGGAAGTAGTGATAGATCCCGGCGAAGATGCCCATGATCGAGCCGCCGAACAGCACGTAGTGGAAGTGCGCGACGATGTAGTAGGTGTCGGTCTGCTGCAGGTCGGCCGGGGGTGACGCGTGCGTCACGCCTGAGATGCCGCCGATCGTGAACAGCGCGACGAGACCGATCGCGAACTTCATCGCGGTGGTGAAGCGGATCGATCCGCCCCACATGGTGAAGATCCAGTTGAAGATCTTCACGCCGGTCGGAATCGCGATGAGCAACGTCGTGAGGCCGAAGACCGTGTCGGCGATCGGGCCCATGCCCACCGAGAACATGTGGTGCGCCCAGACGCCGAATCCGAGGAAGCCGATCAGGATGCCCGAGTAGACCATCACCGGGTAACCGAACAGCGGCTTCTTGGAGTTCGTCGGCAGCACTTCGGAAACCAGTCCGAAGGCTGGCAGAATCAGGATGTAGACCTCTGGATGCCCGAAGATCCAGAACAGGTGCTGCCAGAGGAGCGGATCGCCGCCCGCTCCGATCTCGTAGAAGTTCGTGCCGAAGAACCGGTCGAACTGCAGGAAGAAGAGCGCGATCGTGATGACGGGGAACGCGAGGACGAGCAGGAACTGCACGACGAACGCCATCCACGTGAACATCGGCATGCGCATGAGGTTCATGCCTGGCGCACGCAGGTTGATGATCGTCGTGATGAAGTTGAACGCGGCGGCGAGTGACGAGATGCCGAGGATCTGAAGACCGAGCACCCAGAAGTCGATGTTGACGCCCTGGGAGAACTGCCGTGTCGTGAGCGGCGCGTAGCCGAACCAGCCGCCGTCCGGCGCCGCGGAGAAGAAGATCGGCAGCGTGATGAAGAGGCCGCCGAACAGGTAGACCCAGTAGCTGAACGCGTTGAGCCGCGGGAACGCGACGTCGCGCGCGCCGATCTGCAGCGGGATCAGAAAGTTGAAGAACGCGGAGGACAGCGGCATGACGGCGAGGAAGATCATCGTCGTGCCGTGCATCGTGAACAGCTGGTTGAACGTCTCCGCCGACACGAGGTGCTTGTTAGGCCCCGAGAGCTGGGCGCGGATGAGCACGGCCTCCAGCCCACCGAACAGGAAGAAGAAGAGCGAGGTGTAGAGGTACAGCACCCCGATTCGCTTGTGGTCGACCGTGGTCAGCCAGCTCCAGAGTCCGGTCTGTTCTCCGGATTCGGCGCCAGCGTACGTCGGTGAGGCAGCGACTGTGGCCATGGCGTATTCGGTTGCTACGAGGGTGAGGGTCGTTCGTCGGCGTTAGGTGCTTCTTACCGCAGAGCCTGCAGGTAAGCGACGATGTCGGCAATCTGTTGATCGGAGAGGCCGCCCAGCGACTGCGAGACCGTCGCGCCCGTGATCGGGTCGCGCTGACCGAGGCCGAGCGTCGGCATGGCCACGCCAGGCTTCATCATTCGCGCGTTCTTGATCCAGAGCCTCAGGTGCTTGGCGTCGTTAGGATAGATGCCTGCCGCGATCGTCGAGCGGGTCGCGATGTGGGTGAGGTTCGGACCGATCGGCGACGCCGCGATGGTTCCGCGCACCGTGTGACACCCGATGCACGCGCTACGCGCAAACTGCTGCGCGCCGCGCTGCGCGTCGCCCGTGATGTTGTCGGGGAAGCTGAGCCCTGCGGGCGTCGGCGTCTTGGGCGAGGAGTAATTCGGCAACGAATCCATCGGGAAGGTGTAGCCGATCGGCTGCGGCGCCACGGCGACCGCCGGTGTGACCGGAACGGGCGCTGGCGTCGTGGAGGCCGGACGAGTCGGAGCACCTGCCGCGCGCGTGGTGTCCGCGGGAGCGGGAGTCGGCGGCGCCGGTGGAGCGACCGCAAATGCGGCGGGCCCCAACTGATGTTGTACCCAGCCGTCGAACTCCGTTGGCGTCACGACGAACGTGCGGAACCGCATGTTCGCATGCGACGCCCCGCAATACTCGTTGCAACTCCCGTTGAACGCCGTCGTGCGCAGCGACGTGTCCGGCGTGAACCACAGATAGTTCGTATGGTTCGAGATGAGGTCGCGCTTGCCCCCGAGCTGCGGGATCCAGAACGAGTGGAGTACGTCCTTGGTTCGCAGCGTGAAGTTCGCGGTGCGCCCGATGGGGAGATACAGATCGTTCGCGGTGACCAGCGTGTCCACGCGACCGGTCGGCGTGCGCGTCGTGTATTGCGGGTAGCGGAACTCCCACCACCACTGGTGGCCGACGACCTCGACCTGGAGGGCGTTCGGTACCGCGCGCGCCTGCGTGCGGAAGATCGTCCGGACGGTGGGGATCGCAATGAACGTCAGAATGACGGCCGGCGCGATCGTCCATCCAATCTCGAGCGCGGTGTTCCCGTGCACGTGCTGCGGCTCGTCCGCGTCGCTGCGCCGGCGAAAGCGGAAGATCGTGTAGACAAGAATCCCCTCGACGAGGATGAACACGAACGTGCCCCAGAAGAGGAGCTTGTCCCACAGCGACTTGACCGCCGTGTTGAATTCCGTCGTGTTGTTGAACGTCGAGTTGGGGTAGCCCTTTCCGTAGGATCCGCATGCTGCGATTGCCAGCGCGAGTCCGGTGAGGATGGCGACGGAAGCGAGCTGGCGCGGACGAATCTTCAGTTGCATTCGTTCCCCGAAAACCGGCGTTATGAAGGGCACCGCACACGTTCCGCGGTGTCACGGCGTCTAGCGAACAGCCAACAAAAGGTATTGGGCCCTCAGAGCCGAATCAAGCAGCGAGCAGTGTCTGTGTGCGCGCGCGAGATGCGCGATCATCGCATGACGCCAAACACGATTGACCGCTATCAATTCGCCGCGTCCTTTTCCTCGATCGCGTGCTTCTCTTTCGTCTTCGCGACGGCGATCTCGAGCGCGGTTCGAATCTGAGCGACCGACTCGCGCAACGAGCGCAGCTTCGCCTCATCGCCGCCGCCCCTCGTTGCAACGAGTAAGAGCGCGGTCACCTGATCGGAGATCATTCCGAACTGGCCCTTGAGCAGACCAACAAGTGGGCCTCCCGACCGACGGAGCTGCATCCCGAACTGTGCCGTGTTCTGCTGCGACCGAACCGCGATCGCCATTCGCTCGACGATCCCGTGGAGGCGCTGGAGCGCCGTAGTTGCCTCCTCGAGCGTTGCCATCTTCGCGAGGCCAGCACCATCGAGCTGCGTGCCACTAGACATGTCGAGTCACCGGACGCGCTCCATGCGCGGGTTGGGTTTGAGCGTACGGCCTGCTCTCGCGTGCGCTGCACCATCAAGGGTCACGACATCCGCGACGAACCCAAAGCGTCCACTCGTGAGCGCCGTGCCCACGCCGTATGCGTCCACCGGCACGCCTTCGTCCTCGAACTCGCGAATGCGGGTAACTGTTATCGAGCCCGACACGAGAATCTTGATGTCGCCGAACCCCTCCGCGTCGAGGGCATTCCTGACGTTCCAGACGAGGTGCGAATTCACACCGGTCGGAACGAAGCCACCCATCACCGGCATGATGGACTGGTCCACCAGATGCTCCGACGTCGCGAGCTGCACGCCCCACACGCGGCTCTCCTGCGTGCGAGCCACGGCGAGCGCGGTGGCCACCGAGTCGTTGTCGTAGTCCACAGGCACCACGAGCATCGTACGATCGGGCGTGTGTGCCAGGCACGCCCGTACGGCAGCAACCGTGTCGCCAAGGTACGCCGCAACGAGCGCGTGCGGCACGAGAATGAGTGGGGGTTGTGTCCGGGAGCTCTGCGCCGCACCGCTCAGCTGCATGGTTCCGCCAATCTGTGAAGCGAGCGCATCACCGCGGTGGAGCAGCCAGTGGTCGTTCCGCGCCGGGAGCGTCATCACGGGTTTCGGGCGGGCTGCCTCAACGAGCGCGCGCGCGTTCGTCGTGACGCGCGTGCGCCGCGAGAGCACGCCCACGCACATCGGCGCGAGGTGCGCAAACTGATCGAACCGACCATCCACGGTCATGACTGTTTCGTCGGCGTCGATTCGATCGCCGTCGTACAGGGCGTGAACGGTGAGCTGCGTCCAATCCTCGACACCCATTCTCAGGACGGCAATCGCTTCATCGATACCGCCAAGCAGGCCCGATTGCTCGCTCGAGAACTGAACAGTGACGAGCGGCGAGCGACCATCGGCGATCAGGACATCGCGCGCCCACGCCGAGGTGGGATGCGAAAAGTCGCCACGACGAAGTTGCTCGGCGGGCAGGTCGAATGACGCGGAATCGAGCCGTTTGCGACGACGAGGCATCTAGTGTGAGACGCTTTCTTTCGTCACTTCAACTGCGACGCGGGCGGCCTGCCACATCCAGGGCGACACTATACTCGGTCGTTGCCCCGTAGGCTGCTGGCTTCTCGATGCCAACCATGCCGCGAGGATCGAGCACCTTATCGAGGTCCTCTCGCGTCATCAGCCCGCGGTCGCAGACGAGGTCATACACCCCCCGGCCCGTCGCGAGCGCCTCCTTCGCGATTTCCGTCGCCTTCTCGTAGCCGAGTACAGGAACCAGCGCGGTGACGATGCCGATCGAATTCTCCACGAACCAGCGCATGCGGTCGGGATTCGCCGTAATGCCTTCGACGCATCTAGTGCGGAGCACGATGAGCGCCTGCTTGAGCGAATCGATTCCGTGCAACAGGCGGAATGCGATGATCGGCTCGAATACATTCAACTGCAGCTGACCTGCCTCGGCGGCGAGCGTTACGGTCACGTCGCCACCGATGACGTCGAAGCACACCTGGTTCACGACCTCGGGAATGACCGGGTTCACCTTGCCCGGCATGATCGACGATCCGGGTTGCATCGGCGGCAAATTGATCTCACCGAGTCCGGCGCGCGGGCCGGAGCTCAACAGGCGGAGATCGTTGCAAATCTTTGAGATCTTCACCGCGCATCGCTTGAGGACCCCGGACAGCTGCACGAACGCGCCGGTGTCCGCGGTGGCCTCGACGAGATCAGGCGCGGTGATGAGCTCGAGTCCCGAAACAGTCGAGAGATGGCGCCGCACGGCTTCCGCATAACCCTCGGGCGCGTTGATTCGCGTTCCGATCGCTGTCGCGCCCATGTTGATCTCGCGGATCAGCGCCTGCGCTTCCCCGAGTCGGTCGACATCTTCGAGAATCGTGTGCGCGAAGGCGCTGAACTCCTGGCCTAACGTCATGGGCACGGCATCCTGCAGCTGTGTGCGGCCCATCTTGAGGAACCCGCCGAACTCTTCCCCTTTCTCGAGGAATGACGCGCACAGCGCTCGCATTGCGTCGCGGAGTCCTTCGATCCCGTTATGCAGCGAGAGCTTCACTGCAGTCGGGTAGACATCGTTGGTGGACTGGCTCAGGTTGACGTGCGTGTTCGGGCTGATCGTCGCGTAGTCACCTCGTGGTCGACCGAGCAGCTCGAGTGCGCGGTTCGCGATGACCTCGTTGGCGTTCATGTTCGTCGACGTGCCCGCGCCGCCCTGGATCATGTCGACGAGGAAGTGCTCGTGATGGCGACCCATTCGAACCTCGTGCGCGGCACGCACAATCGCGTCGGCGATCTCCGGGCTGAGCAGGCCGAGCTCCGCGTTGGCGAGCGCCGCCGCTTCCTTTACGGCGGCGAGCGCTTCGACCAGGGCGGGGAACTCGCGAAGCGCGATGCCCGTGATCGGGAAATTCTCGAGTGCCCGCAGGGTCTGAACGCCGTACAGTGCTTCGTCCGGGATCTCGCGCGCTCCGAGCAGGTCGTTCTCGACGCGCACGTGGTGGCCGCCGAAGCCGAGCGTGCGACCACGACCCACGATCGTGGCGTCGGTGGCGGCCAGACGCTGCGAAATCGCGCGCGCCGCACGACCAATGAGCGCCGCGTAGAGCTGCGGGTGCTCCTTCATCATGTCCTGCACCTTCTCGCTTCGCAAAACGAGCACGTCGGTTTGCTGCAGCGCGCGGGCGCTCGTGCCGTGCTTCGAGTCGTCGAGCAGCAGTCCTTCACCCACGGCCTCGCCCGCGCCGAGCGTGACGAGTCGGATCGGCCGGCTGTTCATCTGCTTGTCGATCGCGACGGCCCCGCTTACGACGAGCGCGAGGAACGAGCGTGGAGAGCCTTCCTCGAAGAGCATCTCGTCGGTCTCGTATCGGACGAGCGTCACCAGCCGCGCGAGCTGGTGGTACGCCGAATCGGTGAGGCCGTCGAGGAAGGAAATGGCGCGAAGCTTGTCGCGAATGGCCGTGGTAGACATGGGCGGGAAGCTAATGCAGCCGCGTATAGCTTCGCGACTGAGCCATCAGCCATAGCCGCTCGGGGGGCGGCAGCCATCAGCCATCAGCCATCCGCCAGTAGCTCAAACGGCGGAGGAGGCGGAGAACAGGTCTGTTTGCGTGTCGACTTTTGGCGGCGGATTCGAGACCGTCTCTGTTTCCTCGTCCGGGGTTCCGAACGGGATCCCGACGCGCGCGCACAATGACGTAAAGAAAGTCTGCAGCCCATCGCGATAGTGCCGGCTCAATTGATGGCCCTCCGCGTACGAGCGTGCGTACCGCTCCGCAAGGTGAGGAAAGTGCTCGGCGATGAACGGGAGATATCGCGCGCGGGCCGTGGCACGAAGCCTGAGCGCGCACGCATTCACGTGCGTGGCGCCGGCCTTGGCGACCTGACGGACGAGGTCTTCGAGGTCTGCGGGGCCGTCCGTGATACCGGGGAGCACGGGCATCACGTTGATCCCGACGTCGATCCCCGCACTGCTGAGCCGAGCGACGGCGCGAACCCGCGCGTCGGGCGTCGGGGCTCGCGGCTCGATCATTCGGGCGAGCTCGCGGCGCATCGTGATGAGCGACAGATGGACCGTGAGCGATGAGCGCTCCGTGATTCGGCGGAGGACATCCGCGTCGCGAGTAATGAGCGGACTCTTCGTGATGATCACGATGGAGAGCCCCTCGTACGAGGCGAGCGTCTCGAGCACGCCCCTCGTCACCCGGAACCGGCGCTCGGCCGGCTGATAGGGATCGGTTGCCGTACCTATGACGACAACTTCGCCGCTCGTGAGAGCTTTGAGACGCGGACTGCCGGGGCGCAGCTCGTGTCCGAGAATGGAGGCCGCTTCGTTTTTCACCAGGACGTGCCGCTCGAACGCGAGCCATGGGGGCATGGCTTCGATCTCGGCTCTCAGCTCGTGACTGGACGCGCTGGTGGAGAGCGCGCGATCCACGGCGTAGCGATGCGCGTAGCGCGCGTAGCAATACGTGCAGCCGAACGCGCAGCCGACGTACGGATTGATGGACCAGTAGTCCATGCCGGTGGACTCGGGCCCATTGAGCAGCCCTCGCGCTCGGGCAGCGTGATAGCGAATGTCTTTCTGCTCGCCTATCGTCGGCAGAGGGGCGAGCGCCGGCGTTGGCTCGTCAGGGAGCAGAAGCTCCTGTACGGCACGGTGCGCGTTTCGGCGATCCAGCTTCACGCCACTATTTACCGAACAGAAGCCGAAATAACAAGTCGGTTGCTTTTCATCGATTCAACGACTCATCTGGATTCTCGCCCACCGAACTTGGCTCACACGATCATCGTCGTGCCGTGCTACAACGAGGCACGGCGTTTGGACGCTCGCGCGTTCACCGGGTTCCGGCTTGACCGCCATCAGGTCGAGTTCCTGTTCGTGAACGACGGGAGTGGCGACGAAACGCTCGCCCTCCTGACGCAGCTGCGTTCCGACTCGCCGGGAACGATTCGCGTGAGGGATCAGCAGCCCAATCAGGGCAAGGCGGAGGCAGTCCGAACGGGAATGCTCGAGGCGCTCGAAGCAGGGGCCGACTTCGTCGGCTATTGGGATGCCGACCTCGCGACGCCGCTCAATGCGATTCCGAAGTTTGTGGAGGTGCTCGAGGAGCGCGGTGGCGTGAACGTCGTGCTGGGCTCGCGAGTGAAGCTGCTGGGGCGTTCGATCGAGCGCCACGCGTGGCGCCACTATCTCGGTCGCGTGTTCGCGACGCTCGTGTCCGAGATGCTTCACCTCGCGGTGTACGACACGCAGTGCGGCGCGAAGCTCTTTCGCGCGACGCCGGAGCTTCGCCGTGTACTCGCGGAGCCGTTCGGCACGGCGTGGCTCTTCGACGTGGAGATTCTCGCCCGTCTGATCGGCCTGAGTGAGCGCGGGACTGCCGCGGTCGCGCGGTATCTCTACGAACTGCCGCTCGACGAGTGGCGGGACGTTCCAGGGTCGAAGCTGACGCGCGCGGCGTACGCGCGCGCAGCCACGAGCATCTTCCAGCTGTATCGACGGTACGGCGCGATGCTCGCGCGGCAGAGCCGCGCGAGCGGCGCCGCGGACGTTCAGCTTCCGGCCTGACGCTTCGCCTCGGCGCGCTGGGCCTCGCTGGCGTAGATCGCGACTTCGACGCGGCGGTTCTTCCTGCGGCCGGCGTCGGTATCGTTAGGCATCACCGGTTCGGTCTCGCCGAGTCCTCGCGCGCGCATGCGCGATCGGTCCACGCCCTGCGCGGCAAGGTAGGCGACCGCAGCGTCGGCGCGTCGTTCCGACAGTCCAAGATTGTAGGAGTCGGTCCCGACGCTGTCGGTATGACCGGCGATCAACAGGTCGGAGCCAGGGTACTTGTCGAGGCTCGTCGCCAGGTTGCGGAGGTTCGTGCGTGCCTCAGACCGCACGACGTCCGAATCGAAATCGAAGAGCAGGCCGGAGTCGAACGTCACCTGGATGCCTTCGCCGACTCGTTCGACGACGGCACCAGGGATGTTCTGCTTCAGCTCCGCGGCCTGCTTATCCATCTGGTGGCCGATGATCATCCCGGCCGCGCCTCCGACGACTGCGCCGAGGATCGCACCCTTGGTGGTCGAGGCGTTGGCGTTCCCGATTGCGCCTCCAACAACGGCGCCACCTGCCGCGCCGATGATTCCGCCTTTCTCCTTGTTGTTGAGCGATGCGCACGCGTTGAGCGCGACGACGGCAGCCGCGACAGCGGCGGTGGGTCTATGTAAGCGAGCGAGAGGATTGGTCATGGTCGATGCTCCTTTCAAGGTTCTTGGCCTCACAACCTCGAGGAAGCATTGGCAGACACCGTGCCCACGTCGGGCTCGGCAGTCCGT
>JAJKIV010000478.1 GCA_021154285.1 Gemmatimonas sp. | reverse complement strand
ATCCTCCGGCACGAGTTCGAGGCGGCCAACGCCATTCGCGAGGAGACGTGGCCGCGAATGGCTGCCGTGATGGACGACACCCGGCAGAAGCTCGACAGTCTCCTCACGCCGACGCAGCGCGAGCGCTACCACGCCCTGCTGGCCGAACAGGAGCAGCGATTACGCACGCGAGAGCCGCGTCGCCCACTGTTTTCCCAACACCCCCGCTAGACGCGCCGCCCCGAAAGGGGAGCGCACACCGAACCCTGACGACTGCAGGTGGTGACATCGTGGAGCATCAAGGACAGCTCGAGCGTCGCCGGCTAACAGTTCCGGATGCGACGCCTCTCCAGCCACCGAGATCCGACGCTGGCGTCGTGATTCGCGCCATCATCGTCGACGACGAGCAGCTCGCCCGTCGTGGCATCCGCGCCCGGCTGGAACGCGCCGGCGGCTATCACGTGGTGGCCGAGTGCGCGAGCGGGCGCGAGGCAGTCGCTGCGATCCGGGAGCATCAGCCGGGAGTCGTATTCCTCGATGTCCAGATGCCCGGGATCGACGGCTTCGGCGTGATCGACGAGATCGGTGCGGAGCGGATGCCGGTCGTGATCTTCGTGACCGCGTTCGACAACCATGCGCTCAGGGCCTTCGAGGCCCACGCGTTCGACTACCTGCTCAAGCCGATCGACGACGTGCGGTTCGCGACGACGATCGAGCGTGCGCGGCACCGTGTGGTGGAGCGGGAAGAGAGCGGCGTCGCCCGTCGCCTCGCGGCGCTCATGAACGACATTCGCCCGGCGCTTGGCACGGAGCAGGGAATCGCTCGGCATCCCGATGCTGCCGATGCCGTGGCTACGCCGGTGAACCGCATCATCGTCCGCGAGCGCGATCGCGTGCTGCTCATCGACGTCGGCGACATCGACTGGATCGGGGCGGACGGCGACTACGTGCGGATTCACGCGAGTGGGCGGAGTCATCTCATTCGCGACACGATGGCCGCAATGGAGAACCGGCTCGACCGCGGCGCGTTCGTGCGAATCCACCGCTCGACCATCGTGAACACGTCGCGCATTCGGGAGCTCCGACCCTATTCGAGCCGTGAGTACGCCGTGATTCTTCGCGACGGCACGCGGTTGCGACTGAGTCGCCGGTACCGCGAGCGCCTGCGCAACAATTTCGGGGCGTTCCTCTAGAGCTTTGCCCGCTCGTCGCGCGCGAGTGCCCACTCGTCGCGCGACGTTCGCCGGAGGCCGACTCGACGTAGTTGGCCAATGCCCGTGCCCGTAGCGTCGGTATCAATCTGTAGCCGAGTGGCGGCGCGACGGTCGCACCGCCCGAGGCTGCACCGACTTGGGGCTTGGGCCAGAATGCGTCATCGCTTGCAGCGCCTTGCGCGCATGTCTCCGATCGCGTTGATCGTGCTCACCGCGCTCGCCGGACGACTGCGCGCGCAGACCGACGACCGCGAAGGCGTGCGTCGCGCGGTGCTCGACTACGTGGAAGGCTTTTACGAGGGCGACTCGGCGAAGCTCGCCCGCAGCGTCCGCCCGGAGATTTTCAAGTACGGGTTCTGGAAGGCGCGCGACTCGACGCGCTACGCGGGCGAGCAGATGAAGTACCCGGAGTTCTTCGACTACGCTCGGCGGGTGAAGGAGAAGAACCACCCGGCACCACCCACGGCGCCCAAGACCGTGGAGGTGTACGACGTACAGAACCAGACCGCGAGCGCGAAGCTCACGGCGTTCTGGGGCACCGACTATCTGTTGCTAGGCAAGTACGACGGGAAGTGGATGATCTCGAGCGTTATGTGGCAAAGCCGGGAATAGGAACTGCCGGCGACCGGCGACGGGCGACCGGCGACGGCTAGAAAACCGAGAACGCTCGGGAGGCCTCTCTATTCGAGAAGAGCTTCCCGCAGGTTTCCGTTGTTCAACCGTCGCCCGTCGCCCGTCGCCCGTCCTCGACGGCTGCGGCCGACATCGGCGCGGCGACCGTCGCGAGCAGCACGGCGAGCGATGCGGGTCGGACCACCGCGAGCAACAGCTTCATCGATTCGATCTCCTCCGACGGTCGGGCACGAATACGGCAGATGGAACCGTATTACAACCAGCACGCGGAACGAGCAAGAGAGCCCCGAGACTTGCGGGAGCTGTGCGATGGTCTCACCGTAAAACACTCGCGACGCGGCGTTTCCGCTCGCCAGCGGGGCTCACCCCGCGTGCAGCAGGGAGGTGAACATGCTTGGTCGCATCGGCGTCCTCGGCTTTCTCGGCATCATCGTGTTCGTGGGATGGGCGATCGGTTGGATCTTCTTCAATCTCCACGACTGGCACTACCACCTGTTGTTCCTCGCCGCCGTCGTGCTGATGATCGCACAGGGAGTGACGCGAATCGCGCGGTGAGGCGCCGCCAAGCTCGTTAGGCGGCGCGCTCGCAGCGGCAGCGAATACACGTTAGGCACGACCACCGGGGCCGGGCTAGCGCGGGCCCCGGGTATTGTGCTAACCTGTCTCGTCGCCAATCCCGTTCGTCCGTCGCCGGCAGTCGCCAGCCTTCCGCGCCCATGCATCTCCAGTACGTCGTCCTCTGTGATCAGATCATCATTGCCAACGATGGCAAGCCATCGCTCATCGGTATCCTGAACGAGATTCAGGCGAACTCGGTCCCGGTGAACGTCCCGCGGCTCGCCTTTGCGGCGCGCATGCTCTTCACCACGGACGAAACCGGCAAACCGCACCGTGTGGAGGTCGCCATCACCGACCCGTCGGGCAAGGAGATCGGCCGTCCCGGCGGCGAGATCTCGCTCCCGGTCGCCCCAACCGGCGTCGATTCGATCGCCGTCGACCTGCCACTCCAGTTCGACCTCTTCGAGCTGGCGTCGACGGGTCGCTACACCTTCCTGCTGCACATCGATGGCGCCGCCGTCGGCGCCGCGCAACTGAATGTCCGGCAGGTAAACGTCGCCTAACGACTCGCCCGTCGTGAGACCACGCTGAGATTTCCGGCGGCTCCCAAAAGCAGAGCAGCTGTGGATGGCAGCGGAGCCTCTGCGTCCACCAGCAGGGGCTCGGGCGAGCTACACGCGTGCGGGAAGATCGAAGTCCGCCACGGCAAGCCCGCCTGTCTGGACGCGTTGACGGTGCAGGCGCGGCGCGTCGTGCCAACCGGCGGCGTCGAGTAGTCGCGCCGTTATGACGTTGACCGCATCGGTATCCGCCAGGATGCCCGCCGCCGCCGCCATGTCCAGCCAGCCAAGCGCCTCCGCGTACGCGAACCTCGCCTCGCACTCGGCGGCAGCGAGCATCGCGTAGCGGTACGTCATCGCGCGCTCGCCGCCCTGCTCGGCGTGACGCGCCACTTCACCGGGATCGCTCACCGCACCGTCGGCCGCGACCTCGAGGGCCAGCGCCAGGCCCCGATGCACTTCACGCCGCCGCGCCGTGCCGAGCGCGTCGCTCACCACCCGCGCGATCACTGGGTGCGCACAGCGATACACGCCGTCGTCCTCGACCGCGAGGTGGCGCTCCACGAGCGCGTCTCCAGCCGCCGCGGCGCGCAGCCGCGAGATGCCGTGCACGTGCGAAAGGACATCCGTGCGAGACCCGCGCGCGGACACCGCGATCGACATCAACACCGCGCTCAACTCGTCAGGCAGGCACTGGATGCGCTCCGCGATCGCGTCATGGACGCTCGGCGCCAACGTAAGGACTGCCGTGTCCGCGGCTTCGTGCTGGCGAACGATCCACTCGCCGGTCGTCGGGTCGACCGTCAGCCAGCCCTGCGCGAACAGGGTCTTCAGCAGCTCGACGATGTAAAACGGGTACCCGGTCGTCACCTCGTGGATGCGTGCGGCGAGTCGGCGAGCACCGGTGGGCGTGCTCACCCGCCCCAGCCCGCGCACGAGCTGCCACACGTCGTCCTCGCCGAGTGGGCGAAGTGCGATCGCGAGCGCGTGCGGTACGGCGCGAAGGGCCCGCACCAGCCGAGCGGCGGGTGTATCCCGCTCGACCGCCCCGGCAGAAAACGTTAGGCACCAGAAGATCGGCACGCCGTCGAGCCGCCTGATGAGCGAGTGCAGCAGCGCGCAGCCGTCGGCGTCGCACCACTGCAGGTCATCGACCAGCACCGCGACCGGTGCTTCCTCGGTCAGCGCGACGAGCAACTGTGCGATTCCCTCGAAGAGCCGCCAGCCATCCGCGCTCGTTGGCGCGCTCACGCTCGCGAGTGCCGGGAACCGCGTGCGGAGCTCGGGAACCACGCGCGCGACTTCGGCGAGCCATTGAGGGTCGGTGCCAGCGAGTCCCGGCGCGTCGATGCCGGATCGAAGCGCCTCGATAATCGCGCCGAACGGGGCGCCACCCCGTACGTCGAACGCGCGCCCGCGAAGGACGGTCCCTCCGTTCGCGCTTATCCATCGGATCAGGTCATCCGCGAGCCGACTCTTGCCGACGCCGGCGTCCCCTTCGATGAGCGCGACACGTCCCTTGCCGTCGCCTGCCGCTCTCCACGCGTGCGCCAGCGCGTTCCATTCCCGATCACGGCCTACGAGACTGCCCTCGAAGGACGGGGCATTCGCGTACCATTCCTCGGTCGCCTGGCGCTTCGGCGTGCTCGACCTCGCCGCCCGAATGCGCTCGGCCAGCTCGATCAGCTCGCGCTCGGGAGGCTGGCCAGTCTCCGCGGCCAGCCGGGTTTTGTAATCGCCGAACGCGTCGAGGGCGAGCTCGCGATCGCCGGCCATGAACAGCGCCTCGATCCTCGCGGCGTTCGAGGCGGCTGACAGCGGCGCCACCTCCACCCAGCGTTCGGCAAGACGAACGGCTTCACGCCACTGTCGCGTGGCGAGCACCTCGCGCGTGACGACCGTCAAGACTTCCGTCATGCGCTTCATGAGCGACGCCCGCATGCCGTCTGCCCAATCCTCGAAGGCCGAGCACCGCCGCACATGCAGGCCTTCGAGAAAGCGCGTGACCGGGATGTCGGCCGCGGCCCGAGGCGACTCTCGCGCCAGTCGAAGGAACGAGGTGACGTCGCACTCGACTTCGCTGTCGACGACCGAGACCGTGGTTCTCTCGACGCGAAGCGCACCGGGGACCTGCTCGCGCAGATGTGTGAGCGCCTGTCGCAGTGAGGCCTTCGCTTTCTCCTCCGGATACTCGCCCCAGAGCAGCGCCGTGAGCTCGTCACGCGTGTGAGCGCCTGGCTCGAGCGCGACATACGCCAACAAGGCCAACGACTTCGCGCCGATTGCATCGGCTGCGACCCCGTTGCCTGCCACTTTCACCCCTCCGCAGAGCGTCAGTGACAACGACGACATGGCGGGCCTATACGAGAGGAAGGGCGCTAACCTACCCCCTTTTCACGATCGGCACCAGAGAATTCACGATCGGTTCACGGCAGGTTCGTATCCTCTCGCCCGTCAGTACGACGCTTCGCCACACACACTCTGACCGGGGACCTGACCATGAAGAACGACAAAGAGATCGTCCGCATCGACCTGACCCCGGAGCAGAAGCAGTTGGTCAAGAAGGAAATCGGGAAGGAAGGCGACTCGGTCGAGCTGACCGTGAAGGAGCTCGAGGAGCGTATCGCCCCCCGCGCGATGCTCTAATCGTTCACCCTGCGCCATCCGTCGGATTGAATGGATAGCATTCTCACCCCCCAATCTCGGAGCTTGCCATGAAGAGCGATAAAGAGATCGTCCGGATCGACCTGACGCCCGAGCAGAAGCAGCTCATCAAGAAGCAGACGGGAAAGGACGCCGAGGCCGTCGAGCTATCGGTAAAGGAGCTCGAGGAGCGAATCGCTCCCATCGTGTTCCAATAGGGAACTTCACGCACGGGCT
>JAJKIV010000477.1 GCA_021154285.1 Gemmatimonas sp. | reverse complement strand
GGGCGCGGCATGCTCGGCAAGTCGCTCGCGCTCTACGCCGCGGCATTCATCATAGTTGCCGTGCTTGCGCGTGCGGCCATCGTCGCGATCGGGCTTCCGGACTGGGTGTTCCCCGGCGCGCTCATCGTCATGGCGCTCGGGCTGCCGGTGATCCTGTTCACCGGCTACGTGCACCATGTCGCGCGCCAGACGGCGACCGCGACGCCTACCGTCACGCCGCGCGGTAGCGTCGTGCCGTCGGTGGCGTCCGGTCCAATGGCCACGCTCGCCGTGAAGGCGAGCCCGCACGTGAGCTGGCGACGCACCTGGCTCGGTGGCGCGCTCGCGGTCGGCGCCTTCGTTGCCGTCATCGGCGGCTTCATGCTGCTGCGGGCGTTAGGCATCGGGCCGGCGGGATCGCTGCTCGCCGCCGGCAAGCTCGAGGCGCGCGACCGCCTCGTCGTGACCGACTTCCGGGTTCGCGGCTCTGACTCCGCACTCGGCGCCGTGGTGAGCGAGGCGG
The DNA here is from genome assembly GCA_021154285.1 of Gemmatimonas sp. Classification (GTDB taxonomy): domain Bacteria; phylum Gemmatimonadota; class Gemmatimonadetes; order Gemmatimonadales; family Gemmatimonadaceae; genus JAJKIV01. The sequence goes on along the minus strand of JAJKIV010000477.1, from coordinate 5,128 downwards.
TCCGCGCACAGCTCGGGCAGTCGGACGTCGTGAGCATTCTCTCGCCCGCCACCATAGCTGGCACACTCCGCCGTATGGATCGACCGGCTGCGACGCGCGTCGACCTGACGCTCGCCCGCGAGATCGCGCAGCGTGATGGCGCAAAGGCGGTCGTGGACGGCGAAGTAACGCCGTTAGGCACCGGGTACGTGCTCACGCTTCGCCTCGTGACTGCCGACTCCGGCGCCGAGCTCGCGTCGTATCACGAAACGGCCGACGGGCCGAGGGATCTGCTCCCCACGCTCGACAAGCTGGCGCGAAGGCTTCGCGGCAGGATGGGTGAGTCGCTGCGATCCGTTCAGAGCGGGCCACCGCTCGAGCAGGTGACGACGCCATCTCTGGAGGCGCTGAAGGAGTACGCCGAGGGCGTGCGAATCAATGATGTCGAGGGAGACTTTGCCGGGGCGATCCGCCCGCTGGAGGAGGCGGTGCGGATCGATACCGCGTTCGCGGCGGCCTGGCGCAAGCTCGGTATCGTGTACTTCAACGCGTTGATGCCGCGCGACCGGCAGGACTCCGCGTTCGCGCGTGCGTATCGATTCCGAGAGCGGCTCACGGACGTCGACCGACTCCGTGCCATCGCCGACTTCGCGAACGGCCCGGGTCGCGACCGTGGGCGCGCCATCAGCGCCGAGGAAGATCTGGTTCGGCGTTTCCCCGACGCGGCCGGCGCGTACAACAATCTCGCGCTCGACCTCGCGTCTCGGCGCGAACTGGCGCGTGCGGAGAGCCTGTTCCGCCGCGACATCGTGCTCGATTCGTCGAGCACGCTGGCTCCCGTGAACCTGATCCGGACGCTGGCCGATCAGGGGAAGACGGACGAGGCGGTGGCGGCGCTAGCCGTTGAGCGGCGGCGGTTTGGCCTGACCGCAGGCAACGAGATATTGGATGGGCCGTTGTTCTATGCGCTCGGGCAGCCCGACTCGGCGGCGGCGGTGTATCGCCGCGCACGTACGTCCCGGGCGCCGCGAAACCGAGCGATCGCCGCTCGCAGCCTGGCCGCGCTGGCACTCCGGAAGGGCAGATTGAGCGAGGGCGTAAGCCTCCTCGGTGAAGCGCACAACGAGGACCTGGCGCGGGGCGCGCCGATCTCCCCGATCGAAGACTCGGTGACGGTGTCGCTCATCGACGCGTGGTTCGAGACGCAGCCGGCGCGGGCGGTTCAGCGGTTGGACGCCCTCCTGGCGCGGGTGCCTCTCGGAACCCTCCCGGTGGACGACCGGGACTACTTCCGGATCGCGTCCGTCTACGCGATAGCGGGGCGCGCCGACCGCGCGCGCGCCGTGCTCGCGGAATTCGACGCCGAGGTGAAGGACACGACGTTGCGGCGATGGTTCGAGCCCGCTCGTCATGTCGCGCTCGCCGAGATCGCGCTCGCCGAGCGCCGTCCGCGCGATGCGATCGACGAGTTCAGGCACGGTGACCGGCGGCCAGACGGACCTGTCGAGGGCTGCCCGATCTGCGTGTACGTCGCGCTCGGGCGCGCGTTCGATCAGGCGCGGATGCCCGATTCGGCGATCGCGTCGCTCGAGCGCTACGTCGCGACGCCATCCTGGAACCGGTTCACGCTGCCCGTCGATGGCCTGTATCTCGCGGGCGTCTACAAGCGGCTGGGAGAGCTGTACGACGAGCAGGGCGATCGGGCGAAGGCGGCGTCGTATCTCGCGAAGTTCGTGGAGCTGTGGAAGGACGCAGATCCGGAGCTTCAGCCGAAGGTGCGTGACGCTCGCGCGCGGCTCGTTAGGCTCGGCGACCTGGAGCGCTAATTCGTGCCAGGCACGATTTTCTGCGATTTTCTGCGCGGAAAGGAACGCACACGCATCGAAATCGTTGTGGTGGAACGGGTTTCCCGAGCTATGGTGAGGTTCGCCCTCCCACCAGTCGGGCCGGGCGATTCTCTCCTTCGCACGAGGGTGCCTTGGGCCGCCTACCGCGTTACGCCGCGCCCTGGATCTCCCAGCACGTCGTCCAGCGCGGCAACAATCGCACGGTAGTATTCGCCGTCGACGCTGACTATCACTTTTTTCACGCCTGCCTTTGCACGGCGTGTGAGGAGCAGGGTTGCCGAGTACACGCGTACGCATTCATGACGAACCACGTCCATCTCCTGATGACGCCAACGACCGCAGAGGGTATCGGCAAGGTCATGCACCTGGTTGCACGCCGATACGTTCAACGGTTCAACACGTCATACCGCCGCATCGGGCACATGTGGGGCGGGCGATACAAGGCAACGATCGTCGACACCGAGCGGTACTTCTTCGCGTGCCACCGATACATCGAGCTCAATCCCGTGCGGGCCGGGCTCGTCGAGCGGCCGGGCGACTATCCCTGGTCGAGTTATCGGGCGAACGCCTTTGGCGCGACCGACCGACTCCTCACTCGACACGACTCCTACGAAGCGCTCGGCCCCACGCCGCGCAACCGCCGGGCGGCCTATCGCGCGATGTTCGACGACGATCTCTCGGATTCGACCCTCGCTGAGATTCGCGATGCCACGAATCGCGGGTGGGCGCTCGGAAACCAGCGGTTTCGCGACGAGATAGCGGCGCTACTCGGGCGGCGTACGCAGGCAGCAACGCGAGGCCGCCCGCCGCGTGCGAAAAATGAAGATCGAGCCTGACACGTTCCTTGTGAGAAGGCGGTGATAGCGCCAGACTCAACGGACCTACCACGCGAGCGTCGCCGCCCGCGTGGAATCGACGAAAATCGTGCCTGACACCAATTATGCGCCGACTCGCTTTCACCGCGACGCTCTCCTCGCTGTCCGCACTCGCCTCCCTGGCGGCTGCTCAGAACAAGCCTCGCCAGGAGCTCAAGGAAATCACCCCCGAAAAGGTCGATACCGCAGTCTATCAGCGGCTCACGTATCGATATATCGGCCCCGAGGGGAACCGCGTCACCTCGGTCACCGGCGTCGCCGGCGATCCGAACACCTACTACGCCGGTGCCGCGTCCGGCGGACTCTGGAAGTCCACCGACGGCGGCATCCACTGGTCGCCGGTGTTCGACTCGCAGCCGGTGTCGTCGGTCGGCGCGCTGGCCGTGGCGCCGAGTGATCCGAACGTCGTCTACGCCGGAACTGGCGAGCCGTTCACGCGCAGCCACATCTCCGCCGGCTGGGGAATGTTTCGCTCGACCGACGCCGGCAAGACGTGGAAGCGTGCAGGACTCGAGAACACGGGACGCATCTCGCGGATCGTCGTCGACCCCAAGAACCCGGATCTCGTCTACGCGGCGTCGTTAGGCTTCGCCTACGGCCCGCAGCCCGAGCGCGGGATCTACCGGTCCGGCGACGGTGGCAAGAACTGGGAGCGCGTGCTGTTCGTGAACGACTCCACGGGCGCGTCCGACATCGTGATGGACCCGACGAACCCGCGCATCCTGTACGCCGGCTTCTGGCAGATCGAGATCAAGACCTGGGGCCGCAGCAGCGGCGGAGCCGGGAGCGGCATCTGGAAGTCGGCCGACGGCGGGACGACCTGGAAGAAGCTCACGGGTGGCCTGCCGTCGAGGACCGTCGGAAAGATTGGACTCGGCATCAGCCGAGCGATGCCCAACAGGATCTATGCGGAGGTCGAAACAGGCGACGGCGTGCCGACGCCGGACGGGAAGCCGACCGATAGCGGTCGCCTGTTCCGCTCCGACGACGGCGGCGACACCTGGCTGCTTGTCAGCAGCGACCGCCAGATGGCCGGGCGCACGCACTACTACAATAGAATGGGTGTGTCGCCGGACAATCCTAACGAGGCCTATTTCCTCGCGTCGAACTGGACCAAGACGCTCGACGGCGGGACGACAATCATCGACCCGCCTTTCACGGAAGTTCCGGGCGGGGACCACCACGACATCTGGATCGACCCCACGAACGGCAACCGCATGGTCGTGAGTCACGACGGCGGCGTGTCGGTCTCGATCAACCGCGGCAAGTCGTGGATCATGACGCAGCTGCCGCTCGCTCAGATGTACCACGCGACGGTCGACAACCAGGTCCCGTACAACGTCTACGGCAACCGTCAGGATGGACCGTCGGCAATGGTGCCGAGTAATCCGCGTGCGGGCGACTTCGGGGGCCCCGATTTCCCGACGATCAGCCGCGGCAGCTCGGTGACCGTGGGCGGCGGTGAGAGCGGCTGGGCGATTCAGGATACGGTGGACGGCAACCTTGTGTGGTCGAGTGGGTCCGGCTCTGGATCGATGGGCGGAATCGTTACCCGATACGATCGGCGGACGAAGCTCGTGCAGACCGTGGAGATCTGGCCCCTGGCGACGATCGGCTGGGCGGCGGAGAGCCTCAAGTACCGCTTCGTGTGGACCGCGCCACTCACGCTCAGCGCGCACGACCACAACGTGCTGTACGTCGGAAGCCAACACGTCCACATGACGAGCGATGGCGGCAACCATTGGAAGGAGATCTCGCCGGACCTGACGCGGAACGACAAATCGCGGCAGAAGATTTCAGGCGGTCTCACACCCGACAACATCGGCGTCGAGTACGCGGGCGTGGTGTTCGCGATCGGCGAGTCGCCGATGGACGCGAAGGTGCTGTGGGCGGGGACGAACGACGGGCTCGTTCACGTCACACGCGATGGCGGAGCAACCTGGACCGACGTCACGAAGAACATTCCGGGTCTGCTCGATTGGGGCACGATCTCGAACATCGAGCCGTCGCGCTACGATGTGGGCACGGCGTACCTGACGGTCGATGGCCATCAGGTGAACAACCGTGACCCGTGGGTCTACAAGACAACGGATTTCGGGAAGACGTGGAAGCTCATCACGACGGGTCTCGCGAAGACGCCGCTCTCGTACGCGCACGTCGTACGCGAGGATCCCGTTAGGCGCGGGCTGCTGTACCTCGGCACCGAGGGCGGGCTGTACGTCTCGTTCAATGATGGCGGAAGCTGGCAGCCGTTCCAGAACAACCTGCCCCACGCGCCGGTGTACTGGATCGTCGTCCAGCCGCATTACAACGACCTCGTGGTGGCGACGTACGGTCGCGGCTTCTGGATCATGGACGACATCACGCCGCTCCGCACGTTAGGCGCGGAAGTTACGGCAAAGGACGTGCACCTCTTCCCGCCGCGCC
>JAJKIV010000476.1 GCA_021154285.1 Gemmatimonas sp. | reverse complement strand
AGGAGATCGGACGGGAAGTCGGCATCGCCCCCGAGCGGATTGCGGAGGCCGCCGCTGCGCTCGAAATGAGACGGCCGCCCATCCCGCGCCGCACGGATCTCGGGATGCCGGTATCGGCGGCCCATATCGTCGACATTCCCCGGCCGCTCACGGACCGCGAGTGGTCGCTCGTCGTGGCCGACCTGCGCCAGACGTTCGGCGCGTGGGGGCATGAGGGCTCACAGGGCGAGACGCGCATGTGGTGGAACAACAACCTCCACGCGGTCGTCGAGCCCACACCCACCGGGTACCGTCTGCGGCTCGGCACCCTCAAGGCCGACGGCTTTGCCATGAACCGCCTTGGTGCGGCCGCGATCGCGATGAGTCTCGTCGTCGCGTTCGCGCTGGGTGGGAAGCCTGATGCCATCCCGGGCATCCTGGCAATTGGCAGCATGGGCGCGGGGGCGTTCGCGTTCAATGCGCTTCGCCTGCCGCGGTGGGCCCGGCTGCGCGAACAACAGATGCAGGACGTCGCCGACCGAACGCTCGCGCTGCTCGTGTCCAAACCAGGGTAATCCCGCGCCAGGACGAAAGCACCGGAACGGCGCAGGACAAAGCGGCGCCGTTAGGCAACACTCTACCCAAGACCGAACGCAAGAACGTGAAGACGCTGCCGGCTCCGCACCGAATCGTCATAGGCGCGAGAGCGCACGCCGAGCTTGGCGAACGACTCCGTGCCGCGCGTCACGACCTCGAGATCCGCGGTAGCTCGACCCAGCACGTCACTGCCGACGACCTGTCGTGGGCCGACACCTACGTCGGCTTCATGCGTCCACCGCTGCCGACCATGGGCAACGTGCGATGGGTGCACTGCACGGGGGCCGGCGTGGACGCGTGGCTGTACCCTAACGAGCTGTCCCGCGACATCCTCCTCACTCGGACGTCGGAGTCGTTCGGGCCGTACATTGCCGAGTGGGTGCTGTCGCGGGCGCTCGCGATTCGGCAGCAGATCCTCGACCTGGCCGAGCGCCAGCGCCGGCACGAATGGGCGCCGCGCGATGTGGGCTACATACGCGGCTCGAATGCGGTCGTCGTCGGGACGGGCGATGTCGGCGTCCACGTCGCCCGACTGTTCGCCGCGTTAGGCGCCACCGTGCACGGCGTGTCGCGGTCCGGCGGCGGCCCGGCGGTGTTCGCTTCCACGTCGAAGACGTCGGCCCTTCGCACGCTCGTGCCGGCCGCAGACTGGCTCATCGTCACCGTCCCACTCACGACCGACACGCGTGGCCTCATCGGCCGCGACGTGCTGAGCGCGTGTCGCGGGACGGTGCTGATCAATGCGGGGCGGGGTGCCGTCGTCGATGAAGGGATGCTCCCGGAGGCACTCGACAAGGGTTGGCTGTCCGGTGCCGCGCTCGATGTCTTCACCGTCGAGCCCCTGCCGGCCGATTCACCGCTGTGGGACGATCGGCGCGTGATGGTGTCGCCGCACATCTCCGGGCTGACGACGGTCGAGGGCGCGGTGACTGGATTCCTCGAGTGCCTCGAGGAGATCGAGCGCGGGCAGCTGCCGGCACGGACGGTGGATCGCAATCGAGGATATTAGAGCACCGAAGTCGTCGGCAGAGACTCAGCAGCGGCGCACCCGACAGCCGTTGACGCCGCGCTCGCCGCCGTCAGTTTTCGGGGGTAGGCTCCCTCTTACTCTGTCGTCGCGATGCACCTGGACCCACGTCTGACGAAAGCCCTTGGCGGGCGCTACCGCGTCGAGGGCGAGCTCGGATCCGGCGGAATGGCCACCGTCTATCAGGCGCGCGATCAACGCCATGACCGGTCTGTGGCCATCAAGGTGCTCCACCCTGAGGTTGCCGCGTCCGTCGACAGCGCGCGGTTCCTGGCCGAGATCCACACCACCGCCCAGCTGTCGCACCCGAACATCCTTCCGCTGTTCGATTCCGGGAGCGATGACGGCACGCTCTACTATGTAATGCCGCTCGTGTTGGGCGAGTCGTTGCGGGCTCGTCTCGAACGCGAGGGCACGCTCGAAACGTCCGAGGCGCTTCGGATCACCCGCGAGGTCGCCGACGCGCTCGGCTACGCGCACGCGAACGGTGTGATTCATCGCGACATCAAGCCGGAAAACATTCTGCTGCAGTCGGGCCACGCGCTCGTCACGGATTTCGGGATTGCGCGTGCGCCCGGCCTGACGCGAAGCGACCGCATAACGGGTGCGGGGCTGTCAGTCGGCACGCCGGCCTACATGAGTCCCGAGCAGGCGTCCGCGGACCCGCATGTCGATGGGCGTGCGGATCAGTACAGTCTCGCGTGTGTGCTGTTCGAGATGATCACCGGAGAGCCGCCGTTTGCGGGTCCGTCCGTGGATTCGATTCTCGTTAGGCGATTCACCCGTCCCCCACCGCGCGCAACGAGTCGTCGGCCTGACATCGCCCGACACCTCGACGGCGCGCTGTTCAAGGCCATGGCGCGTGATCCGAACGAGCGCTTTGCGTCGATCGAGCGATTCATCGAGGCGCTGCGCACGCCAGCGCGCCCATGGAGCGCGATCACCGGTGCTACCGAATCGATCGCGGTGCTTCCGTTCGCGAACATGAGTGGCGACCCCGAGAACGAGTTCTTCGGCGACGGAATGGCCGAGGAGATCACCAATGCGCTGGCAAAGGTTCCGGGGCTGAGGGTCGCGGCTCGAACGTCATCGTTCATGTTCAGGGGAAAGAGCCACGATCTCCGCGCGATCGGCGAACAGCTGAACGTGAACGCGGTCCTCGAGGGGAGCGTGCGACGCGTCGGGAACCGTGTTCGCATCACGGCGCAGCTCGTGAGCGTGAATGACGGGTATCATCTCTGGTCGGAGCGCTATGACCGTGAGTTGACCGACATTTTCATGATCCAGGACGAGATCGCGACGGCGATCGCGGGCCGCCTTGCGGCGGCGCTTCGCGGTATCGAGGCGAAATCCCTGGTGAAGGCGTCGACCTCGAACATCGAAGCGTACGAGCTGTACTTGCGAGCGCGCGCCTTGATGACGCACCGGGGCACGGCGTTGCTGGCCGCCACGGAGAAGCTCGAGCGGGCCGTCGCGCTCGACCCCGAGTTCGCGCAGGCGTTCGCGTATCTTGGCCAGGCGTTGGTGCTTGCAGGATTCTGGGGCGTCCTGCCACCCGATCAGATTGGCGAACGCGCGAAGGCGGTTGCGACGTCAGCACTCCAGCATGACCCCAACCTCGCTGCCGGGTACACGGCGTGCGCGCTCGTGGCCACGTGCATCGAGTTCAATGCGGAACGTGCGACTGAGGCATGGAATCGCGCGCTGCAGCTCGACCCGACGGACCTCGAGGCGCGTTCCATGCGCGCCGCGTTCGACATCTGCTACACGCGGGCTGCGTTCGATGAGGCCGTGAACGAGATGCACGCGGTCATCGAGCAGGACCCGCTGAGCGCTTACGCTCACGCATCACTTTCGGTCGTTCTCGGCTTCGCGGGGCGGTCCGGTGAGGCGATGGCTGAAGCCAAGCGCGCGCGCGAGCTGGACGCGAGCTCGTTCCTGGTGGTGTGGAGCGAAGTCAACGCGGTGGCGTTCGGCGGCAACGCGAGCGACATGGTGAACGAGATTCCGCACATGCTGTCGCGCAATGGTCGCCACCCGTGGCTCATGATGGCACTCGGCGCCGCGTTTTCGCGAACTGGCTGGACGGACCGCGCCGATGCCGTGTACGCCGAGTTGAGTGCGCGATCGCGGATCGACTACGTGCAGCCGACGGTGCTCGCGATAACGGCCGAGTGGGCAGGTCGCCGGCAGGAGGCGCTCGGGTTTCTCCGGCGCGCTGTGGAGATCCGCGATCCGGCAATCGTGGCGTTCCAGTCGCCGCATATGAGCTCGTTGCGAACGGCGCCTGAGTTCCGGGAGATCCTCGCTGGCTTGCGATGGAAGCTGCCGGTATTTGCGCCGGGCGAGGTTGCGAGGGCGTGAACGATGACAGCGGTCTGGATCTTCTCGAAGAGCTCCGGAGCGGCCATCGGAGGCACTCGATCGCATCACGGTGCTCGTGTACGACGAGCTGCGTGAGATCGCGCGCGTGGTCGAGTACCGTTTCTTCGGCGGCATGACGAACGAGGACATCGCCGAAGCGTTAGGCGTCACCGACGACCTTCAGACCTACCGTGGCCAGTAGCGTATCCCCACCTGGATCTTCCACCGTGAGGCTTAGGTGACAGGACGGCACCATGAACCCGCCTACTCCCTATCCCGACCTCAACACCGTCCTGGCCGCGCTGGTCTCGACCGTGCGGCGTGCGTTAGGTGACACGTTCGTGGGCGCCTACCTCCAAGGCTCCTTTGCGGTTGGCGACTTCGACCAGCACAGCGACGTCGATTTCATCATCGCGACACGAGACGAGCTGTCCGACACGCAGGTCGCCGACCTTCAGGCGATTCACCAACGGATATACAGCCTGGGCTCCGAGTGGGCGAAGCATCTCGAAGGCTCGTACTTCCCGCTGGCCGTACTCCGTCACCGCGAGCGACGCGGAACACCGCTCTGGTATCTCGACCACGGGAGCGCGATGCTCATCCCGTCGAACCACTGTAACACGATGCTCGTGAGGTGCGTGGTCCGCGATATGGGCGTCACGCTCGCTGGCCCGAATCCCGCGACGCTGGTCGATCCAATTCCCGTCGACGCACTTCGCGAAGAAACCCGAGCGACGATCCGCGATTGGGGTCGGGAGATTCTCGACCGACCGGAAGTGTATGCCAACGGGTTCTATCAGGGCTATCTGGTCCTGAATTACGCGCGCATGCTGCACGACATCACGCGAGGGCGACCGGGTTCGAAGCGCGCGGGTGCCGAGTGGGCGAAGGCGAGGTTCGGACCGGCGTGGGCGGACCTCATCGACCGCGCGTGGGGCGGGCGACCGAATCCGGCCGTCTCCGTCCGCGAGCCGGCCAACCCGGCGGACTACGAGCGGACGCGCGAGTTCGTGCGGCTGATCATGGGCGAAGCTGAGCGCGACGTTCGCCCGGGGTGTAATAGCGGCGATGAGGCGAGTCTGCGTACATGTAACTGACTACATGTAAACCATGTATGCGATTGGTGGTATGCCGAAGAATTCCCCACGCAAGCCGACATCGGTAAGAGAACCAGTCCAGGTGTACCTCGGACAGGACGATCGAGATCTCCTGAACCGCCTGGTCGCGGAAACCGGCCTGGCGCTGGCGGTGGACGAGCACTTCGAGTTGGCCGGCTTCGAGCGCGTACCGTAGCCAAGCCGATGACCAGACTTCGCGCTGCCACTATTGTCACCCTCGGGCTCACGCTTGCGGCGCCACTGGCGTCGTCCATTGCGCAGCCCGGCTTCCCGCCTAACGACCCAGACAGCTGGCGCGTTGCCGGCACGGCCAAGATCCTCTGCTCGGCCCTGTTCGTGTCCGGCAGGGATTCGGCGGAAGCCCTCGCCCACGTCACGCCATACTTCTTAGGGCCAAAGGTCGACTCGATCACGCGCTTCGCCGTCGATCGCCAACGCAAGCTCGTCCGACTCACGGTTGCCAACCGCATAACGCGTGAGGCAAAGCTCTACGGCGACCAGGGCTGCATCATCCACCAGCCCGGCCGCGACTCGGTGTACTTCACGCCCGTGCGCGTCACCACCACGCTGCCTGCCGCCTCCGCCATGCCGTGGCCGATGGGCGACGTGCTGCCGAACACGCCGCTGCCCGCCGAGATCGATACCGTCAAGCTCCGAGAGGCCGTCGATGCGGCGTTCGCCAACCCGGCCAGCTTTACTGCAGCATTCGTGGTCGCGTTCAAGGGGCGCATCGTGGCCGAGCGCTACGGGAGCGGCGCGAACAAGGACATGCAGCTCGAGAGCTGGTCGATGGGTAAGAGCATCGTCGGGACGCTCATTGGCATGCTCGTTCAGCAGGGCGCGGTGAAGCTGGAGGATCCCGCGCCGATCCCGGAATGGCATAAGACGCCGGACGACCCGCGCGCGAAGATTCGCGTGATCGATCTCATGCGAATGTCGAGCGGCATTCGCTTCAGCCGCGGAAGCCCCGAAGACATCCCCGGGTACCACGACCACGACCTCGGTTACACTGGCGCGATCGACGCCTTCCAGTTCGCGACCACGCGACCACCGCAGTTCGAGCCGAATACGTTCGGCCGGTATCGGAATTCGGATCCGCTGGCGTTAGGCATGATCATTCGCGATGCCGTGCGGACGCGCGGCGAGGAATACCTGACGTGGCCACAGCGGGCGCTGTTCGATCGGATCGGCATCCGCCGCCAGGTGCTCGAAACCGACCCGTACGGGAATTTCCTGCTGAACGGCTACGACTACGGGACGGCGCGCAACTGGGCCCGGCTCGGGATGCTGTACCTGAACGACGGCGTGTGGATGGGGAAGCGTCTCCTGCCTGAGGGATGGACGAAGCTCGTATCCACCCCGGCGCCGGCGTGGAAGGACTCGACCTACGGGGCGATGGTGTGGGTCAACGCGCGCGGGGTGTGGCCCGAGCTGCCGCGCGACGCGTTCGCGTTTCGCGGCGCCGGACTGCAGGATGTCTATGTGATCCCGTCGCGCGACCTGGTGATCGTGCGGATGGGCCACTTCATCGGCATGCAGCCAGGCACGGCGGACATCCGGCGCGCGACCGCGCTGCTCATGGAGGCGATACCGGCGAGGAAGTGATCGCCCGCGGGCTACGGCACGTCCATCCGTCGCAGCAGCCTGACCGATGAGACGAGGAACCCGAAGAAGACCAGCACGGCCATGAGGATTGCGATCGCGAAGCTCATGTCCGTCGCCGACGCGAACCGCCGAACGTCCAGGCCGTGCATGAGCGCGATGGCGTAGTGCCGAATGCTGAGCAGCCTAACGCCCGACACGAAGCCCGAAAAGAACCCTTCCCAGAGCACGATGTAAAGGAGCCCGAGGCCGATGGCCTGCGTGGAGCGAAGGCCCAGCCACACGAAGGCCGACGCGTACAGCGCGACGCCAACGAAGGCGGAGACCGTCACGGCCACGGACGCTCGCACGTCGCCGAGGTAGCCGACCCAACTCGTGAAGAACGCGCTCACGACGACGAACGGGGCGGCGATCGTGATCACCGCGAGCAGCTTCGGGACGGCAATGCGCCAGCGCGGGATCGGCGAAAGCGTCAGGTTGGCGATGGTCCGGTCCTCGATTTCATTCCCGAACGCGGCTGCCGCGATCGCGAGCACGACCATCGGGGCGATCGAGCCCGCCAGCATCCCGCTCAACACCACCTGCTCGAACTCGCGCACGGACGGTGCTTGCTCGGAGCTCAGCATGAGAATCGCGATCACTACCGGCATCGCCGACAGCACGGCCATGATCGACAGTCGCCACTTGCCCGCGAGCTGACGCAGGGTCAGCCGATAGACGGATCCCATGGCTATTGCTCCACGAGGTAGCCGAACACGCTTTCGAGCGAATCGTCGAGCGGTTCGACACGCCGCAGACTGATGGCGGCCGATTTCGCGAGGCGCGGGAGCTCGATCTGGAGATCTCGCACGTTCCGGCTCAAAACGATCACTGCGCCGTCGGGGTCCACGTGCACGGCGTCCACGGAGTCGAGCGTCACCACAGCGGCCGCCAGCGTACGCGGAGAATCGGAGACTACCTTGACGTGATACGGCCGCTGGTTGAGCGCGGCGCGAATCGCCCGGAACTCGCCTGACGCCGCGAGCTTGCCGTTCACGATCAGCAGCACCGTGTCCGCGAGCTGCTCCACTTCCTCGAGAATGTGCGACGAGAGCACGATCGTCCGGCCTTCGGCCGCGAGCTGTTGCAGGAGATGCGTGAAGTGAACGCGCTGGCGCGGGTCCGCGCCGTTGAGCGGCTCGTCGAGGATCAGTAATTCCGGATCGTGCACGAGCGTTCCGGCGAGGCGCATGCGCTGGCGCATCCCTCTCGAGTACGTGGCCATGGGCCGGTGCTGCGCGTCGACGAGGTCCACGAGAGCAATCGCCTTGTCCACCGCGTGCTCGATGTTCGAGACGCCGCGAAGCTCGCCCATCATCCGAACGAACTCGCGGCCCTTCATGAAACCGTACACGGTCTCGTGCTCGGACATGACGCCGATGCGTTTGTAGAGCGGCGGGTT
>JAJKIV010000475.1 GCA_021154285.1 Gemmatimonas sp. | reverse complement strand
TTGTTCACCACGACGAACACGTAGCTCGAATCCTGGCCGGGCAGGATAGCCGGCGTGGGAATGGCAAGCACGTGCTTCCGCACATCGAGCTGGACGTCCAGGAACAGGAGCTCGCCCGGCCACAGTCGGCCGCTCTCGTTAGGGAACGTCGCCTTCGCCGTGACGGCGCCGGTGAGCGAATCGACGGCGTTGTCGAGAAACGACAGCTGACCCATCTCGGCTCCGGCGGTACTGTCCTTCGCCGAGGCGCGCACGAGCAGCGGGTGCGAACCGACCGCGCGCTGAACGGCCGGGAATTGTTGATCCGGCACCGGGAACCGCACGAGCACGGGCTTGAGCTGGTTGATGACGACGAGCGGCCCGCCGGTTGGGCTCACGACGTTGCCGGGCCTAACGATGAGGCTGCCCGTCCGGCCGGAGATCGGCGACCGGATCGTCGCGTGCTCGAGGTTGAGCAACGCGCCGCGGAGTGTGGCGCGATCGGCGTTGACTGTCGCGGCCGCCGCGAGCGCCGATGCGTGATGCTGGTCGGCGTCGGACTGGGTGACGTATCCTTTGCCGGCCAGTGATTGATATCGGGCGTCGTCGTTTTGCGCCGCGATGAGCTGCGCCTGGTCCTTCGCCAGATTCGCGCGCGCCTGATCGGCCTCGGCCTCGAGTGGCCGCGGGTCGATGTGAAAGAGCACGTCGCCCGCTTTCACGAAGTCGCCTTCATGGAACGCAACGTCGAACAGCACGCCCGTCACCAGGGTGGTGACCGCAACCGTCTGCATGGGCTCGACGACGCCGCTCGCCACGAGCGAGATCGGCGCGTTGATACGGACGGCCTTCGCCACGCGGACCGGCGTGTTGGCGGGTGGACGAGCGGCGTTCGACTTGGTGCAGGCGGCCGCTGACAGCGCAGCCAGCGTCGCGAGGAGGTACCGATGTGTCATCGTTCGTTCGAGCTTGCGTTCGATAAGGGGAGCTGCGTCCTGCCGGTGGTCGTGAACAGGCCGGTATCGTGCGCGAGCTGGGCGAGCGCGGTCCGCCACTCCCAGCGCGCCTGGATGTCTTCGGCGCGCGCCGTCGCGAGCGCGCTGCGAGCGAGCAGCAGGTCAACGATCGTGCCGACGCCTTCGCGGTATCGGCCTAACGCGACATCGGCCGACTGCTGTGCAGCCACGAGGAGGTCGCGAGCCGCGCGCACGCGATCGTTCGCGGTGGTCAATGCGGAATACGCGGCGAACACCTGCCCTGTCACTTGCTGTCGAGTCGAAGCGAGGCGAGCCAGGCCGGCGTCGTACTGCTCGCGCGCAGCGCGCGTGTCATACTGACGCGAGAAGCCGTTGAAGATCGGGATCTGCACTCCGAGAAAGAGCTGAGCGTTCCGTGGGCTGACGCCGACCTGTGTCGACTGGATCGAGCTCGTGGTGGTGCTCAGCGTCAACGCGGGATAACCGGCCGAGCGCGCGACGCGAACCGCCGCGGCCAGCGATGCTGCTTCGGCACGCACCTCGGCGACATCCGGACGGGTCGCGACGGCTGCATTGATCAGCGAGTCGACCGACGCGGTGACGTGCGCGACCGTGTCGCTGACCTGGACATCTCCGACGTCGAAGCGTGCGTTCGCTGGCAGTCCCATCGCCGTCGCCAGGTTGCCCTTGGTGGTGATCTCCTGACCCTGCAGCGTGGCGAGCTGCAGGCGTCCCTGCGCGAGCTGCGTTCGAGCCTGCAGCACCTCCGCGAGTGTCGCGACGCCGACGTGCATGCGTTCGGCTGCCGCGGCCGTGTCGGCGACCGCCTCCTGCACGGACACCTCCTGCGCTTCGCGGAGCGATCTGGTCGCGAGATACGAGAACAGTGCGGACTCGACTTGCAGGATGACGTCGTGGACGGTGGCGTTGTGGGTGAGGTCAGCGGCGATCGCGCGCTGCTTGGCTTCCTCGATCGATCCGCTGCGACCGCCGAGGTCGAAGAGGAGATAGGACAGCGTGGCGGACGTCGTGAGCTGCGAGCGGGTGCCCGTCGCGGCATTCCGCGTGCCGACCTCGCTCCCCGGCACGGTGCCTAACGATGCAATCGAGCCGGGCGCGGCACTCGTGCGACCGGCGCTGACGCTGGCATCGAGACTCGGCAGCAGGGCACCTCGGCTCGACCCATATGCGTCAGCCGCGGCACGGGCGTTGAGCCAGGATGCGCGGGTGGTGGGGTTTGTTCGGAGAGCGAGGTCGACGACGTCGTCGACCTCGAGACGGTGGCCCTCGAAATCCGTTGTGTCTCCCCGCAGCGCCTGGGTGGCCTCAGGCGCTACGGGTACAGCCGCAGGTGGCGGCGGCTGCTTGGCCGCTTGCGGCACCGGCCATAATGCCGACGGCGCTGGGGGTGCGGCGGGAGCACCGTCGATTCGCGGCCTTGCCGGCACGCATGCCCCGAGCGTCGCGAGCAGGGCCAGCTCGATCGTAAATCCACGACGTTCCATGATGCGCCTACGCGAGTCCTGTTGAGGGCGTTGTGGCTGGGTGCGTTGTTATCTGGCGTTGATGTTGGGTGGCGTTAGGCAGGTTGGACCATCTGAACAGCGGGGACGGGCGACGGGCGATGGGCGACGGCTAAGAAGCGGACACCCTCGGGATGTTCCAGCAGCCAGCGTCAGCCAGCAGCCAGCACGAGCAGCCAGCAACCAGCCGCCGTTTTTTCGGTCGCCCGTCGCCCGTCCCCCGCCCCGGCCTTCATACAAACCATCGAAGGCCATAGATTGTCTATGCCCTAGCCTCCACCCGAGTCGCTCATGCGCGAACTGCTTGCCCGCCTTTACGATTGGCTCCGCCGGGATCGGCTCGACGCCGAGCTCGCGGACGAGATCCGCTTCCATCGCGACCAGCTCGCGCGCGACGAACGGGCACGAGGCGCGCGCGAGGAGGACGCCGCGCATGCCGCGCGCCGGCGACTCGGGAATGTCACGCGAGTTCGTGAAAGCGCCCGCGATCGGTGGTCGATCCCCTGGCTCGACCATCTCCAGCAGGACATTCGCTACGCGATCCGCGGCCTCCGGCGCGAACCTGGCTTCGCCGCCGCCGTCATTCTGACCCTCGGCCTCGGGATCGGCGCCAACGCCGCGATGTTCAACGTGATCGACCAGCTGATGTTCCGGCCGTTCGCCTACCTGCGAGACCCGGCGCGCGTGCATCGCGTCTACCTGCGCCTGCCGGGTGCAGAGCGGTTTCTCACGCGCGAGTCGTTCCCATACGCGAGATACCTCGACCTCGCCAACTGGACCACGTCGTTCTCGCAGTCCGCCGCGTTCTATCCAACAGTCGTGGCCGTGGGATCGGGAACGACGTCCCGCGAGCGGCCGGTCGCCGCCGTCAGCGCCAGCTACTTCGATTTCTTCGACGCTCGCCCGTTGCTCGGCCGCTATTTCACGGCAGCCGAGGACACGACGCCGAGCGGGGCGAACGTCGCGGTGCTGAGCCATGCGTTCTGGGCGGCGGAGCTCGGGTCCCGCGACGTGCTCGGCCAGTCGATCCAGATCGACAACATCGTCTGTACGATCATCGGTGTGGCGCCGCCGCGCTTCACTGGCGTCGCCGACGGAAACCCTCCGGTCGCCTACCTCCCGATCACGACATTCGGCGCGCACCAGTCAGGCGGATCGTCGGTAGGCTACTGGCAGCGATACGTGTGGGACTGGACGGAGATGATGGTCCGTCGAAAGCCCGGCGTGTCGATCGAGCAGGCGAACGCTGACCTCACGCAGGCGTTCGTCCGGAGTCGCGCGGCGGCACGAGCCATTCATCCGTTCATGCGACGAACGGAGACCGAACGGCCGATAGCCGTCGCCGGCGCACTCAAGACGGCGGCCGGCCCGTATCCCGGGCTCGAGGCGCGGACGCTCGTGTGGGTGATGGGAGTGGCGGTCGCCGTCCTGCTCATCGCGTGCGCGAACGTCGCGAACCTGTTCCTCGCGCGATCACTCCGACGCCAGCGCGAAGTGGCCATCCGCCTCGCACTCGGCGTTAGGCGTGGGCGGCTTGTCGCACAATCGCTCACGGAAAGCCTCGTGTTGTCACTCGCCGGTTGCGTGGCCGGCCTCGCGATCGCGCAGTGGGGCGGCGCGGCGCTTCGGCAGCTGTTTCTTCCGTCCGCCGGCGTGGTCGGCGTCGCGGACGACACGCGAACGCTCGGCATCGCGCTCACGGCCGCGCTCGTGGCGGGCACGCTCACGGGGTTCTCGCCGCTGTTGCTCGCGCGGGGCGCGGACATCGCGAAGACGCTCAAGGCAGGAGTGCGAGAAGGAACGAACCAGCGTCCCGCCATGCGCGGCGCGCTGCTCGTCGTCCAGGTCGTGTTGTCGATGGTGATGCTCGTGGGCGCAGGACTCTTCGTGCGAAGTCTCGATCGGCTGCGCGATGTGCGACTCGGGTATGACGTCGACCCCGTACTGCTCGTGCAATGGCACCGCCGCGGCGAGTCGATGACCATGGAGCAACGCGTCCCGCTCCGACAGCGCGTGCTCGAGGTGGCGACGGCGATTCCCGGAGTCACGCACGCCGCGTGGGCGAGCAACATGCCACTTCAGGGAACATCCACGGCGTCGCTGTACGTACCGGGCATCGACTCGGTCGGGCGGCTCGGACGCTTCACGTATCAGACGGCCGGCGCGGACTACTTTGCGACGGTGGGCACGCGGATTCTTCGCGGACGCGCGTTCACCGCGGCGGATCGACTCGGCTCACCGACAGTCGCGGTCGTGAGCACTTCGATGGCGCAGGCCCTGTGGCCCGGGCAGGACGCGTTAGGCCGCTGTATCCGGTTCAATGCCGACACCGTACCGTGTACGACGGTGGTCGGCGTGGCGGAAGACGCGGTGCACGACCCGCTCGCGGACCAACCGCTCCGATACTACCTGCCGATGGAGCAGTTCCCGACCGAGGGCGGGTCGTATCTCCTGATGCGCGTGCGGGGCGATCCGGCCGAGATGGCGGAGGACGTGCGGCGCGCGCTGCAGCCGCTGATGCCCGGGCAACAGTACGTGACCACGCAACCGCTGAGTGACCTGCTCGATGCCCAACGGCATTCGTGGCGCGCGGGTGCGGCGATGTTCGTGGCGTTCGGCTGTCTCGCACTGATCGTCGCCGCGGTTGGGCTTTACGGCGTCATCGCGTACGACGTCGGCCAACGGATGCACGAGCTGGGCGTGCGGATCGCGCTGGGCGCGCAGGGGTTGGACGTCGTTAGGCTCGTGGTCGCGCGAGGCGTGCGCCTGGCGGTCGGCGGCATCGCCGTCGGCAGTGTGCTCGCGATCGGCGCGGGCCGTTGGATCGAGCCTTTGTTGTTCCATCAGTCCGCGAGCGATCCGATCGTGTTCGGGCTCGTTGCGGTGGTGCTCGTCGGCGTCGCAGCCGTGGCGTGTTCCGCGCCGGCAGCAAGGGCATTGCGCGCTGACCCAAATACGGTCTTGCGCGCCGAGTAGAAATTCGACTCTGACCCTAATTTTCAGGCGCTTCGACGGGACTGCTTGCCGGGAACCGAACTAGTCGAAGATTTGGGATCGGGCGCCTCGCCAATCCGTGGAAGTTCTGACTTTGCGACCATCACGCGTGGATGCTCCGGGTCGCTCAGATCCATGTGGCGCCAGGGCACGATGTACCCCGTGTAGACACGGTCGCCGCCGATGAGTCGCAGGAGACTGCGACCGAACATGCCGGTCCCCAGCCGTTCGAGCGCGGCATACCCTCCGACGTGGAACTCCCGGACCACGTACTCGTCGTCGACGTAATCGGCGATGATCTCCTCGAGACGGCCGACGACCTCCCCGCTGGCGTCCACGACGCGGCGGCCAATGAGCAGCTCGACCCGACACTCCCTGGTGGTCATCGTTAGGCTCCGGGAATGCGGCTGATGACGTGCTCGCGGAGCCAATTCTCCCAGGCCAGCGCCGGCGTCGGGCGCCCGTCGCACTTGACGCTGACGGTGATGCCGGTGGTCCGCACGTCACGCATCGCGAAGCGGGTGACACCGTTCCCCAACGCGGGCCATCGCCTGCCGAGTGCCACCGCCCACCGCGCGAGCCTCGGGCCGAGGCGACGCGCCAAGACGCGTCCTCCAATCTCGAACGCCGAGACCACGGGCGCGGCGTCGCGGCGAAGCTCGAGCACGACACCATCGACGCGTCCGATGTTACGACGCCCGTCATCGAGGACGACCTTGTCGAGCAGATCGTGCACGATCCTGAGCTCCACGACTCAACTCCCCCCGAGTATCTGGAGCGGCACCGCGGAGACCAGCACGATGATCGTCACGATGGACAGCGCGCCGAGTGCCGCATTGGAAAACCAGCGATTGCGATGCTCACCCACCAGAGCCTCATCGTTCATCAGGACGAACATTGGGATGACCGTCACGGGTAGGCTCGCGGCGGTGAGCATCATCGAGAAGTTCGTGAGCTTGAGCGGGTCGATGCCCACGGCCATGACGACGCCCGCCAGCAGAATCGTCACGGTATACGTCAGGCTGAATCGAGCGTTCTGCTTCGGCCTCGCGTTCTCGCTCCAGTCCCACCCGAGCCCCTGTGCGAGCAGGTACGCCATCGCGAGCGTGATCTCGGTCGTCGCACCGAAGCACGCGATGCCGAGCGAAGCGAGAAAGAGCACGAAGCCCGTGTGGCCGAGCACCGGCGGCAACAGAAGTCCCGCCTGTTCGTAACGGTCCACCTGAATACCGCGCGGCAGGAATACGAGGGCGGCGATGATCAGCACGGCGGCAGAGAGTATGCCACCGAACGACATGCCGAGCACCGCAGTCGCCTTGTTCGTGCTCAAGTCGTTCACGCCCCACCCGTCTTCGACCGCGCCTGACGAGTAGAACATGTACAAGTAGGGACTGATCGACGCGCCAATGATGCTCACCGCTAGATACCAGTAGCGCGGTCCGTCGTGGTCCGGCGCAGTCGGCAGCAGACTCGCGCCGACGCGGCCCCAGTCGGGATGAAGCTTGAGCGCGGCGACGACGAACACGATCGTCACGAGCCCGAGCAGCGACGTTCCCTTTTCGACGATGCCGAAGTTGCCCTTCCAGAGCAAAAACCAGCCGGCGAACGCGACCGGCATGGCCCACCACTGGAAGCCGATTCCGGTCGCCATCTGCAGCGCGAGCGCGACGCCACCGATCTCCGACGCCAGCACGAGAAAGCTGACGAGGAGTCCGGTCACGAGGGGAATGATGAAGAAGCGGATGCCGAACCGTTCGCGCAGCGCGTCACCGACGGTCCGTCCGGTCACCGCGGCGAGACGCCCCGACTGCTCGACGAGCAGCATGAGGCCGAGAGTTCCGAGGGCGATCGTCCACAGCAGCTTGTAGCCGAACACTGCGCCGGCCTGGACGGCCGTGATGATGGATCCCGCTTCGAGGAATCCGCCGATGCTCGTGACGATACCGAGCGTGAGATCGAGGATCCGCTTCATTTGCCGCCGAGCGCTGCCCGGAGGGCGCGAAGGGTATCACCCAGTGCATTGGCGTCGGCGGCCGCCGCTCCGAGCGCCACAGCGTCGCCTCGCCGGACCGCCGATCGGGTGCTCGCGATGACTGAGTCGAGTCGACCGACGGCTGCCGGTACGCGAGCTTGGAGTGTTTCGGGAAGGTCCGAAGGCTTCAGCGACCGCGCGATCTTTTGGACCTCACGCTGGCCCGCATCGAGCATGTCCGAGGTGTACGCACGCCCGATCCCTCTCACTTGTCGTTCGATGGCGAGCTCCCGCGTGGTCGCCGCCCAGGATCCCGCCCGTTGTATCTGCGCCGCCGGGTCATTCCCGCCGCACGCGATCAACAACGGCAACGCGATCCACCCGACCCATCGGCGTCTTTTCGTTCGTGGGCTTCTGTCACCGCCGTTCGGCATCGGTGCGTCTCCGCTTGGAGTCTCACGCCGCCACCTCACCACCCTGGCTGAGCTTTACGCATGGACCGTGCACGGCGGGCTCCGCGCGCGTACGCGGCGGTTCAGCCGGCTCGACGGTACTGCCGCGCGGTGTTCCGATGCGTTGGGGCTCAAAAGGCGCCGTTGCGGGAACTGGGAATTGTGGCCCTCTATCGGGACGACGGCGATTCCTCCCTTCGTCGCTGGCGCTCCTCAGGGCAGGCGACTCGCTGGCGCTCGCTCGGAATGACCCGCGCTTTTTCGTCCTGCCGCCAGTCGCCCTGTAACTTGTCTCCACCGTGCGGAGTCTCATCACAACCGTGTAAGTCACCCTGGCGGCACAACAACCAATGCATCGGGTCCGCATTCTTTCCGCGCTCTGCGCTGTCGCTGCGATTGGCGTCGTCGCACTCCGCGTCGGGAAGACGCCAAACGTCGGCGCTCACACGACGGTCACTACCACACCGGCGATCGCGCACGACGTATCGGGTCCACTCACCGCGCGCGACGTCGCCGCGTTCGACGACGCTGCGTCGGGCAATCACCCGGACCCCGACCGAGCGCGCCGAGTGATGACGGTGGAGCCTAACGAGGAACAGAGCGGCCCCGGGGCCGCCAGCCTTCCCGTCATCACGACGCCACCCGGCTCGGCCGCGGTCGAACAGACGACGTTCGGGGCGAAACCGCCGGCGAGGCTCGTCGCGAGCTTCGACGGATTGGGCGTCGGCTTCACCGGCCCGCAGGGCACGACGAACGTACGCAATCCGTCGGACAACACGCTCGCCGTGGGTCCGAACCACATCGTGCAGATCGTCAACACACGGATGGCGATCTTCACGAAGAAGGGCGCGAAGTACGACAGCACCGGTCTCGTACTCTACGGCCCGGGCGAGACGCGCAACGTCTTCAAGGGATTCGGCGGCGGGTGCGAGGCGCGCAACAACGGCGACGCCGTCGTGCGGTACGACCAGCTCGCCGACCGCTGGCTGATCGTCATGCCGATCTTCAGCCGCCTCCCCGTTAGGCAGGACGCGCCTCCCGCAGGCAAGGATGGGGAACCGGCCGCACGGAGCGTCCGTGGTCAGTCCGCCCAGCCCGGCGCCGCAGCCCGACTCTACGTCCCGCCGCCACCGCCGCCCGAGAGCGCCGGCGCGGCGGCGCAGCGCCCGGCCGGCCAGCGACCACCGTCCGATTCCGGCGTGTACGCCATGTGCTACGCGGTGAGCATCGGCGCGGATCCCTTCGGGCCGTACTACCGGTACGAGTTCGTGCGCCCGCTCTTCCCCGACTACCCTCGACCCGCCGTCTGGCCC
>JAJKIV010000474.1 GCA_021154285.1 Gemmatimonas sp. | reverse complement strand
GCCGTGGGCGTCGAGACACACGTGCGCCACTCGTTTTCCTGAATGCTGATCCCGAGATCACCCCGGATAATACAGGCCTCAAGTTTGCCGTTGGGCGTGCGGTTTGCTTTTTTTTGAGCCTCTACACTGCAATGAACATCCAGGAGGCTCTCATGCAAAGAACAGCTGCACTTATGCTCACTCTCGCGGCGTCGCTCGGTGCGTGCTCGCGCGCAACGACGGTCGAGTCGTCAGGCGGGGAAGTCGCCACCCCGACGCCGGTCAACGCGAACAGCTTGCCCAGCGGCTCCGTCGTCACCGTGTCGCTCGATCAGCAGGTCGGCACGAAGGCCAGCAAGGTCGGTGACACTTTCAGCGCGACCGTGGTGGATCCGATTGTGGCAGGGAACGGCCAGACGGTAGTTCCCGCCGGCGCGAAGGTTTACGGCAAGGTGACCGGCCTGCAGGACTCGAACAACGCGGGTCAGAAGGCGGCCATCCGACTCGACTTCGAGAAGATCAACATCAACGGTGTGGAGCGCCCGTTCGAGGCGAAGATCACGGCGACGCAGCTGCAGACGCAGGGGCAGGACGCTCGCGACGAGACGATCAAGAAGGCGGGCATTGGCGCGGCAGCTGGCGCTGTCCTCGGTGCGGTGATCGGCGGTGGCGACGTCTCGAAGATCCTCGGCGGCGCCGCGCTCGGCGCGGCCGCCGGCACGGCTATCTCGCTCGGAACCGGTGAGGTCGATGCCGTGCTTCCGGCCGGCTCGAAGATGACGCTGCAGACGACGCAGCAGGTCACGCTATAGACACTGGTAATTGGTTACTGGAACTGGTAGCGGGTTGTTTGAACCCTCGGGATGCCTCTGAGCGAGACGAGCATCCCGAGGGTTCGATAACCAGCAACCAATTCCGGTAACCAATTCCCTGTGCTTGTCTCTGCCGACTATCGGTTCGTAATCACAGCCTGTACGTTCGGCGCCCATGAGTGCCTCCCAAGAGCTTCGTCGAGAGCTGGGTCTCGCCGACCTGGTGCTGATGCAGGTCGTGTTCGTCGTCGGATCCGGATGGGTCGGGACCGCGGCGAAGCTCGGTCCGTCGCAGCTCGTGTTCTGGCTCGTCGCGATCGCCACATACTACCTCCCGCAAGCTGCCGTCGTCATAGCGCTCAACCGGCGGATGCCGCTCGAGGGCGGGCTCTATCAATGGGCGAAAACGGCGTTCGGTGAGTTTGGCGGATTCCTCGTCGCGTGGAACCTCTGGCTGTTCGCGATCCTCGTCATCTCGTCGTTCTATGTCATGGTCGGGCAGAACATCGGGTACCTCATCGGCGGGTTAAAGCCTGCCGCCTTCGCCGCGGCCGCGTGGTACATGCCAGTGATCAGCGTCGTGCTATCACT
Organism: Gemmatimonas sp.; assembly: GCA_021154285.1. Lineage (GTDB taxonomy): Bacteria > Gemmatimonadota > Gemmatimonadetes > Gemmatimonadales > Gemmatimonadaceae > JAJKIV01. Next base: position 7,300 of record JAJKIV010000474.1, on the reverse strand, counting down.
GCTCTTGGTCCTGGTGGCGATTCGTGGGCTCGGCCTCGGCAAATGGTTCACCGGCTTCGGTGGCTTCGCGCAGATTCTCACGTACGTCGCGCTCATCGCGATCCCGCTGGTGGCACTGGCACGTGGAACGCTGCCGCGCTACCAGCCCTTCGCGACGGAGCTCCCGGAGCTGTCGCTCTACAGCCTCAACATCTTCGGCAAGATGGCGTTAGGCGCGATGTCGGGGTTCGAGTTCGTCGCGCTCATGGCGGGAGAGACGCACGAGCCGGAGCGGAGTATCCCGCGGTCGGTGGTCATTTCGACGCCGCTCATCGCCCTCATGTTCATTCTGGGGACGGCCACCGTGCTCGCGTTCGTACCACGCGACCAGATCGACCTCGTGAGCCCCATCCCGCAGACGTTGCAAGCCGGAGTCGAGGGGCTTGGCGTCGCCAGGCTCGTGGCGCCCGTGCTCATCGTGCTCCTGCTCACGCGCCAGCTCGGGGCGATGAGCATGATCTTCGCGGGCAACACGCGCCTCCCGATGGTCGCGGGATGGGATGGCCTCCTGCCGAGCTGGTTCACGCGGCTGCATCCGAAGTCGCGCACGCCGGCGAACTCGATCGTGTTCGTCGGTGCGGTGACCCTGGTGCTCACGTTAGGTAGCTTCGTCGGCACGGGCACGCAGGAAGCGTTTCAGCTGCTCGAGAACGCCGGCGGCATCTTCTACGCGATGGCCTACGTCGCCCTGTTCGCGATCCCGCTGTTCGGCGCCCGGCGCTTCGGCTGGCAGCCGCCCATCTGGCTGCGTATCGCCTCCGCTTCGGGGCTCGCGGTGACCGTGCTCTATTCCGTGCTGTCGATCTTCCCGATCATCGACGTCCCGAGCTGGCAGATGTTCGCGCTCAAGGTTGGCGGAATCGTCGTGGGGGCCAACGTGTTAGGCGCCGGGGTCTACGGCCTGGCGGGCCGTCGCGGTCGCGTGGTCGCCGCAGGCGTGGCCGAGGGCGACTAGACACCTACGGTCCAGGCCGGTACCCACCGCGCCTGCAATTTGCAAAAGGATGAGCGTAGGCGGATACCATCACATACCGCCCTCACCCCGACTCGATCGGGTCTTTCGACGTTGACCAGCACCCGTCAGGAGATCTTGTCGCAACCAAGCGTTGTGGTGGGCCCCGAGGAGGTCTTCCCGGCGGGGTCCGAGATGGCGACGCGCATGCGTTCGTTCGACTGGTCCGCCACCCCACTCGGTCCAGTGTCCACCTGGCCACAGAGCCTGCGGACATCCGTGCGCATCCTGTTGACGTCGCGTTTCGCGATGTGGATGGGCTGGGGCCCGGACCTCACCTTCTTCTACAACGATGCGTACGGCCGCATGAGCCTCGGGAAGAAGCACCCGTGGGCGCTCGGCCGCACCGCCCGTGAGGTCTGGGCAGAAATCTGGCGGGACATCGGCCCCCGCATCGAGCGAGTCATCGAGACCGGCACCGCCACGTGGGACGAAAGCCTCCTCCTCTTCCTCGAACGCAGCGGGTACGTCGAGGAGACCTACCATACATTCTCGTACAGTCCGCTCACGGATGACGCGACGGCCGTGGCGGGCATGTTGTGCGTGGTCAGCGAAGAGACCGACCGCGTCATCGGTGCCCGTCGGCTCGCCTCGCTGCGCGAGCTCGCGGCATCGCTCGCGACGGTCCCCGCCGTGGCGGATGTGATCGAAGGGATGCGCGGTGGTATTGGCGACAACCAGCGCGACATCCCGTTTTCACTACTGTATCTGTACGAGGGCGACGACGCTCAGGACGGCGGGCGCGTTCGCGCGCAGCTCGCCGGAGCCACCGGCATTGAACTGTCGCATCCGGCGGTCGTCGCGGAAATCGTCGTGGGTGACGACGCTCAGCCCTGGCCTGCGACCGCAATCCACACGCGTCCCGAACGCATCGTCGTCGATGACCTGAGCGAGCGATTCGATGGTATTCCAACCGGTGCGTGGGACATCGCGCCCCATCAGGCCGTTGTCGTGCCGATCGCACAGGCCGCACGCGAGCGGCCCGCAGGATTCCTGGTTGCCGCTGCCAACCCGTATCGCCAACTCGACGAGGGATATCTCGGCTTCATCGACCTCGTCGCTGGCCAGATCGAAGCGAGTCTCGAGAATGCGCGCGCGCGCGAGCGCGAGCGACGACGCGCGGAAGCGCTGGCGGAGCTCGACCGGGCGAAGACGCAGTTCTTCTCGAATGTCAGCCACGAGTTCCGGACACCGCTCACGCTCATCCTCGGTCCCACGGAAGACGTGCTCGCGAACCCGGACACGGGTCCACGAAATCGCGCGAGTCTCGAGGTCATCCATCGCAACGCGATGCGTCTCCTCAAGCTGGTGAACACGCTGCTCGACTTCTCGCGCATCGAGGCAGGACGAATCGACGCGCGCTACGAGCGAACCGATCTCCCGAAGCTGACGGCGGAGCTCGCGAGCTCGTTCCGGTCGGTGATCGACAAGGCAGGGCTGACGCTCGACCTCGACGTCGGGCCAACCGGTGGCAACGTCTACGTCGATCGGGACATGTGGGAGAAGATCGTCCTGAACCTCGTGTCCAACGCGTTCAAGCACACGTTCGACGGCAACGTCTCGGTCGCCCTTCGCGAACGGGACGGCGTCGCGGAGCTGGTCGTCCACGACACCGGCATCGGCATCAGCCCGGATCAGATCCCGCGCCTCTTCGAGCGGTTCTACCGGGTGCCTAACGTACGCAGCCGGACGCACGAAGGCACAGGCATCGGGCTCGCCCTGGTACAGGAGCTCGTCAGGCTGCACGGCGGCGCGATCACCGTGGACAGCGTCCCCGGGGAGGGCACCGCGTTCGCCGTCCGCATCCCGTTAGGCCGGGCGCATCTCCCGGCTGACCGTGTATCGTCTGGCGACGGGAGCGGTGCTCGGGCGGCGACGTCGGTGTCCGGCGCGCTGGCATTCACCGCCGAGGCACACCGGTGGCTGCCCGATGACAGCGACGCGTCGTTCGGTGGCGAGCGCCGGGATGACGACGGGTCGCTCGCGCTCGAGCGTGCGCGCGTGCTCGTCGCGGACGACAATGCCGACATGCGTGATTACGCCGCACGATTGCTTCGCGCACAGGGGTGGGTTGTGGAGACGGTCGCCGACGGCGCGGCGGCGCTGGACGCGGCGCGGCGCGATCCGCCGGATCTCGTCCTGAGCGATGTGATGATGCCGGGGCTGGACGGATTCGGCTTGCTGCGCGCGCTGCGCGCGGACCCACGCACGAGTACCACGCCGATCATCTTGCTCTCGGCACGCGCGGGCGAAGAGGCGCGTGTCGAAGGGCTCGACACCGGCGCGGACGACTATCTCGTCAAGCCGTTCTCCGCACAGGAGCTCGTTGCGCGCGTGCGCTCACACCTGTCGCTCGCGCGCGTGCGTACGGCGGCATCCGACGCTGCCGATCGCGCGCGTCGAGACGCCGACGTTGCGCGTGAGGAAGCGGAGCGGGCGAATCGCGCGAAGAGCGATTTCCTCGCGGCGATGTCGCACGAGCTGCGCACGCCGCTCAACGCCATCGCGGGGTACGTGCAGCTTCTCGAAATGGGAGTGCACGGACCGATGAGCGATACCCAGCGCGAGGTCCTTCGCCGGGTTCAGCGGAGCGAGCACCACCTGCTCTCGCTCATCAACGACGTCCTCAACTTCGTGAAGATCGAGGCCGGCCGAGTGGAGTACGACATGCGCCCGGTCGACCTGGGCGCCGTCATTGCGGCGACGGTACCGATCGTCGAGACGCAGCTCGAGGCCAAGCGGATCGCGTTCGAGCAGCGCGTGGAGGCGGGGACGATGGTGTGGGCGGATGAGGACAAGCTCCGTCAGGTCCTGCTCAATCTCCTCACGAACGCAGTGAAGTTCACCGAGCCGAATGGCAGCGTGACGGTGGACGTCGCGCCGAACGACGGCGCGGGCACGGTGCTGCTCCGCGTGACGGACACCGGCATCGGCATCCCGGCGGAAAAGCACGAGGCGATCTTCGATCCGTTCGTGCAGGTGCACCGCCACTTCACGCGCACGACGGAAGGCACGGGGCTCGGCCTCGCGATCAGCCGCGACCTGGCGCACGGGATGGGAGCGGAGCTGCTGGTGGAGTCGGCGGTGGGGAAGGGGTCGGTGTTTACGTTGGCGCTGCGGCGCGAAGCTGACGGGGAGCCGGGAACGGAGAACGGGGAACCGTAGCACTATCGCGCGCAATGTGCGCCTACAATATTGGCCGTTCCTCCGACTCGCCGGCCACTTCGATCCGACAATGCCATCGTCAACGATCGCCCGTTGCAGCAAGTGCGGTCAGGCTGCTCAGCCGTCGGATCGATTCTGTGCCTTTTGCGGCGCGCCCCTCGAATTGATCGCGGCCGAGGTTGCGGAGCCCGAGAGCGGCCCGCATGTGGATCGCATCCTCGAGGCGTTACGCGCAGCGACGCTCGGGGAGTATGACATCGCCGGCGAGCTCGGACGTGGCGGGATGGCGGTGGTATTTCTCGCCCATGACATCCAGCTGAACCGCAAGGTCGCGATCAAGGCGCTGCTTCCCGAGTTGCTGTTCACGGAGGGCATGGATCGCCGATTCAAGCAGGAAGCACGAGTTGCGGCGAAGCTGGATCACCCCAACATCCTCGTCATCTACGGCGTCCGCGAGTCGAAGGACCTGCTGTACATCGTGACGAAGCTGGTGGACGGCCGCCCACTCAGCGCCGTCCTTCGGCACGCCGACGTCCTGCCGATCGCGGTTGCGCAGTACGTGATTCATCAGGTGGCCGACGCGCTCACCTACGCGCACGGTGAAGGCGTCGTTCATCGCGACGTGAAGCCCGCGAACATCATGGTCGATCGCCGGGGCAACCTCGTGGTGATGGACTTCGGGATCGCGAAGGCAGTCGACGAAGCGAACCTCACGCGCACCGGGCTGGTCATCGGAACGCCGGCGTACATGAGCCCGGAGCAATGCCTCGCGCAGCGGGTGACATCGGCGGCGGACCAGTATTCGTTAGGCACCGTCGCCTACGAGCTGCTCGTCGGACGGACGCCCTTCCGCGGGTCGCCGCTCGAGATGCAATGGGCGCACACGAGGGAGACGCCGGACCCGATCCGTACCTTGCGGCCGGATTGTCCGCCGGAGCTCGAGACGATCGTCTCGCGCATGCTCGCGAAGGCGCCGTCGGATCGGTGGCCGTCATTGCAGAACATCGTCGAGGTGCTGGAACTTCCGCCGGCCGCGCAGTCGGCTGCCAGGCAGTATCTCGCCGCAATCGTCGCCACTCGGCCCGATGCGCCGGCGCGGGCGCTGCCCGCGACGCCCGTGAGTCCCATCCTCCAGTCGCCGCCTCGAACGATCGGCCTAACGCCGGACAAGGCCGCGCTCGAATCAGGGGAATCGATCGACGTCGCTGTGCCACGCCTGGCGGCTCTGAACATCGATCCGCAGCAGACCACGCTGCAGGTCGGGGCGCGACTTCGGCTCACGGTCACGGGGGCGAGCCACACTGGCGCTCGAGTCCCCATCCAGGATGTTCGATTCTCCTCGACCGATCCGGACGTGGCCCGCGTGGCGCGCGACGGCACGGTAGAGGCTCATTCACCCGGGATCGCCGACGTGACGGCGACGGTGGACGGGGTGGAGTGCCGTGCGCGCATTGTGGTCGTCCCGATCCCGGTGTCATCGATCCGCGCGGAGCCACGCACGCTGACGCTCGCGCCGCGGAAAAAGGCGCGAGTCTCGGTGAGCGCGCTCGATGAAGCGGGAAAGCCGCTCGCTGGACGCACCATCGTGTGGACGTCGCGTGACCCGGCGATCGCCACCGTCGATTCAGGGCGCATCCAGGCTGTTGCGCCCGGCAGCACCGAAGTCGAAGTGGCGTGCGACGGAGTAGCCGTCTCCATTTCGGTCGTTGTCCCTGCGCCGCATTCCGGTGCTGCCACGCCCGGTCTCGACGCCGACGTATCGCGGCCGTCGAACGTTCGACGTCTGGTCAGTGTCGCCGGCGCCGTCGGCGTCGCGGTGATCGCGGCGCTGGTACTGGTGATTCACCCATGGCGAAAAACCGGTACGACGTTAGGCGCCGGCGTGTCGCCAACGCCGGAGTCGACGGCCACCGCCGTGTCGCCGTCGAGAGATTCTGCCGCGTCGACGGGGAAAGACTCGACACCAACGCTCCCACCGCCTTCGCCTCCGCTGGCAAGCGCTCGACAGCTCGCCGCGTCCGGGCCTACAGGTGTTGCTGCACTGAATCTGTCGCCCACGGGCGCGCTGCCCGACATGGAACCAGGCGACTCGGTGCGCCTGGTTGCGCAGGCGCTCGGTGGCGACCGGCGCAACGTGTCCGGTGCTCGAATCACCTGGCGATCGGCAAGCGAGCGCGTCGCCGCTGTGTCGGCGACCGGCTGGGTGAGGGCGATCTCGCCGGGCGAAACGCAAATCGTCGTCGGTGCGGACAGCGTCAGTCGAACCGTATCCGTACGCGTGGTCCCGCCGCGAGTGGCCCGCATTGTGGTGGCCAGCCCGGGCGCCCACGTGAAGATCGGCGAGACGCGTCAGCTTACCGCCACGGTGTTCGACAAACGGCAGTCGCCGATGCCAGGCGAGCGCCTAACGTGGACATCGCTCCGGCCGGAGGTCGTCGCCACCGACGATCGCGGGGCGGTGACGGCCCGCGCGCCGGGCCAGGCCGCGATCGTCGCGGGCGCGGGAGGCGTCGTGGATACTGTGCTCGTGGACGTCGACCCGCCACCAATTCCTGACGTGTCGTCCCCGCCTCCGACTCCGCGTACCGCCGACACAGCGACGGCCACCCGCGCATCATCGGCAGCACGCCGCGACTCGGCGACTCGGGCCAAGGCTCCCGCGCTCGCGCAGCCGGTGGCGGACACGCTCTTCAACGCGCTCGCCGCGGTGATCAACGCTCGATCGATTCCAAGCGTTGCCACCGTGTACGCCACAGGGGACGCGGCGGACGCGTGGATGCAGCGGGACTTCGTCAAGTTCGTGAGGGACGCGCATCCACTCACCAGCGTCCAGCGCGTTCAGATCGGTGCCGTGAGCCCGGCGGGCGTAGCGATGACGTCGGCCATTCGGTTCACCTGGAGGAACGGCGGGTTCGCCTACGACCGGATCGGACGCTTCACTGCTCTGGCCGTTTATTCCAACGGCACCTGGCTACTCCGAGACGTTAGGCTGGTGACCAAGTTCTGGTGAACTGTCGCTGCTCGCTGCGTGCAGCTGCTGGCTGCGTGCGGCTGCTGGGCTGGCAGCCGAGTGCCGAGTGCTGC
>JAJKIV010000473.1 GCA_021154285.1 Gemmatimonas sp. | reverse complement strand
GCGACAGCAAGGGGGCAATCGGTTGTGCTGGCGTCCATAAAGAAAGGGCTCCAGGGAGTACGGACGAGACTCGCCAAACGTAATCCCGGGACGCCGGGGCGATAGACGCATCGGCAGTGTCGGCGGCGAACTGCCGCGGTGGATCGCTCTGTCTTTTGTTGCGTCGTGGCTACGTCTGTCGCCTTCGCGCGCCGACTTGGCGCTGTCAAGTTCGAAGTTGATGGCGAATTCAAGCGCCTAACGTCCGATGGGGCTGGTTCCGGCGGCCGGAACGCTCCGTGCCTTTCCCCTGGGCGCGTCACCTTCCTCGACGCTCGAATGGCATAACGGGGAGGTGCGGCGTGGAGCACGGAAGCCCTCCCGACGGGCGCCTCCCCGTGCAGAATTCCACCCGCATCTCCTCCGTGCCGTGCTCGACTAGATTGCGCGGCGTGACACCTCGACGTAACGCCCTCTGGCCGCGAATCCGCGGTCGCCGCGCGCAAGGAACGCTCGTGACTCTGCCGAACGTGGAGAGCACCGAGCTCGGCAACAGCCGCGATCTCGTCATCTGGCTCCCCCCCGGTTACGCCCGCTCCGAGCGGCGGTACCCCGTCATTTACATGCACGACGGCCAGAACCTCTTCGATCCGAGGGCCAGCTACGCCGAGCCGTGGCGGGTGGACAAGGCGATGGAGCGCGCGAGCCAGCGGTCGATGGACGCGATCGTCGTCGCCATCCCGAATCGCGGGATCGAGCGGATCGATGAGTATTCGCCGTTCGTGGACGCCAGGGCTGGAGGCGGTAAAGGCGATCGCTATCTGGATTGGGTGATCGGAACCGTGAAGCCGCTCGTGGACGACGGGTTCCGGACCCGTCCCGAACGGACGCACGCGGGAATGGTTGGTTCTTCGATGGGCGGCCTCATTACGCTCTACGCCTACCTGCGCGATCCCTCGGTGTTCGGCTTCGTCGGGATCATGAGCCCCTCGCTCTGGTTCGCCGGCCGCTCCATTTTCTCCACGCTCGCGGCTTCTCCGCACGTTCCAGGAAGGATCTATCTCGCCATCGGTGGACGCGAAGGCAGGGGCGCGCTCGATGATGCGAGACGGATGCGAGATGCGCTGATCGAGAAGGGGTACGCGCCGGGCTCCGAGCTCCGGTGGGTCGAGGATCCTCGTGGCCAGCATAACGAGGTTGACTGGGGCCGGCGGTTGACCGACGCGGTGATGTTTCTGTTGAAGTGATGAGCTGAGCTCGTGGCGCCAGGTTCGATTCACGATTCCCGTTCCCGATTCCCGACATCGCATGCATCACGAACACGCCGGCTGGCACAGCCCGTCGCTCAACAGGTACATGCACGTGCAGGTGTTCGGTCACGCGGGCGCACGCGTGCTCGTGTTTCCGACGACCATGGGCACGCACAGTGAGTGGCCTGACCGGCGGATGCACGAGGTGCTGCGCGAGCATCTCGAGAACGGCTGGATTCAGCTGTACTGCCTCGATCAGGTGCACGACGAGAGCTGGTACTCGAAGCACCTCCATCCGGGCGCGATGGCGTGGCGCCATCTGCAGTATCTCAACTACGTTGCCGAGGAAGTGTTGCCGTTCTCGCGGAGCAAGAACGACAACCCGTTCGTGATCACCACCGGGGCGAGCTTCGGTGCGTACCACGCCGCGAGCTTCGGCTTCCGATATCCCGAGCGCGTGAATCGCATCATCGGGATGAGCGGCAACTACGACATCAAGCGGTTTACGGGCGGCTACTCGGACGACAACGTGTATGCCTGCAACCCGTTCGACTTCATGCAGCACGAGCACGATCCGGGACGCCTGGCCGCATTTCGCGCGCAGGACCTCATCTTCGCGATCGGGGATGGTGACCCGATGTACGAGAACAATCGTGCGTTCTCCGCGATCCTGTGGAGCAAGGGGATCGGCAATGCGCTGCGCGTGTGGAACGGATGGGCGCACGACTGGCCGTACTGGGAGAGTATGATCCGCACGTACATCGGTGGACACGACTGACAAAAACACTACCAGCTCTGTTGCGCCGTCTACTAACGTTAGGCATCCATGGCTAAAAGCACGAAAGCAACCCGGACATATCGAGTCGGCCTGATGGTCGGCCGTGAGTGGTCGTTCCCGCCGGCATTCATCGAGGAAGTACACAAGCGCGACGCCGGCGTCACGGTCGACTTCGTGAAGATCGGCGCCCCGCATCACGACGACCCCGTGCCCTACGACGTGATCATCGATCGCATCTCGCACGAGGTGCCGATGTACCGGTCGTTCCTCAAACACGCCGTGCTGGCCGGCACGACCGTCGTCAACAACCCGTTCATGTGGACGGCCGATGACAAGTTCTTCGGCGCGTCGCTCATCTCGAAACTCGGCGTGGCGAGCCCGAAGACCATCGTGCTGCCTAACAAGCAGTACGTGCCCGGCATCAAGCACGACGAGAGCCTGCGCAACCTCGAGTTCCCGCTCGACTGGCAGGGCATCGTCGAGTACATCGGCCTGCCGTGCATTCTGAAGGATGCCCACGGGGGTGGATGGCGCGACGTCTACGTCTGCCGGTCGCTCGATGAGCTGATCCACCACTACGACACGTCGGGCCTCCTCACGATGATCGTGCAGGAGTTCATCGAGTGGGAGCACTTCGTGCGCTGCATGTGCCTCGGCCAGGAAGAGATCCTGCCGATGAAGTACGACCCGCGGGTGCGAAAGTACATCGTGGAGCACGAGCACCTGTCGCCCGCGCTTGGCGCGCGGATCGTGAAGGACGCGACCACGATCGTGAAGGCGTTAGGCTACGACATGAACTCGATCGAGTTCGCGGTCCGCGGCGACGTTCCCTACGCGATCGACTTCATGAATCCGGCGCCGGACATGGACGTCAACTCGCTCACGCCGGAGTATTTCCAGTGGGTGGTCACGCACATGGCGGATATGGCCATTGCATTGGCCAGGAAGCCGAGGAAGCAGGCGAAGGAATTGAAGTGGAGTACGGCGTTTACGGCTGGCCGCGCTTGAGGGCTGAGTGAGACGGGAGACGGTAGAGAACTGCGGTCTGCAGTTATCTGCCGTCTCGCATCTGAGTCCTGCCAACGGAACAGGATAACAAAGGATGCTGGACGCGATCTCCGAGTATCACGATCTCCTTAGCGACGACCAACTGGCCGCCGATTCGCAGGCCATGCTCACCGACCAGCTCGGCCGGCATGGGCTGGTCTTCGGCGGCCGGGCGTTATGCACCGTGCTGCGGCCACGCCTAACAAACCACGAGCGGCACGCGTGGCTCGAGCAGCGAGTCCGCCTCCTCATGCAGGTATTCGCGAAAACCTACGACGCGGCCGTGGCGAGTCCCGAGTTCCGCCGGCAATTCATGCTTGCTGACTGGGAGGAGGTGCTCGTCCAGGACGAGCCGGGCATCCGCAATCCGAGTCCCACCTCTCGGCTCGACACGTTCATCATCGACGCCGACAGCGAGATGAAGCTCACCGAGTACAACGCCGAGACGCCCGCGGGAGCGGCGTACGGCGATGCGCTCGCGGATGCGTTCATCGACCTGCCGATCATGCGCGCGTTCGCGCGCCGCTACGAGATCACCCCCATCCCGTCCCGCCAGGGCGTGCTCCACGTCCTCCTCGCCACCTACGAGGAATTCCTGGGGCGTCGGGAGCTCCCACGGATCGCCATCGTCGACTGGCCCGATGTGCCGACGGTGACCGAGTTCGAGATGTACCGCGACTACTTCCACTCGCGCGGCATCGCGTGCGTGATCGCGGACCCGCGCGAGGCGGAGTACCACAACGGCCGCCTGTCGTTCGGCGATAGCGGTCCGGTGGACTTCATCTACAAACGCGTACTGATCCACGAGCTCGTCGAACAATGTGGCATCGACAGCCCGATGGTGCGCGCCGTTCGCGACCGGGCGGTTTGCATGGCGAACGGCTTCCGCTGCAAAATGCTGCACAAGAAAGCCAGCCTCGCGGTGCTGAGCGACGAGCGGAATGCTCAGCTGTTCAGCGACGACGAGCATGCCGCGATCCGGGCGCACGTGCCCTGGACCCGGACGGTCGTGGAGCGGAAAACGCAGTTCGAGGGCAGGGAAGTCGACCTGGTGCCGTTCATCCAGGCGCATCGCGAGCGCCTCGTCCTCAAGCCGAACGATGACTACGGCGGCGCCGGTATCACGCTCGGCTGGACGGTGGACGATGCGGCGTGGGCGGAGGCCATTGCGCGCGCGCTCGCGGCGCCGCACATCGTCCAGGAGCGCGTTCGGATCCCGTACGAGCCGTACCCGAGCCTGGTGGACGGCACCGTGCAGATCGTGGATCGCATGCTCGACACGGCGCCGTTCGTAAGCTACGGTGAGTACATGGAAGGCTACCTGACCCGACTCTCGACTGCCGCGCTGCTGAACGTGACGGCGGGCGGCGGGTCGACGGTGCCGACCTTTCTGGTGGAGCCTCGCGGCTAGGAACGGGGAACCGGGAACGGGGAACCGAGTCTCCTTTGGAAGGCCCGGTTCCCCAGTTCCCCCAACCGCCGAGTCCCAGTCTCTAAAAGCCACAACCCATCCGTGAAGACCCGACTATGAAGCCGCCGTCCCTAACGATTGGCGTCGAGGAAGAGTACCAGATCATCGACCCACAGACGCGGGAGCTCCAGTCGTACATCACCCAGCTCCTCGAGTACGACCACCGCTTCCTCGGTCAGGTGAAGCCGGAGCTTCATCAGTCCATTGTCGAAGTGGGAACGACGGTCTGCCGCACGCCGCAGGAGGTTCGGGATGAGCTCGTGCGCCTGCGGCGCGGCGTCATGGAGCTCGCGGGGCTCAAGAACCTCTCGATCGCGGCGGCGGGAACCCATCCGTTCTCGCACTGGGCCACGCAGGAGATCACGCCGCTCGAGCGCTACATCGGCACCCAGGACGCGATGCAGGACCTCGCGCGGCAGCTCCTCATCTTCGGCACGCACGTGCATATCGGGATCGAGGATCGCGACTTCCTCATCGATGCCGCCAACGTCGCCCGCTATTTCCTGCCGCACATCCTCTGCCTTTCCACGAGCTCACCGTTCTGGATCGGCCGGAATACGGGCCTCAAGTCGTATCGCAGCGTCGTGTTCAGGGCGTTTCCCCGTTCCGGCGTGACGCCCGTGCTCCGCGGCTGGAGCGATTACCAGAACTACCTCGAGACGCTCATCGCGACGAACTCCATCCCGGATGGGTCCAAAGTGTGGTGGGACGTTCGGCCGCACTGGAAATACCCGACGCTGGAGTTCCGCGTCTGCGACGTGTTCACGCGGGTAGACGAAGCGGTGAGCGTTGCGGCGATCCTCCAGGCGATCGTGGCGAAGCTGTGGAAGATGCGGCGTGACAACATCACGTTCCGGGTCTACCCCTCCGAGCTGATCGACGAAAACAAATGGCGAGCCGTCCGCTATGGGCTCGACGGGAAGCTGATCGACTTCGGCAAACAGCAGGAGCTCCCCGCGCGCGAGCTCATTCGAGAGCTCATCGACTGGTTCATCGCGGACGTCGTGGATGAACTCGGGAGCCGGAAGGATGTCGAGTACGCGTACAAGATCCTCGAGGAGGGCTCGAGCGCGGACCGGCAGATCGCGGTGTACGACAAGACGGGTGACATCAAGGCCGTTGTCGACCACCTGATCGCGGAGTCGCGAGAAGGGGTTGTCACGGATGATACGCCTGCCGGCATGGCAACTGCCTCGTGACGAGTCTGGTGAGGTAGCTTACAGTTCACCCGTCACAGCAGTGGCCGGAAATCCGGCCCTTACCGCGTTTCTAATTCCAACAAATGCATTCATGCCTCGTCCGCTGATCGGTGTCACGACGCAAACCCTTCAGGCGATTGATGGTATCCCTGAGGGTTTGCCCCACTCGGTGGTGATGAACCAGCGCTACTACCACGCCGTCGCGTCGGCTGGCGGGGCGCCGGTCCTCGTGCCGCTGCTCGATGACCTCGAGACGCTACGGGCTATCTACGAGCGGATGGACGGGATCCTGATCCCGGGTGGGGTCGATGTCGATCCGGAGGCGTTTGGCGAGAAGCCGCACGAGCGCCTGGGCCGGATCGATCCGGCTCGCGACCGCGTCGAGATCCAGCTCGTGAAATGGGCCGTGGAGGACGACAAGCCGCTCCTCGGTCTGTGCCGAGGGCTGCAGGTGATCAACGTCGCGCTTGGCGGGACACTCTATCAGGATCTCGAGACCGAGTACCCGAATGGGATCAAGCACGATTATTTCCCGACCTACGGGTATTCGCGCGACCACCTAGCCCATGACGTGGCTGTCGAGGCGGGGTCGCGGATGCGCCATGCCCTCGTAGACGCGGCCGTTCCGGTGAACAGCATGCACCACCAGGGAATCAAGGCGCTGGCGAGCCGGCTGTCGCCTTCGGCGGTTGCCCCGGATGGCCTCATCGAGGCGGCGGAATCGACCAGCGAATCCTACATCGTAGGCGTGCAGTGGCATCCGGAGGTCTTCGAGCTCTCCGATCCGAGCTCTGGGGTGCTGTTCACCGACTTCGTGCAGGCAGCGGCGAGAGGCTGATTTCGCGCGTCTCGGATGGTATACCATAGGGGTCGACCACGAGGGGCAAGATTGGGCCAACCTAACGATCCCTGCCGCATCGGGATCCGAGACTCGGCCATCGTCCTTCGTGACGCCGCGCCGGGCCCGGGCGCGTCGACGAGCTGAGCGCGCGCGCCTGACGGATCCCCCACAACGCTCGATCATCCGTAGTTCGGTCGCGCAGTGGATATATTGCCCAGTTCGATTGGCGCGTCTCGTCCCTCGGTGCATCATTCCGCCACGAGTAACGCTCGCTTCGTCACGAGGCGTCGCGTTACGTCGTTCGTTTCTCTCGTTTGAACACCGGCACCGTTGCATGTTGGACGACTCGGCGAAAGGATGACACGCGCGGGAATGGTGCTCTGACGATCGTACGCGTGATCGGCCGTTCCGTAACGCGTTGCGCTCACCCCTTGCCTAACGAGGTATCGATGGAGTAGGACAGCCACCCCGGGTTCCTCCTTCCGCCAATCCGCGAATCCTCGAGCCAACGGTGCCGTCGGCCGGGCGCGGGTGCGCGGGATGTCGTGTCATGAGTCCACCGTACGTACCCCCATCAGTACCAAGGAGGCCTTCGTGTCATCGTCGTCCGTGAGATTCTCGTTAGGTCGGATCGCCGCCCTGCTGTTGGCGGGGAGCGTTGCCCTGCCGGGCGCGCTCGCCGCGCAAGGCACGGGCACAGTGCGCGGCAAGGTTACCGAGACCGACGGCGGCGCGGCCGTCGCGTCGGCTCAGGTGATCGTGGTCGGCACGCGCGTCGGCGCCATCACGCAGCCGACCGGTGAGTACGTCATCACCGGCGTCCCAACCGGTCAGCAAACGATTCGCGTTATGCGCATCGGCTATACCCCGGCGGACAAGGAAGTCACCGTCCCGGCCTCGGGTGAGGTGCGCGTGGACGTGACCATCGCGAGAGCGGCGACGCGTCTGGCCGAAGTGGTGACGACCGCCACCGGCGACCAGGAGCGGCGCACGTTCGGTAACGTCGTCGCGACCCTGTCGGCAGACTCGGTCGCCAAAGAAGCCCCGGTCACCAACGTGAACGAGATGCTGCAGGCGCGCGTGTCGGGCCTGCAAGTCATTCAGGGCGCTGGGCAGACCGGTGTGTCATCGTCGATCCGTATCCGCGGCACCAGCTCGCTGTCGCTGACGAACGAGCCGCTGTTCGTGGTGGACGGCGTGCGATTCGACAACCAACAGCTGCCTAACAACGGCAACACCAGCACGCAGCGCATCAACCGGCTCAACACGTTGAGCGATGAGGACATCGAGTCGATCGACGTCATCAAGGGCCCGTCGGCGGCAGCGCTCTACGGCACCGCGGCGGCGAACGGCGTCATCGTCATCAAGACGAAACGGGGCAAGGTCGGTAAGACCCAGTGGAACGTCTTCGCCGAAGGCGGGATCACGCAGCAGCCCGCGCAGTTCGAGCCGAACTGGACGAGCTGGGGCCACAACCTCGACACGTCGGGTCAGCCCATCGGCAACGTGGTCCAGTGCCGGCTCACGGCGCTTGCCGCGAACAAGTGCATGGTCGACAGCCTGACGAATTTCAACCCGCTCATGAACAAGGCGACGACGCCGTTCGCCGATAACAACCGGTCGCAGTTCGGCCTCCAGTTCTCGGGCGGCTCCGATCGCCTTCGCTACTTCATGTCCGGCGATCACGAGTCCGAGGTCGGGCCGTACCAGATGCCGGAGAGCGAGATCACGCGTATCACGGAGGAGCGTGGGACCGCGCCGCGCCCGAAGCAGATTCACCCGAACCAGCTCAAGTCGAACAACCTCCGTGGCAACTTCGGCCTGTCGCTCACCCCGACACTCACGGCGGATATCTCCACCGGTTACACCGATCAGCGGCTGTACACGCCGTTCGACGGCGGCTTCTTCGCCGGCCTCACGTTTCAGGCGATGACCGCGCGCGGCGTAAAGGGCACCACGGACGGGTATCAGCGCGAGCTTCCCGGCGACGTGATGTCGATCGAGCAGCAGCTGCAGGACCAGCGCCTCACGGGCAGCACCGCGCTCAACTGGTCACCCAAGTCGTGGTTCCAGGGGCGGGCCGTGTTTGGTATCGACCAGGATCACAGCTACAACTATCGCGAGCAGCTGCGGGGTGAAGGCACCCGCGTCGGCCTCGCGTGGGGCCCGAACGGTCAGGAAGGCGGTAAGTTCCTCGACCGGTCCAACAGCACGAAGTACACGGTGGATCTTGGTGGAACGGGCACATGGCAGGCGACGCCCGACATCTCCACGCGCACGTCAGTTGGTGCCCAGTGGTTCAAGGACGAGCTGTACCAGGCGCAGGGTCAGGGCTACAACCTCCCGCCGGGCGCCTCGACGCCTAACTCGGCCGGGTCTCAGGTCCGTGCCTTCGAATTCACCACGGAAAACGCCACGTACGGCGCATTCATCGAAGAGCAAGTGGGCTGGCGCGAGAAGCTGTTCGTGACCGGCGGTGCCCGCGTCGACAAGAACAGTGCGTTCGGCCGCGACGTCGGCAACACGGTCTACCCGCGCGCGTCGGTGTCCTACGTGATCTCGGATGAGGCGTTCTGGCCGAAGATGGATTGGCTGAACCGGGTTCGACTGCGCAGCGCGTGGGGCAAGGCGGGAGTGCAGCCGGGCACCGTCGCGGCGCTCCAGTACCTCAGCGCTTCGACGTATCCGACGGACGCGGGCGAGACGCCTGGTCTCCGTCTGTTCTCGATCGGTAACCAGAACCTCAAGCCCGAAGTCACCACGGAGCTCGAGGCCGGAGCCGACGTCGGGTTCCTCAACGATCGCATCAACCTCGAAGCGACGTTCTTCAACAAGGAATCGAAGGACGCACTGTTCCAGGCTCCGCTGCCGCCGTCGTACGGCGCCGGCGCTACGCAGTGGGAGAACCTCGCCAAGGTTCAGAACCGCGGGTTCGAGCTCGCCGTCGACGCCACGGTCGTGCGCACCGATCCCGTGACGTTCGATTTCCGGTTCAACGGCTCGATCATCAAGAACAAGCTCGTCGACGCCGGTGGCGCACAGCTGTCCACGACGCCCGGCGCGCGTAACGTCCCGGGCTACCCGCTGTTCGGATTGTGGGATCGCCAGCTGGTCTCGTACTCCGATGCGAACAGCAACGGCATCATCGAGGAGAGCGAGATCGTCGTCAGCGACAGCGCGAAATTCCGCGGGTCGACGTTGCCGGTCCGCCAGGCGGGTCTCACGACCTCGCTTGGATTCTTCAAGAACACGCTCCGTCTGAGCACGCTGTTCGACTATCGCGGCGACTTCTACAACCAGTGGGGCTATCAGAACCAGCGCTGCGTCGCGACAGGTAACTGCCGCGCTGTGAACGACCCGACGGCGCCGCTGGCCGACCAGGCCGCCGCGGTCGGCGCGAACAGCCCGTCCAAGCGCACCCTCTGGGGCATGTTCGTGCCGAACGATTTCATTCGCTTCCGCGAGATGTCGCTGTCGTACACGGTTCCAACGAAGTTCGCGAGCTACGCGCGCACGCACTCGGCCACGATCATCCTGAGCGGCCGTAACCTCGGTGTGCCGTGGACGAAGTACCCGGGTATCGATCCCGAAGCGAACAGCAGCGTGGCCAACACCGGCGGTGGCAACAACGACTTCTTCTCGCCGCCCGCGCTGCGCTACTGGCTCGTCCGCGTCAACCTCGGGATCTGATCATGCGCACTTTCACCTCGAATCTCGGACGAGATCAACTCATGCATTCATATTCGAGCGGCGGCACTGGGCGAGCGATCGGTCGCGGCGTGACCGCGATCGTCGCTACGCTGGTGCTCGCCGCCTGCAGCACCGACAAGCTCACGCAAGTCGAAACACCGGACCAGATCACGCCGGAACAGGCGAACTCGCCGACCGGCGCCGCGGCGCTTCGGTCTTCCGCGTTAGGCAACTTCTCGAACTGGTTCGCCGGCGACAACGCCGGAAACGGCATTGGCTTGAACATCGCCACTGGGCTGCTCACCGACGAGATGCTGAGCGCACGTGGTGGTACCGAGCCCATGGACAGCCGGGCGGTGAACGATGCCGTGTTCCCGGCGTCCTCGGTGTGGGGACTGTTCGGGCAGGCGAACACGCAGATCATCCGGGCCATCAAGGCGGTCGCGCAGTACGCACCGGATAGCCCGACGAAGGTCACGCAGATCGCGGAACTCTACATGCTGCAGGGCTTCACCTACATCCTCGCGGGTGAGGCATACTGCAACGGCGTCCCGGTCAACACCTCGGTCGATGACGCGAAGCCGCAGACGACCATTGTCACCAACGCCCAGCTCTTCGACATGGCCATCGCGAACTTCGACACGGCGCTGGCCACGGCGGCGGCGACGGACACGAAGATCATCAATGCCGCACTGGTCGGGAAAGCGCGGGCGCTCGTGGACAACAACGACTACGCGGCGGCAGCGGCACTCCTCGCTCCGGTGACGGACGACTTCGTTTACAACGCCCTGTTCTCGAACACGACGATCGTCAACGACGTCTACGACTGGATGTTCGCCACGCCGAACTTCGGGCCGTCCGACAAGGAAGGCATTAACGGGCTGGATTACGTGTCGTCGGGCGATCCGCGCATCAAGGTGGATGCGACCAAGACCCGGCCTGGCCAGGATGGCACGCCGATCTGGGTGCAGCAGATGTTCATCACGGGCAACGCACCGGTGCCGCTCGCAACGGGCATCGAGGCGCGACTCATCGAGGCCGAAGCGGCCCTCAAGGCCGGTGACGCCACGACGTGGCTCGCCAAGCTGAACGAGGCCCGCGCGACGGGCCTGGGCGGGACGCTCGCGCCGCTCGCCGATCCGGGTACGGACGCTGCGCGCGTGGACCTGCTGTTCCGCGAGCGTGCGTTCTGGATGTACTTCACGTCGCACCGCATCGGCGATCTGCGCCGACTCGTCAGGCAATACGAACGGAATTCGGAAACCGTGTGGCCGACGGGCGCCTACTTCAAGGGCGGTGCGTACGGTCCCGACCAGAATCTGCCGCCGGCGCAGGCCGAGAAGAACAATCCGGGTTACACGGGTTGCGTTGATCGCAACGCGTAGTTTGCGTTGAACGAGGCGCGCTTTCGCTTCGAACGGGGTCAGACTCCTTCCGAATCATTCCGTTGCCAAGGCAACGGAATGATTCGGAAGGAGTCTGACCCCGAACGTATCGTCTTCACGCATCTGTAATCTGCGTGTTCACCAAACTTCACATTCGATTCACGGCCGCCTAACCACGCTGTCACGGGCGCTTCATCCGCACGGTGCATTCTCCCGGGAGTCGCAGGGCCGACAGCAGGCTCACGCTCCCACCCCGTGGAGGAACCGTGTTCAATCGACTACCCGAATCGAATGCGAGACGGCAGCGACGGACCGCCGGGTTCGTCGTCAGCACGGTGGTTCATCTGGCGCTCATTGCCCTTGCCGTTCAGGCAACCGGGCTGACTGCGGCACCATCGCCGAAGCGAAACACTAGCGATGTAATAATCTTCCAGCCGCCGCTTCCACCCGGCCCGACACCCCCGCAACCCAACACCAGACCGCCCTCCACCAACGCGAGTGGGCCGGTGATTCCAGCTCCGCCGACGATTTCGCTCACGATCTCCGACAGCATACCGGACACGCTGCCTGATACCGGGTCGATGACGGATGCGCTCAACCACCTGTTCGACCCG
>JAJKIV010000472.1 GCA_021154285.1 Gemmatimonas sp. | reverse complement strand
TCGAGCCGCGCTCCGCCGCACCGAGGAAGCCGAGCGTTACCGCATACAGGTTGTTCGAGTTCGGGATGAAGCAGTCCCACGTCACGGGAACGTGCGCGCACCCGTGCAGCTCCGACCTCATCGGCGTCGTGAACCCGAGCGGCCAGCCCGCGGCGCTCGCGAATCGTTCACCCGGATGCTCGACCACGAGCGACTTGAGCGACGGGTACTCGTTGAGCACGGCGGCAGCAATGAACGGTTTGATCGTCGACGCCGAGCGATGGTTCCGGAAGTTCTGATCGAGCGCCGCGAACTTGCTGATCCGCACATCGGGCTTCGCCCAGTCGGCGAAGGCGAGAATGTCGCCGGTCTCGGCGTCGACCAGCATTGCCGAGCACTGCCTGACGCCACCCGACGCGGCCTCGGCGCAGCGCCGGTCGAGTCCGCGCTGAACGGCATCGATCGCCGTACGATCGACCGTCAGCGCCACATCCGACGCCGCCTCACGCGAGCGCAGGCGAAGCCCGTCGGCCAACAGCGAGTCGAGGCGGGCAACCAGCGCTGGCGTCGTCGGCATGATGGCTCGCACCGCCTGCCCGTTTCGCTCGCGCGAGTACGCGAGCGAGCCGCGCGGCGTCGCGTCCACGACCCACGTGGCCGAGCTGTCGATCGCGATGATGTCGCCGTATCGGAGCCGTTCGCCTGACGAAACGGGATTGCCGTTCTTCGTGACTCCAGCGCCCGTCGAGATGACATCGATCACCGCGCCCGTCCCGGTTCGACGCGCACGGATTCTCGCGTCTCCCATGCAGTCGACGTCGGCACCCGCACCGAATGCGATCGTCGTATCGCGGCACGATACCCTGACGACGTCGCTCGCCTCTGGCGTCAGCACTACGCCGCTCGGCCCACCGGCGAGCACCACGTCGGACTCGACTTCGACTCTGCTGGAACGCACCGCGGTATCGGACGACGCGAGCGTCGCGCCAGCCATGAGGCGGCCGGTCCACGGGACACCGTTCCCCACCGGCGGATCGACCTTGCAGGGCGCGGCCGAGACCTGCACTCCCGATGCGTCGCCACTGAGCCACGGCGCTCGCTCGACGCAATGGGAGCGATACTCCGCCCGGTTCGCCGCGAAGGCGTTCGCCCGGACGAGCGTGGATTGAACGAAATCACCATCGCGATACCCGAACTTCCCGCGCGCTGCCGGGCCGGCGACGATCGAGTCACCGGTCGAGACGATGTCCGCACGGTCGATCGCCGCGCGGAGGCCGTCGGCGAACGTCGCGAGCTGGAACGGCGCGACTTCGCGATGGGTCGCGCGGTAGAGGGAACGCAGCACAATTGCTCCGATCAGTACGACCATCGCGGCCGCGGCACCGAGGATGATCGCGAGGCGTCGCATCGCATGACTATTGATCTCCGCGCGTTCCGTGACTCCACGCGCGGCACCGGTGGCTCTCGGCAACGCGATGACGGCGAGCGCGAGCGTCCACGATGCGAATGCGACGTCGGCCCCGGATCGCAAGCCGAGCAGCGGCAGGTTCTGGCCCGTGAGCGGCAGCAGCGACACGTTCGCCGCGGCCATGTAGAGGGCCGGCACGGCGACGTACATCGCGAGGCCGCCGAGCAGGATGCCTCGCGGCACCTCGTTCACGGCGCGTCCGGCGATCGTCGCGCTCACAAGCAGCAGTAGCGCGAGCGCGAGGTAGACGGACAGGAGCGCCGCTCCGCCAGCAAATCCGTGTTCGCTCAGTACGAACACGGCGAACGCATTGTCGGTCAGCGCGACGTCCTCCGAGATGGCCCGGCGTGTGTATGCCGTGCCATACAGTCCGTTGCCCCACGTGCCGCCTGACGCGGCATAGGCGCGCATCCCCCAGTCCTGCTGCAGCGTGCTGACGATCTCGCGCGCCGCACTGCTCTTCGTGACGAGCATCTGACGCTCGAGGGCGCGCGGATGGCGAACGGCCGCGAAGCGGACCTGCGGCGTCGAGAGCGTCATGGGCCGCTCTGCCAGCTCGGCCGGCGGCACGCGAAGCCACGCACCGACGACGCCTAACGTGAGGACCAGTACGATCACGGACGCCGCGAGGCGCCGTGGTCCCAGCATGGCCGTGGCCATCACCAGCGTCGCCAGTACTGACGTCACGAGCAGCAGCATGAGCCCGCGGTCCGCGCCGAGGTACCCGGCGTAGACGGTCAGCGCAAGAAGGACAAACAGCGGCGTACGACGGCGTGTCTCGCTTCCTGGCGCAGTCCCGCGCAGGTGTGCGTCGACGCGCTCCTTTGTCTCACGATGCCAGAGCACGGCGAACACGCGCACGACGAGCAGCAGGCCGGCGATCGCCAGCGCGAAACCGAGCGTGATCCCGAGTCGGCGCACGGCCCCCCACTGCGCAACCAGCAGCAGCCCAACGGGGGCGAACGCGAACCAGAGCGGCGGGAGCACCTCCCGCCGGTGGTACGGCCACAACCGAACCGGTCCAACGAGTGGTGCCAGGACGAACCGCGTGGCCAGAGCCGCTGCTGCTGCTCCTCCAACCGCGCCGATCGCCGCCGCCCAGAGCCCCGCGGAAACAAGCGTTAGGCCGGCCAGGAGCCCACCGATTGCGCCAACAATCGCTGCAACGCGCACGGCCACCTTGTAATGCCGCGGCGCCATCCGCGGCCACACCCTTCCTCGGATTTCGGCGGCTGCGTAGCCGAACAGGAGTACGACGCTGTACAGCGCCATGCTCAGATAGGGCGGCACACCTTGCAGCGACAGGGCAAGCGCGATGTACAGGACCACGAGCACGAGCAGCGTCGCTACCGCTCGCATGAGATGCCGGCTCGAAAACCCCCGCTCGGCGCCGATCTCGAACATTCCGAGCGGCGCGCCGGCCGCGGTCAGGTGCGCTTCGCGCGGGACGAGCAGCGACTGCAGCACGAGGAGCCCCGCGGTGCCGGCGACGACGATGAAGACGACGAACATTGCTCGGTCCTCGCCACCTGCCAGCACATACGTCACGACCGCAGCTCCAACGACAACCACGGCGTCCGCCGCGAGGCGAAGGACGGACGCTCTGCCTAACGTCCTGACGGATCGCTGCCAGTCGTGATGGCGCATGCGCTCGAGCAGCCACACCAGCACGGGAAAGGCGATGAGGAAGACGAGCGTCGTCGGCACCGCCTCGGCGTTGAATGGCTCGGACGTGGCGACACGGATGGCGACCGTGGAGCGGACCATCGCCAGCGTGTACGCCAGCGCCAGAACGGCCAGTCGCAGCGCGGGCACTGGGCCCGAGGCCGAGCCGGCCGATGCCGCCAGCAGCAGGGCACCGAGCAGCCAGACAATCGCGAGCCGGGCAAGCGTGCCTTCCGCGGCGATCTCCGCCGAGAGACGAACGAGGTGACCACGTTCGGCGCGTGCGCTGCCCGTTCCAGGCAGCGGGACGAGTTGACCTACCGTAATGGTGCGGTCCTGGCCATCGGCGTGCCATCGCCAGCGACCCGGCGCCCACTCGAGTGCGCCCGAATAGGGCGACGCTCTGGTGCCTAACGGTACGGCGTCGAGGTCGATGAGCGGCAGCGTGCCGGGTGACGCCGATGCGCCGTACTGCACGCGGTGAACGGCGCGGTCGCCGCCGGCGTGGAGCCGCCACCGGTCGCTGAGCAGGCGTCCGGCGAATAGCACGTTCATCCGATTCGCACGCCTGTCGGCTGTCACTCGCAGGCGGGACGACTCGCGGCCGATGCCAATTTCGATCGCACCGCTGGCGACGCGCGCCTCCGAGAGAGGAGCGGCGCCGTTCACAGTCAACGTGGTGCCGGAAGCCGCGGCGATGTAGACGCGCCCGTCGCGGCGGAACAGCACGAACGTCGGGATTCGGGCGAAAACGGGCCCAAAAGCGTCGCTCCAGACGCCGCCGTCTGACGCGCGTACCCGAACGCTGACGCCGCCCGTGGTCAACGTGCGTTCGGAGCAGAGCTGCGCGATTCGTGTCGTGCATCCGATCGGCCACCACGGCATAGCGGCGTGAACCGCTACAGGTGCCGTACCTACGCGTGAGAGAACGATCGTAGCACTTCGGCCAACGGCAGCCGCCGCAAGCACACGTTGCCCCGCCGCGACGGGCGGCGCGCCGGCCTCGGCCCGCACGACGACCGATGTGTCGTTAGGCTCGAGGTGGACCGACACGAGACCCGTACCGCTCCGGCCGTTATTCGGTGCCGGGATGCGCACATCGGCTCCGGGCCCCGACCCGATGCGCAGGGTATCGAGCAGGAACGCGTACTGACCAACCACCTGGAGCGACTGCGACGACAGGGACACGTTGCGGCCGCTCAGTATTTTCACCAGCAGCGCGAGCGGAACCGTGACTACCACGAGTGTCGCGACGCGCGGGAATCGAGCGGGTGCCCGCCATGCCAAAATCGCGAGCGCGGCGGTTACCGCGATGCTGAGTGCGATTGCAACCGTAAGCGTCATGCGCCAATCCGCTCGAGCAGGCGCACCGCCGTGCGGCGTTGCGCGTCGTCACCAAACACGAGCACCCACGTCAGATCTTCGCTCACCGCGGCGCGCGGACATTGCAGCTGACCCAACACGCATGCCCGCGCGCGGATCAACCGCTCCGGCGTGTACTCCTTGCTCGCCGGCTGCCCGCGCTCGATGAGGCGCGTCGCATGCACGTACGCGCGGCGGAACCACTCGGAAGCCTTCTGGCGGTTGCCCTGAGCGGCGAGCCCCTGCGCGAACGCCGCGCGCATGCTGTCACGCTCGACCTTCGCGTCGAAGATCACCGGGACGGTCTTCGCAACCGGACGGGTTGGCGCGCGGTTCACATCGCCGGCCGACTGGCGAGTTCGCACTGCTGGCTTTGCAGTTACAGCAGACGACGATGTGTTGACAGGTTGTACGACTGGTGCGGGACCGACGACCTCCGCCGGCGCTTCGGGCGGCTGCAGCAGCTTCCGGGCGGCGAGCACGCCACCGAAGGCAACGCCGGCGCCGATCGCCACCAGCATCGTCCCCTTCGCCACGACCGAGGTCCACCGTTTCACGAGATCGAACGCTCGGCCGCGGATCGCGCTCGCTCGCGCCGTCCGAACCCGGCGACCACGGTGATCCTCGAGCCAGTCCAGCACTTCGTTCAATCCGATCGGCCGAACCTTGTCGGGCACGACGCCGGCCGATGACACCGCGAAGCAGCGAAGCGTCGGACACACTGCCTCGAACCAGGTGAGCGACGTGGCGCCAAGATGGCCGAGCAGCGCCTCGGTCGGGTTCGCGAGCGCGGCACGACGCTTCTCCTCTGCCAGGCAGTCGATCTTGCTCAGGCAGATGGCCACGGGAAGGTCGAGCTGCGGCGCGCCCCCGGCCTCGAGAAGCGCCACGAGCTGCTCGAGGATCAGGAGGCGATCGAGCGTGGAAGCGGCACCGTCGGGCGTCGCCTCGAAGAGCCACAACACACCGTGACTCGTTGCCACCTGGCGATACAACTGCTTTCCGGCCGAGCTGAGGCGATGCGCCGGGTCGACGGAAAACTCGCCGGCGGGATCGACGAGCGCGACACGCAGCTCCCCGACCTGCCGGCCGGCTTTCATCTTCCGCAGCGTTAGGCGCAGCGGCCGGTATGGCATGTCGCGTACGCCAGTCTTGGTATTTCGCCGCTCGCTCAACTCCTCGTGTGCGCGAAGCACCATCGCCTGCGTGTGCGAGTCGTCGCAGTCTTTCGGGTGGGCGGTCCACCGCTCGACATCGTCACCGCGCGAGAGCCCGTACAGCGCGCCGATGAAGCCGCTCTTCCCCGCTTTCGGCGCGCCCCAGAGAAAGAACCCATCGTGTGTGTCGCCGGGCGGCAGCGACGGCACCGGCGTTATCGCGGGCGGCGCCACGGGCGACGGAGGCGTGGTCGGAGCCGTCATCTTCCCTCGCTGGCGGCGACTGCGCCGCCGGTCGCCAGGCTTGGCAGCTTGCCGAGCAGACGTCCGATGACGGTTCCATTGTCGACCCCCAGGAACGTGCGCAGCGCGCGCTCCTCGTCGGGCGATAGCGCGCGACGCGCGGTGGCACGCTTGAGTGCCGCCCTCGCGTCCGCGAAGCGCTCTTCGTCGCGCACGCGCTCGACCTCGTGCACCGCCTGGGCAAGGCGGCGCATGCGGACGCCATCGCTCACACTTTCGTCCACGACGCCGAGCAATGCATCCGTCAGCCGCTCCGCGGCGTTAGGTGTGGCGATGCCCGACACGACGCCCGACAGCAGGGCCAGCTCGGTCGCGCTGCCACGAGCTCGCACGGCCGTCACGAGATGCGACTCGAGCAGCGCGACCGTCGCCGCGTCGATCGTTCCGCCCTCGGCGCCGGAGGCCACACAGGCATCCACCAGCGCACCGATGGTGAACCGTCCACTGGCGTAGCCACGAGCGACCCAGGCGAGCGCCCGCGCGAGGAGCTCGCGTCGTACGATGTCGTCCACGCGCCGCACGAGGTCGAGCCATGCCGGCCGGAAGACAAAGGCCGCGTCGGTCGCGGCGAAGTGCAGCAGCACGCGGCCAACGTGTGTGGCGAGCTCGCTCCGTGGTGCGAGGCGGTGCGCTTCCTCGAGCAGCACGGTCGCGACGCGCACCGCGCCCTCACCGATCGCTCCCGCATGCGCACGGTCCAGCGCCGCGACGATCCAGCCCACCAGTTCGACCTCGCCGCCCGGTGCGTCGCCTATGGTCCGCGAAAGCTCGGCTGCCAGACGACGGGGGTCACCGCCGCTCGACAGCGGCTCGCCGACGCCGAAAAGCCGTCGAAGGGCACGCTCTGCATCGTCAGGCAGCAGCGCGCTCGCGTCGCTGCTCCCCACGACCCAGATGCGCATGAGGCCATCGACGAGTGGGCCGAGCTTGTCGGGAGGCTCGAGCAGCGCACGCTCGCGGAACGTCCGCCTGACGAGGACGAGCCCGATCGCTGATGCGCGCTCACGCGCACGGCCCGTCGCGGAGGTTGCGACGACCGCGATGGCGTTCACGCCATCGACTGCGTCGGCATACGACGTACCCTTCGCCGCGAGCGCGTCGAACAGCCGCGCCACCTGGGATCGTCCTTTCACCCATCGCGCGGTGCCGTTATGCCACGCAGCTTCCCACGGCAGCGTGGGATCGGCCACATCGAGGAACCGGTCGAGATCGTCGAGCGCCGCCGCGGCACAAGCAAGCGTGACCTGCGCGGCGCGAGCGCTGTCGTCCTCCGCGGGACGCGGGACTGCATGCAACCCGTCCAGCAGATTCGAGAAGAACTTCGTGAATCGGTCGCGCTGCTGGTCGCGGCTGAGACCAACGGCGAACGCGATGGCCTGCACGGCACTCCACGCACCGCGCTGCTCCCCGCGAGCAACGTCCGCGAGCGCCGCGGCAACACGATCGGCGGCGGCATGCGCGAATAGCGCGTCGGCGAGACGAGCGCGTTCATCGTCGCTGGTCGCGCGTGCCGCCACCAGCACCGCGCGCCGCAGATCGCCGGATCGCAATCCCTCGTGGAGCAGGTCCATGCGCAGGATGCCCGCGATCTCGGCCCCGAGGTCGATCTGCGTCTGGGCGACCTCCGGCGACCGGTTGGCGCCGACTGCCCAGGCCCGACGGAGTCGGTCACCGGTCTTGCC
The DNA here is from genome assembly GCA_021154285.1 of Gemmatimonas sp. Taxonomy (GTDB): domain Bacteria; phylum Gemmatimonadota; class Gemmatimonadetes; order Gemmatimonadales; family Gemmatimonadaceae; genus JAJKIV01. The sequence continues at coordinate 7,311 of JAJKIV010000472.1, read as the reverse complement.
TAACGCCACGAGCCGCGCGGCGGTGGCGGCGGGCTCGACGAACCGGGAATCCGCGGCGTCCCGCGGGAGCATGGCGGTCCACTCTCGCTCCACGAGGAGCGCATGCGGCCGCTCGGCCACCGTGAGCCGAGGGGTGTGCTTCGGGAAGTCAATGGTGGGGACCTGGAACGTGAGCGCGGGGCGGAGCCATGGTGGCAGCAGCAGCGTCAGGCACTCGACCGTTTCCTCGCGTACGCCGGGCAGGAACGAGAGCACGCGGTCGCCGGCGAGCAGCGCGGCGAGCAGCGTCGTGATCGTCGTCTGGTCTTCGGTCTTGAGCAGTTCCGCGAGCCGGGCCGCGCTGGCGGCTTCGTCGCGCGGCGCGGGTGCAGGAATCGGCAGTTCGCCAAGCCGTTCGGGACGATGATCTCGCGCGAGTGGAGGCATCGCGGCGAACGCGTCGTGACCGATCGCGGCGAGCTCATCATCGGTCAGCGCGACGACGTCGTATACGAGCGATGCACGTCCCGCGGAGTCGCGGTCGGCGTTCGTGAAGTATCGGGCGAAGACGTTGCCCCACTTCAGCGTGCGCAGGAATGCGAGCCCGGAATCCAGATACGCGCTCGGGTCGCCGATGTCGGGAACGCGGCAGAGCTCGAATGCCTCGTCGTACGACAGGTTGGCGGTTTTCGCGACGAGCGCGTACCCGTCGTTGACGAGGCCCCAGATGGCGCGCCGAGGTCCGCCGGGAGAGGTGTCAGGTGCGGTCATGCTGCCCCACGATCCACGAGATCGGCAGGTGGACGAACTTGGGCTGCGGCTCGCCGTCCAGCACCTCCCGGTCACCGACGCGGCGGAGTGGCCTGCCTAACGCGGTGAGCTTGAAGATGTCGAACCTCGTGAGCCACGAATATAGGACAGGTGCAGTGTCCCCAACCGTTTCCTCGAACAGTGCCTTCGGCTCGGCGTCCATGAACTGCGGCGCCCGATCGATCTGGCTGAGGCACACGGCGACGGGGATCGTCAGCTGGTTCGTGCGGATGTCGAAGGGCACGCGCTCGCCCCGTCGCGCGGCGTCGGCGAGCGCGAACTTCAGTCGCCCGAGCGTGCGGTCGAAGAAGCGCATGTAGTAGCGCTCGCGACCCTCGTCAGGCACGAAGCTGGGATTGATGAGGAGGATGAGCCCGCGGGCGCGGGTCATCTCACGCAGGATGTTGGGCGGGATGTCGCCGTCGTACACTTCGCCCGGGACGTCCCAGAAGTTGAGACTGGCTTCGTAGCGCGACTCGGTGTTGAGGAGTCGCGTTATGGGCCCGGCGGTGGTGGGGAGCGTGTAGAGACGAAAGTCGAGGCGACGTTCTACAAGTGTCTTGTATTGGGGACTCGGGACTCGGGACTGGGGACTCGGCCGGGAATTTCCTACCGCCGCGGAGATCACGTCGCCGGTAATAGCATCCCGGCCGAGTCCCCAGTCCCGAGTCCCGAGTCCCGGTTCTCCCGGCCCGAGGCTCCTAACGCGATCCGCCACCCATTCAGCCGCCGCAGAGCTAGCCGGTAGAACGCACACGCGGCGCGCCGCATCCGCGGGCGGGCTCCAGTAGACGAGGGACGCGATGTAGATCGACTTCCCCGACCCTTTGGCTCCCCACATCATGATGCTGTCGGAGGAAGCCGGAGGGACGCCATCGAGCGACCTGCTCGTGGAGCGGGCCGCTGCATTCGACGTGCTTTCCATTGGAATCCCGACCTCGACGCCGGTGATGGAAATCACATACGGCGGCAAACCGGGATTGGTTCCACGACAGACGTCGAACTACACCGGTAATTGGTTACTGGGATTGGTTGTTGGTTATCAAAACCCTTGGGATGGCTCATCTCACGAGAGAGGCATCCCGAGGGTTCAAATAACCAACAACCATTTTCAGTAACCAATGACCTGTTCTGTTGCGCCTTTTCTAGAATTCGATCTGTCCGCCTTCGTGTCTCAAGAGCCACTGCTTCCGATGGAGCCCGCCGCCGAATCCCGTCAACGAACCGTCGCTTCCAATGACTCGGTGACACGGGACGATGATCGGAATCGGGTTGCGGCCATTGGCGGCGCCAACCGCTCGCACGGCGGCGGTGTTGCTCACACGTCGCGCGAGCTCCGCGTAACTGGTCGTCGTGCCGAAGGGAATCTTCGTGAGCTCGGTCCACACTCGGCGCTGAAACTCGGTCCCGTTAGGCGCGAGCGGCAGGTCGAACGCACGGAGCTGGCCCGCGAAATACGCGACGAGCTGCCGCCGCGCCTCGTCGAGGAGCGAGTCCGTGCCGCATTGGCCCGCCCAGCTTGGGTCGTCCGGCTCTGCGTTCGCCATCCACACACCGACGATCGCGGAGCCATCGCTCGCGACGACCAGCCTGTCGATCGGCGTCGGGACGACGTCGTAGACGACCTTCGTCGCAGCCACGACCGTCATCGCTTCGCGCCGCTCTTCGCGGAGTCGGTGCCGGTGACAGGGACCGCGATGCTCGCTGCGGAGTCGGCGGCGAGCGGCTTCTCGCCCTTCAGGTGCTGATCGAGAAACGCGAGAATCCCCGAATAGCCGCGGATCTCGTTCTCCTTCTTCACGAAGCCGTGCCCCTCGTCGGGAAACACGACGTACTCCACCGGCACGCCGTTCTTCTTCGCCGCGGCCACGATCTCGTCGGATTCGACCTTGAGGACGCGCGGATCGTTCGCGCCCTGCAGTACCATGAGCGGCACCCTGATCTTGTCGGCGTTGAAGAGTGGCGAAATGCGGCGCAAGCGAGCGGAGTCCGTCTTCGGATCGCCCATCTCCTTGTACAGCGCCTCGCGGAACGATTCCCAGTAGGGCGGTACATTCGTCAGCGTGCGCACCCAGTTCGCGGGGCCGAAGAGATCCACGCCGACCTTGAACGCGTCGGGCTGCAGCGTCAGCGCCGCGAGCGTCATGTAGCCGCCATAGCTGCCGCCGATGATGCCGATCTTCGTCGTGTCGACGTAGCCGAGTCCTGCGAGCATTCGCTTGGCGGCGACGACGTCGCCCAAGTCCGCTTCGCCGTGCTTGCGGTCGTCCATCTGAAAGAATGTCTTGCCGTAGCCGCTCGAGCCCCGGTTGTTGATGTCGAATACGACATAGCCGCGGTTTACGAGGGCCTGCGTGTCCTCGGAGTACCCGACCTGCGCCTGGCCGCCGGGCCCGCCGTGCACCATCACCAGCGCCGGCGCCTTCGCCTCGGATGACGCCTGGTGGGGTTTGTAGAGCACGCCCGGCACTTCCAGGCTGTCGTACGACTTGAAGCGAACGACCGTCGGGACGACCAGGTCTTCGCGCTTCATCTTCGGGTCGAGCGCGTTGGTCAGGCGCCGGGGCGCCGCGCCGATCGCCGCCACGTACAGCTCGGGCGGCACGCTGCCGTCGCTGGAGTAGAACGCGATCAGAGAATCGTTAGGCGCCACTTCGACGCCGCGGACGAGCCCCGTCGGCATGTCAGGGAGCGTTACTGGCTCGAGCGTTTTTGCGTCGAGCACCCGCGCGGCGACCTTCGAGTCTTCATTGACGCCGACGATGAGATATTTGCCGCTCTTCGAGTAGCCCGCGCCGGCGATGTCCCACTTCTGCTCGTACACCGGCTTCTTCGATCCGTCGATGAGGTCGTACGCGCGGAGCGATGCGAACTCGCGCCCGCTGTCGGACACGAACAGGAGCTTCGTACCGTCGGGCGAGAAGTCGGCCGGCGAGTTGTTCACCGACCCGGTGTGCTTCGTGATGTTCGTCGCCGTGTTCTTCTGGAGATCCTGAAGGACGATGTCCTGGTCCGACGTCGTGTAGCTCTTCACGAGCGCGAGGTATCGCTTGTCGCGCGACACGCCGGCGAGGTTGTATCCGTCGGTGTTCTTGTAGACGAGCTTCTTCGCGAGGCCGTCGGTCTTCACCTCGTACACGTCGAAGAAACGCGGGTCGCGCTCATTGGTGGCGATGAAGAACGATTTGTCGTCACCCGCCCAGCCGACGAATCGCGCTGAGAGCTTCGTGCCCGGGGTGATGTCGGTGACGGCACCCTCCGGCGTTCGCACGTAGAGGTGCGACAGCTCGTTCCCGCCCTGGTCGGACGAGTAGAGGATTCGGGCGTCGGCCGGAAAGTACGAGATCGGGAAGATCGAGTTGGTCGTCGATTTGGTGAGTGGCTCGAGGTCGCCACCCGACACGGGAACCGCATATGCGTTCCAGATCCCCGAGGTGTTCGATCCGACGAGGATCTTCTGGCGGTCGGGCGAGAACGAAGCGCCGAAGAAGCCCTTGTTGGCGTAGAAGTCCGCAACGGAGTACTGCGTGGGCTTGAACGTCTTGTCGGCCTTGTCCGCTTCGCCGGCGGCGCTTTGCGGTTTGGGTTGCTCGACGCTGCACGCGGCGACGAACATCGCAAGCACAGGACAGACTGACGACCGTATAATGCTCATGATCGACCCCGATTTCGAGGGAGAGCTTGGATATAACGCGCAGTCCCGAGGCACGACAGGTCAGCACGCCCAAGCGACACCGATGGAGTTCTGAGCTGGACGGCGCGCGATGTCGCCGTCAGCTAGTCTCTACCGCCGGCCTCGAAATCGCGATCACGCCTAACGGTGACGCGCTTCCCCTTGATCTTCGTGCTGCGCAGCGCGTCGATGATCCGCTCCGCGATTCGCGCCGGCACCTCGACGAGCGAGAACCGATCCGCTATCTCGATCGCCCCGATGTTGCTCGAGTCGACGCGTGCCTCGTTCGCGATCGCGCCCACCAGGTCGGCGGGACGAATCCCCGACTTGCGGCCCGCGCCGACGTATACGCGCGTCACGTCCAAGTCTCCCTGACGACCACGCCCGGCGCGCCGCGAACCGCGATCCGCACGCGGGTCGCGACCACCCCTATCCTCGCGGTCGCCCCGCCCCTTCTTGTCACCTCGCGGCTCTCGCGGCTCCCGAGACTCCCGCCCCTCACGCGCCAACCGCGGACGCTCGACGAGCTGGACTTCCGGGATCTCTTCCTCGCCCGTATCACCGTCGCGTCCACGCTCGTCGGCGAGCTTGACCGCCGCCGCGGCAATGTCCACGACGTCATACTCCGCCGCGAGCGCGTTGACGACCGCGCGATACGTCTCGAGCGAATCCTCACCCTCGAGCAGCGCCTCCTCGAGTGACCCACGCGTGAGCTCGAGCCGCCGCGCGCGCAGATCGGCAACCGTCGGCACGGTTGCAATCTCGATCTTCTGCTTCGTCACACCCTCGATGTTGCGCAGGAGACGACGCTCGCGCGGCTCGAGCAGCGTGATGGCCACGCCTTCTCTGCCAGCTCGGCCGGTTCGACCGATGCGATGCACGTACGCCTCTGGCGCCGACGGCACGTCGTAGTTCACCACGTGCGATACGTGCTCCACGTCGAGCCCGCGCGCGGCAACATCGGTCGCGATCAGGAGATCGGTGGCGTTCGCACGGACGCGCCGCATGACGCGATCGCGCTGGTCCTGCGACATGCCGCCGTGCAGCGCCTCCGACCGATACCCTCGGCCGTTCAGCGTCTCCGTGAGCTGATCCACCTCCGTCCGCGTTCGACAGAACACGAATGCGAGCGTCGGTGCTTCCACATCGAGCACTCGCCCTAACGCCGCGATCTTGTGCGCCCGGGTCACGACGTACGCCGTCTGCCGGACCCGCGGCAGCGCGCCGCCCGCTGCTCGCTCCACCGGGATCGACACGCGCACCGGGTTGGTCAAGTGACGCTCGGCCAGGTCTCGAATGCGCGGCGGAAGCGTTGCGGAGAACAAGGCGGTCTGGCGACCCGCCGGTGTAGCGGAGAGGATGGCCTCGAGGTCGTCGGCGAAGCCCATGTCGAGCATCTCGTCGGCTTCGTCGAGGACGACCGAGCGAACGTCGTCTAACGCCAACGTCTCCCGGCGGATGTGATCCAGCGCTCGGCCAGGCGTCGCGATCACCACGTCGGTACCGCGCTCGAGCGCGCGAAGCTGACGCCGGATGTCCTGTCCGCCGTAGACCGGCACGGCTCGCATGCCGAGCCCCTTGCCGTACTTGTGCACCGCTTCGCCCACCTGCATCGCGAGCTCGCGCGTGGGCACGAGAATCAGGACGGCCGGGCCGTGACGCTCACCGTCCGTCGCCGCGTCGTCGTCGCCGTCATCGGTCGCGACGCCGTCGGCCGTGCCCCTCACGCCCGCACCGAGCGCCGCTCGTTGAATGAGCGGCAGCGTGAATGCGGCGGTCTTGCCGGTGCCGGTCGCGGCCTGCCCGAGCACGTCGCGCCCCTCGAGGAGCACGGGAATCGCCGCGCTCTGGATGGGCGTCGGCTCCTCGTAGCCGAGTGCCGTTAGGGTAGCCGTGATGCGTGAATCGAGGCCGAGTTCGGCGAACGCGGAGGCAGCGGTTGGGGCAGCGGTGTCTTCTGACACGGGGCGGGCTCGGTTGATAGGCGGAACTTGAAGTCTAACGCTGCAGGCAGCCCCTCTGTCGGGACGACGGCGATTCCTCGACTCGCTTCGCTCGATCGGAATGAGATCCGCCTTTTGCCGCCTGTCGCCCGCCGCCTACGGTTCGTACCCGCTCTGCGCCAGGAACATGTCCGAATCGGCCACCTCGATGATCGCCTTGAGCGCGAGGCGCTTGTCCGTCGCGCGGTCGTAGAACGCCTCCGCGATCCGATACCCGATGAAGTAGCCGAGGTCGCCGGGGCGGTCCGTGGTTTCGTTCCCTTGATTGTAGAGCCACTGACTCGTGTCCGTGCCATGCATGGCGAGCTTGAACTCGCCCCACAGGTCGTGCTCGCGCGGGAGCGCGTAGGACATGAGACGCGCGTTGATGTTGCCGCCCGTGACGAGGTAAGCGACGAAATCCGCGCTGCCTTCCAGGAGCGACTGATCGAGCAGCGTCTTGTTCCGATGCGTGGCGATCCCGCCGGCTCGCTCCTGGAGGACGTGGGTGTGCTCGTGCGCGACGATCACCGGCAGGCTGTCGAGCGGATGGACATTGTCGCGCTGGAACTTCGCCAGCTCGTCGAGCGGCGTCGACGCGGTGATCGCGTAGAACTCGAGACCGACGAGCATCCCGTTCGACGATGTCGTCCCACCGGTGCTGAAGCGCCCGATGAGGAACGTGACGGGCGGGAAGACCGCGGGCGCGTACATGTCGCGGATCTTTCGATAACCATCGCGAACCCGCGCCTGAACTTCATCGTCGGCCGCGAGGCGCAACGTGGATGCGCGGATGTCGGCGAAGTAGCGAGGATACGCGCGGACCATGAGAGAGAGGCTCGTGGCCGTTACGGTGCGCGATGTGAT
>JAJKIV010000471.1 GCA_021154285.1 Gemmatimonas sp. | reverse complement strand
CACCGCGCGGTTGGTGAGCTCGTTGCCGGCCGCGTCGGTCACTCGCGCGACGAGCTTCGTCGATTTCCCTTCGCCCACCGACGCGCCGTCGGGCATGATCGTGACCTTCGCGACGGGCACGAGACGAACCGTCACGTTCGCGTAGCCGGCGATACCATCGATGACGGCGGTGATGACGGCGGTGCCGGGCACGAGTCCAGTCACCCGTCCCGTCTGCGAGATCGACGCAACGGCCGCGTTGTTCGTCGTCCAGACGGTAGTGCGCCCGCCGATCGCCACGCCGTTGGGGTCGTAGGGCGTCGCAACGAGGTCATCGCCCCCGGCGATGTACAGGTAGACATTGTCGGGGGCAATCCGAACGCTTGCCACGCGTGGTGGAACCGGCGCGACCGTGACGGAAGCGACGGCAGACTTCCCCTCGGACGTCGCCGCAATGTCGACGGTGCCGGTGCTCACGCCGGTGACTACGCCGTTGTTCGAAACCGTCGCGATTGCCGGATTCGCGGTAGCCCAGATGAGTCGCCGATCGGTCAGCACGTTTCCGGAAGCATCCCTGACCTCGGCGACGAGTGCACCCGCAGCACCCTCGACGAGTCGGAGCGCCTGAGGCGTGAGGACGACGGATTCGACGGGCGTGGGCGCGTTGGTATCGTTCACGCCGCACGCACTGCCTAACAGCACAGCGACGACGAGCGGCACTGCGCGCCATAGCCGGCGCATGACGTTGCTCCTTGCTGACGGACTCTAGCGGGCCTGAGCGAAAACTAGGCCAAGGACCACTAGTCCGCAGTACCCTCCAGGGCACTCACCAAGCGATCTCGCATTGCTGGGTGCGCCCGCCAGAGGTATGTCCCCATGAGCAACGCGGCCAACAGGTTACCGGCCAGGATCTGATACCAGGCAAAGTTGCCGAGCACCGTCTGCTGCAGCAGCGCAACAAGGCCGTAGAACCCCAGCTCGATCATCACGAAGAGGATCATCGAACCCGCGAGCACCGACGGCATCCGCTCACCCGCGTGCACCAGCACGACCGCGATGATTCCCACGAGCGTGAACGCCGCGTAGTGGAAGATCGTGTACGCGATGATGTTCACCGCGCGCGTCTCGGGGGATCGGCCGAAGATGCTCAGCAAGCCTTCGCCGAGGGTGTTGGGCGTGAACAGCATCCGCCCGCCGATGAGATCCACGATGAAAAACCAGACAGCCACCGCCGTCGCTCCAAGAAACCCGGCGATCAGGCCTTCGCGGATGATGCTGTGCGTCCCTGTGCGCATGGCGTCTCCTGATTAACCATCAGTGAGGATCCAGGGGTCTGCCCCCGTCGTCGCCTGAAGAATGTCGAACGCTAACGCTGCGAGCGAGCACTTTCTGTCGACGCCGGCCGCGTCTGCTCGTGCGCCTCGACGAACCAGAGCCACTTATCCACGCCGCGGGAGACGTCCGTCAGAATATCCATGCTGTCCGGGTCTCCGATGTCCTCGAGCTCCTCGATCGCCTCGCGCGCCTTGCCGCTGAATTGCGCGAGAACATCAGAGAGCGCTGCGACGTGCTCCTCGCCCGAGGAGAGAACGAGCGGATACTCGGTGAGCGTCGACCGCTCGGCGCAAACGCGGACCGTGCCTTCGGCGATGCCCCCGAGCTGCACGACACGCTCCGCGATGAGGTCCACGTACTCCTCGGTGGCCTCGTAGATCTGGTCGAAGAGCTCGTGCAACCCGATGAAATGCGGACCCTTCACGTTCCAGTGAGCCTGCTTCGTCTGCGACTGAAGGTCGATACAGTCGGCGAGACGATGATTCAGCAGCTCGATCGCGCGTGCCCGTGTTTCGCCGGGTAGCGGGTTCTTCGTCTCGTAGAGCAGCGTTCCCTCCGCCGCCTGTTGCGCCAACCGCCCAGCGCCGCGCGTGTCGGAATTGCTCTGACGCGCGCCATTGCCCTGCTTCTTCGAAGCCATCGCCGCTCCCGTCAAGATTTGTTTGATGTCAAGCCAACGTTGACGGGCAATAATCCGGCCGCGGCGACGGGCGAACCGTCACGGTGCAGTGGCGTTCGTCAGTGGCGGCGTTGTCAACGCCGGCGCGGCTGCAGCCTGCAGACGCGTGGCTGCCTCGAACAGATCGGTGCGCCGGCGCCGCTCGAACGCCGCGTGCCACTCGTAGCCCCCGTTCGTGTAACGGGCCCCGGAATGCCACAGCGACACGACGTCGCGCTGTGGGTCGTAGGAGAACGTCGCTCGATAGACGATGTCGGCCAGCTCAGGAATCGCACCGCGACGCAGAATCGGCGCTGGATACGTCTTCCACGTCACGCCGTCGGCACTCGTCGCGAGATAAAGCGCGTCGGTGGTGCAGGAGCCGGGCAGCTTGCCGTTGTAGACCGCCCAGAACTCCTGTCGTGACGGAATCCACTCGACGTCGATGTGCCATGGGTAGACGCCAGGCTGTGTGAGCGTGACGGTTGTTGGCGGCGTCCACGTCAATCCGTCCACCGATCGTCGCATCTCCACGGTCGTGCTCGCGCTGGTGCATCCCGCGCCGCCTGAATTCACCGTCCACATGAACCAGTCGGTGGGAGAGCGACGAACGACGGTCGGCGAAACCGCCTGGTGATTCGGGACGCGCACCACGACTCGCGGCGCGCTCCACTGCAATCCGTCCGCCGATTTGCTCACGAGGATCTCGTTGCCGGTGTCCACGCGCCGATAGTACAGCCAGAGCTCACGCGCCTCGGCGACCCACAGGATATCCGGATCGGACAGATATCCGCTGGACGGCCTCGCGACGGGATTGGTGACTCCGTCAGCGATGTCCCACGTGTCGAGACCGCGGCCTGTGAAGAGCGATGGGTTCTCGTACTTGGAGTTGCCCCAGGGGTACGGAGTGATCGCAAGCCGGGGCTTGCCATCGAGCCCGCCTGGCGTTGGCCACGCGATATCTGGATGCACGACCTGGCCAGATCCGTCGTACGTGGCGAATTCGATCGGGCGGAGCGGTATTCGATCCGGCAACGCATCGGGATCGACGAACGCGACGAACACTACGCCGTCCAACCCTTCGGCCGTCGCAGTGGCGCGCTGCGGACCCGGATCGGTGCCGAGCGTCCACACGGCCCTGGCTTCGCCGTTCGCATCGGTCGCGGACATCTCGGGCGTGACCTGGCCGGCGCTCACGCTCCACTTCACATCGACGCGTCGCACGGGGCGACCATTCGCATCGACGAGACGCGCCACGAGCGGGCGCTCGAGCGCTTCGCCCGGCCGCGCGCTCTGCCCATCTCCACTCACCTGTAACAGCGATGCGGGTGGACCGGCCGCGGTTGGTCCATCGCTCCCGCATGCGGCGACAGTGATGGAAAGCGAAACAGCGAGGACGAACCGCATCCCGTTAGGCAGCACGAATGCACGCTCCAGGCGTCATGGCATTGCGTGATACCCTCGTGATCCATCGCGCGTCACATCGGGAGAGCGGGAGACGGGAGACGCGTTAACGGCGCTCTGTCATCCAGCTCCCGCCTCCCGTCTCCCTTTACTGACACCCCGATTCCGATCGGAGCGGAACCGCCAAAAGTGCCACAGGTCTCAATCGCGTACCCTCGATGCGCTTGCCGCTGTCGTCGTACTTCTCCCACTCGCTCGTCGCGACGTAGAAGAGCGAGTCACCGACCACCGTTCCGAGCGTCGGCTCATCGGCCACCGTCGGATTTCGGTCGAGCATCTCCAGGCGGCGAACGGAGCGACCAGTCGAGTCGAGACAGAACCTCGCCACGCGCGCCGGGATGACGCCGTTCTGCACGGCGATGAGCGCCCCGCGATGCAAGTACAGGCCGTCGACACCGAGCAGTGTCATGCTTTTCGGTGAGCCGAGCGGAGTCACGGCGTGCGACGCGAGCGAGACCGACAGCAGCCCGTGCGAGTAATCGGCCACGTACATGGTCGCGCCGTCGGGCGTGATAGCCATCCCCTGCAGCGATCGGAAGAGCGGGTGGGTGACGAATCGGACGAGCGAGTCGCTGCCACGCCCGAGGCGGAGAATCCACGGCGCCTCACTGTCGGAGACGTAGACGTCGCCGTTCGGCGCGACGGCGACGTCACCGAACGTGTGAGCGGTCGATGAGTCGCGCGGCATCCAGGCTTTGCGCACCAGCCGGCCGGTCTCGAGGTCATACCCGTACATGCCGACGCGCCCACTGTCCGCGGGCGTGAATCCCTCCATCCGCGGCAGCGCCGTCGTCGCGATCCAGAGCACGCGCCGGACAGTGTCGACCGCCATACCGAAAACGCCGCCGATACCGTCCGATCGCGCCGGCACGAAATCGTGCACGCGGCCGTCCCGCTCCACAGCAACGACACGCCGCTGCCTCACGCTGCCGATGAACCATCGACCGTGACGCGAATCGAAGGCGACGCCCTCCGGGTGCAGCGTGGTATCTGCGACGCTCAGCCTAACGCTGCTCCGCACCGCTGGGGCGGTCGCGGAGTCGAGGCGCGCCGCCGCGGCAACGAACGCGGGCGCGGCGCCCAGCCCGCGAAACACCGTATCGTTCTGCGCGATGTTACCGATCCCCAGCTGCGCAAGCTTTGCGAGCCACCGCGCGGCGTCGGTCGTGTCGCCCGTCATCGCGGCAAGCTTCGCGGCCGCCTCGAGGTAAACCTGCTGCGTTGGCCATACCTCGGCGGCACGGAGCATCTCCCGGCGAGCGCTCACGAGGTCGTGCTGCTCATACGCCGCCATCGCGAGGCGAAACGCCGCACGCGCGCGCTGTGCCGAGTCGGCTCGAGGAGCCGGTGGGCTCGTCTTCGCCGCCGCTTGCCCATGCGCAAGCGACGAAGTCGAGGCGGCCAATGCGACCAGCATGATCGCGCCTGTGTATCGTGCGGAGCGCGTTAGCGGCATCTTAAACCTCTGACGTTGGCGCGAGCGACGGCGATCCGCGTGAAAGAACCGCATGAGGAAGCGGGTGAGCCAGTGCCTTGTGACGAGTCGCGCCCCTGCGGCGTTAACGGATGTCCGTGAGCGCCGTTCTTTCACGTTGGAACGGTGGCACGATACCAGCGCTGGCCAACCTACGCACCGCATAGACAACGTCGCGATGTACCGCGAAACCCGCCCGATGCCTGTTAGCGCCGGAACCCCACTCACACGTCCCATTCCATCGTCCGGCGAGCAGATGCCCGTCATCGGACTGGGAACGTGGCGCGCGTTCGACGTCGGCCATGGCCAGTCGGCGCGAGCGCCGCTCGAGCGCTGCGTGGCGGAATTCGAGTCGCTGGGCGGCCGGCTCATCGACACATCGCCAATGTACGGTTGGGCCGAGGAGGTGGCTGGCGAGATTCTGACGTCCCTCGGCCTGCGCGACCGGATGTTCATCGCGACGAAGGTCTGGACGCAGGGTCGGGAGCGCGGCATCGGGCAGATGCGGGAGTCGATGCGGAAGCTGCGCGTGGACCGAATCGACCTGATGCAGGTGCATAACCTGGTCGACAACACGACGCACCTGGACACGTTGCGACGGTGGAAGGCGGAAGGCCTGATCCGCTACATCGGGGTCACGCACTACTCCGACCGGTCGCATGCCGACGTCGCTCGCGTGTTGCGCCAGGAACCGCTGGACTTCGTGCAGATCAACTACTCGGTCGCGGAGCGAGCGGTGGAGCAGTCGATCCTGCCGATCGCGGCCGACCGTGGAGTCGCGGTGATCGCGAATCGCCCGCTCGTCGCCGGCGCCGCGTTAGGCTCGCTGGCCGGACGGCCCGTGCCGGAGTGGGCATCGGAGATCGGCTGTACGACCTGGTCGCAGCTCCTGCTCAAGTTCGTAGTGTCGCACCCGGCGATCACGTGCGCGATTCCCGCCACGTCCAACCCGGACCATCTGCTGGACAACATGCAGGCCGCGTTCGGCCGGATGCCGGACGCGTCGCTCCGCGAACAGATCGCCCGCGCAGCCACAGGGCGCTGACGGAACTGCGGTTTTCCCCGCGGATGTCTCGGTGAAAACGCCTCTCCAAGCCTTCGTAGGCGTAGATAGTGACTATGCCTCCAATCTCGACAATCCACGCATTGTCCGTAGATTGTATGGCTTATAGGCTTAGTTGTACGGGCCACGAATTGTATGGACCGGCCCCGGAGGACGTATGCCCTGGAGCCCGCGCATCGCCGGCGAAACCGCGCCGCTGTATATCGCCATCGCCGACGCGATAGCCGCCGACACCGAAACCGGACGGCTCGCGCCTGGCACGCGACTGCCCACGCATCGGGCGCTGGCAGCAACACTCGGCGTCGATGTGACGACCGTGTCGCGCGCCTACGCCGAGGCGCATCGACGCGGGCTGGTCGTCGGCCATGTGGGTCGAGGCACCTACGTACGCGGCGTACGGTCCCCTGCCCTCGCGCCCGCGCCGGCGGCGCTCATCGATCTGACCGTGAACCTGGCGCCCGAGCCCAGCGACGTCTGCGACGACGCAATGCGCCAGGCGCTCGGCGAGCTCGCCAAGACGCCCGCGATCGCGCCACTCCTTGCGTATGCGCCTGCCGGCGGAAGTCGCGACCATCGCGAGGCCGGGCGACTCTGGTGCGCGGAACGTGGGGTCACGGCACCAATCGATCGCGTGCTCGTCGGCGGCGGTGCCCAGCAGGCGTTCGTCGCCATTCTGTCGACGCACTGCGAGCCGGGAGATGCGGTGCTCACGGAGGATCTGACTTACCCGGGGTTCCTGGCGGCGGCGCGGATGCTCCGGCTTCGGGTCATCGGCGTCCCGATCGACAGCGACGGGATCGTCCCTGACGCGCTCCTGCACGCCTGCAAGGCCCATCGGCCGAAGGTCGTGCTCACGACCCCGACGCTGCAGAACCCAACGGCGGGCGTCATGTCGGTAGGCCGGCGACGTCGGATCGCAACGGTCGTCCGCGACCGCGGGGTGCTGCTCGTGGAGGATGACACGTACGGGCCACTCGCGCCTAACGCGCCCCGCCCGGTCGCCGCGTTGGTGCCCGAGCTGTCGTACTACGTGAGCAGCTTCTCGAAGGCCATCACTCCGGCGCTCCGCACCGCGTTCGTGGTCGCCCCCACCTCGGCCCACGCAACGAGGGTATCACGACACATGCAGGCGACCGGCTGGATTGCGTCGCCGATCATGACGGAGATCGCCGCGCGGTGGATCTCGTCCGGCATCACGACCACGATCGTTGCGGACCGGCGCCGTGAAGCCGAGGGGCGTCAGACGCTGCTTCGCGCAGCACTGGGGCTGTCGCGCAATGCGGGTTCTCCCCACGCGCTCCATCACTGGCTGGAGCTTCCGCGTCAGTGGGAGCGCGCGCCGGACTTCGTCGACACGCTTCGCCGGCGCGGTGTGCTCGTCACGACCGGCGATGCGTTTGCCGTGGACACAACGCAACCGGTTCGTGCGGTCCGGGTGAGCCTTGGCGCAGCGCCGAATCGTCCAGCCCTCGCAAGCGCCCTCGAGACCATCGCGTCCGTGCTACGCGAAGATCCCGAGCCCGTGCGGCCGGCGAGGTAGGCGTCACCGCAGCGCCGCGAGGCGCTCAGTGATCGTGGTCGGACTCGTCGGTTTTCACGCGGTGCGCCGCGCGCGCACCGTGCGTGGAGTTCCGGCCGCGCGCGCGCTCCGCGTGCGCGACCGAACAATCGATTTGGCGGGCTGGCTTCGCCTGCGGGTCACGCTCGTCAGGGTAACCGCCCGCGTCCGGGAACCGCTTCGGGCGCGCGGGTGTCAACTCCGGTCCGTCTCCCACGGTACTGCTCCTCGCTACTGGGCGCGGGATCTGCCGCGGCCCATGGTGCGTCGGTCGGTTTGGATTCAAAACAACCGGCCCTCTACCTGTATTGTTCCACGTCGCCTGGGTGATAGGCAAGCGCAGCCGGAAACGACGTTACGGTTGAGTTGCCGACGCATGATGATGTAATTCGACTCTGACCCCAATTTCCTCACCGCATGACGTCGCTACCGGCCGCTGTGGTCGCAATAAAAGCGCCTGATGTCGCGCGCGCGGTGAGCCTTCAGTTCGGCCGAGGCTGCAGCGCGGCCGCGCTGCGAATGAACTCAGCGACATTCGCCCTGAGCCGCAGGTGTGCTCGCGGGTCAGTATACATGGCGTGGCCACCTGGGTAGCTGTACGCGACGACGTTGCGCGCGATCCGCGCGTCGAGATGGCTCGCGCTCCAGATGTTGCCGTAGTAGTCGCACACGAGATCGTAGATCCCGCACGCCGACAGGACACGCAGCGTTGGATTCAGCCGCATGGCGTCTCCGAGCGCCTGCTCCCCCGCAACCGAGTCGCCAGGTGCGTGCTTCCACTTCACAGACATCCAGTCACCGCGGAAGGCCGTCGGCGGCGGATAACCTCCGCCGAACGGGCCCTGATACCTCAGATCGCTCCGGTATCCGAGCTCGTCACGGACGTAGCGCAGCACCATCACATCGTCGAGCAGATTCTGAAGGCTGGGATCCTTGGTCGGATCGTACGGCGCCTGCGTCGTATCGAGCGGGCCGACCATGCGGGAGTCGTACTGGCCGACGAACTTTCCTTCGCGTCGGAGCAGATAGCTCCCGAGCTGCAGGCGATCCACCCTCAGCGTTTTTCGGTCGACCAGCTTTGGATCGAGCCCGGTGAAGCGCGACAGGCCGCGCACGATTGAATCGCGCTCGGCTTCGCCGAGGCTGTCCGCCCGGGCGAGGGCGCCGGCGTAGACCGTCGTGGCCCACGACTCGGCCTGTTTCATCGTTGCCGGGAGGTCGCGCTGGAGATCGGAAGCGAGCTTTCGATTCGTGAAGGCTGCCACAGCGAGGGTCGGCAGACCTAACGCGGTTTGCGTGGCCGGCGACATCGACCCAAGCGGCAGGGCCAATCCGAGCAGGATCACACCGCGCACCTCCGCGCCGCGGGTCTCGAGCGCCGCGGCGACGCCGGCGGCGCGCGTGACGCCGTAGCTCTCGCCGGCGAGGAACAGCGGCGCGTCGAACGCATCGAAGCGTGTGCGGTAAACGCGAATGAACTCGGCGACCGACTCCGCGTCCCCCCGCGTCTGGTAGAACTCGGCGCCGTACTCGGCGCGCGTGGGCCGGCTGTAGCCCGTACCGATCGGGTCGACGAAGACGAGGTCAGTCGTCTCGAGCCACGTGCCGGGATTCGGCTCGATGATCCATCGCGTGCCGTCGCCGGGCTTGGCACCCGGTGGGAGTGCAATTCGCTTCGGACCAAAGCCGATCAGGTGAACGAGCCCCGCGTTCGACCCTGGTCCCCCGTTCCAGACGAACGTCAGCGGGCGGGGCGGGTCCGTGGGTGCACGATCGAGCGTGTACGACACGAAGAACATCTGCCCGTGTACGTCGCCCGCCGCGTTGTCACGGATCGGGATGCGACCGGCGCGGGCTGTGTACCGCAGGCTCCGCGTTCCAATCGTTACGGCGTGGCGCGTCGTCACGATCGGTTCGTCCTGCGCGTGCACCATCGCCGGACGCGTCATGCCGGCGAGGGCGAACACCAGTGCACCTGCGCGGACGAACCGGGCTGAGCGCCCTCCAGAGGTCACGAGGGTCAAACGCTCATTTCCTGCTCAACGAGAAGACCGAGACCTTGTCGTCCGGCGCAAGGCCGAGGTTCACTCGGAACGCCTTGGGGCCATACCGAACCTCGTAGACATACATCCGGTCGTCGCCCAATTCGTTGCGCTCGAACAGCGTCACGCTGTCGGGCTTTCCGACGCCGGCGAGCATCTCCTGATACGCCTTGGCGGCCTCGGGGAAGAAGCCGGCCCGCACATAGGCGAAGTCGTTAGGCGAGAGATGGCCGTCGCGGGCCGCGGCCAGAATCGTTTCGAGCTGCGCCCGAACCTTCGGCTCGCGGTCAGCGATCGGCTTGGGGGGCTTTGTCGCGAGAGCGGGATCCAGGACACCCGCAATCCCGTCGACGATCAAGCCGGGCGACGACGGGCCGAGGTTGGAGAGCGCGACGACCGTCATGTCGTCTCCGATGTAGCGTGAGATGTACGTCTCGAATCCCTGCCACGCTCCGCCGTGGTGGATCCGGAGCTTCCCCGCGAGCGTGTCGATCGACCATCCGAATCCGTACGGATAGTGCTTGCCGCTCGTCAGCGTCACTGGCGTGAACACCGTCGCCCAGCTCTCCGGTGAGAGGATCTTCTTCGCGCGCAGGCCGCGATCCCAGGCGATGTAATCCTGCAGCGAGAGATACAGCGATCCGTCCGCCGTCGTGTTGAGCGTGGGCGATACCCACTCCTGGTTTTTCAGCTGGCCTTTGACCAGGTCATAGCCGGCTGCACGGTGCGGTACGATGTCGGCTTCGCTGATGATGCGCGCGGACTTCATCCCGAGCGGCTGGAACACGCGGTCGTGCAACACGTCACCGTAGAACTTCCCCGACGCCTTGTGGATGATGATTCCGAGCAGCACGTAGCCCGTGTTGCTGTAATTCCACCGCGACCCGGGGGGGAACTCGGGCTTGAGCCCGAAAGCGATCTTCTCGATGTCGTCTTCGGTGTAGTCCTTCCGGTAGTCCATCGCGTCGGTCGTGTAGTCCGGGATTCCGGACGTGTGGGTCAGCAGGTGCCTAACGGTGATCCCCTTCCAGCTCGCCGGCGCGTTCGGGAAGTACTTCGTGATCGGGTCGGTGAGCGCGATCTTGCCGTCCTGAACGAGCAGCATCACGGCGGTGGACGTGAATTGCTTCCCCACCGACCCTGACTCGAAGACCGTTTCCGGGGTGACAGGCACGTGATGCTCGACGTTCGCTTCTCCGTAGCCTTTGGCAAGCATGACCTCGCCGCCTTTGATGACCGCCACGCCGACGCCCGGTATCTTCTGGCGTGCCATTTCGGCCTTTACGACGGAGTCGATTCGGGCCAGTGTGTGGTCCTGGGCAAGGGCAATGCTGGACACGACCAGCGAGCAAGCGACGGCGCATGCGAGACGAAGTGTCATGTGAGCCTTGGTGTTTAGCTGATGGCTGATGGCTGATGGCTGATGGCGTCAACCCTTCCAAAGCCTATTGTGTCTTATCGTCATGATCTTCGACAACCTTCGCCACGACCTCAAGTACGCCCTGCGCGGCCTGCGGCTGAAGCCGGGCTTCGCCATCGCCGTCGTCGTCACCCTCGGGCTCGGGATCGGCGCGAACGCCGCCATGTTCGGCATCGTCGACCGCCTGCTCTTCCGGCCTCCGGCGCTGATGAAGGACCCGGCCACCGCCCACCGGCTCTACGTGGCGCAGACGTTTCGAGGCGAGGAGCATATCAACAACCCCGGCCAGTACGCGCGCTACCTCGACTTCAAGAAGCTCACGCACTCCTTTTCCGAAGTCGCCGGATATACCGGACGCGACATCGCGATCGGCGTGGGAGAGGCGGCTCGCGAGATGCGAGTCGGCGTCGTGAGCGCGAACTTCTTCCGGTTCTTCGACGCGCCGCCGGCCCTCGGTCGGTACTTCACCGAGGCCGAGGACAATCCGAAAGACCCCGCATCGGTGGCGATCCTGAGCTACGCCATGTGGCAGGCGAATTACGGCGGCCGGCGTGACGTGCTCGGGAAACCAATCCAGATCGGCCCGACCGCCCATACCATCATCGGCGTTTCGCCGCCCGGCTTCGTCGGCCTGTGGCCCGACAAGCCGCCCGCAGCCTACATCTCGCTCACCTCCTACGCGCCGACGATGGGTATCCGCGCGCGGGACTCGAGGAACTGGTGGGAGACGTACAGCTGGGGATGGATGTCGACGATGCTGCGTCGGAAGCCAGGGATCTCGGAGGCTGCCGCGAACGCTGATGTCACGAACGCGTTCCGTCAGAGCCTCGAGCAACAGCGCATCGAGCAGCCCGGCACCCCGGCCGACAGCATCATCCGGCCGCGTGCCATGATCGGCTCCATCCTGTTCGAGCGCGGGCCTAACGCGTCGAGCGTGGCAAAGGTCGCGACATGGGTCGGTGGGGTCTCGGTCATTGTGCTCCTCATCGCGTGCGCCAACGTGGCGAACCTGCTGCTGGCGCGCGCGCTCAAGCGACGACGCGAGATCGCGCTGCGTCTCGCTCTCGGCGTGGGCCGCGGACGCCTCTTCAGTCAGTTGCTCACCGAAAGCATGCTGCTCGCCGCCCTGGGCGGCGCCACAGGGCTCATCGTCGCCCACTGGGGCGGCGCGGCGCTGCGGGCCGGCCTGCTGGACAAGAGCGAGGCGCCCGCCGGATTACGCGACCCACGGACGGTGATGTTCGCCGCTGGAGTGGCGGTGCTCGTCGGCCTGCTCACGGGTCTCGCTCCAGTGCTTCAGGCGTGGCGCGCAAACCTCGCCGGCGATCTCAAGTCGGGCTCACGAGAAGGCACGTATCATCGCTCGAAAGCGCGCATCGGCCTTCTCGTGCTTCAGGCGACGCTCTCGGTGGTGCTGCTCGTCGGCGCCGGCCTGTTCGTCCGCAGTCTGCGAAACGTCGAGCGCACACGACTTGGCTACGACGTGGAGCCGGTGATGCTCGTGGACCTCAACATGCGAGGCCTGAAGCTCGACAGCCTTGCGACGATCGCGCTCCGCCAGCGATTGCTTGCAACCGCCAAGACCATCCCTGGGGTCGAGAACGCGAGTCTCCAGATCACGATGCCGTTCTGGGCTACCTGGAGCATGGGTTTGTACGTTGCCGGAATCGATAGCGTGAGCCGGCTCGGCCAGTTCGACCTCAATGCCGTGTCGCCCGAGTATTTCTCGACCCTCGGCACTCGAGTTCTTCGCGGCCGCGGCATCACGGATCAGGATACGGAGCACGCGCCCAAAGTCGCGGTAGTGAGCGACGCGATGGGAAAGGTGCTCTGGCCGGGGAAGGATCCGATCGGTCAGTGCATGAAGGTCGTCGCGGACACGATGCCGTGCACGTATGTGGTTGGCATCGCCGAGAACATCAAGGAGCAGAGCCTTTCGACAGACTCGAGCTACTTCTATTACCTCTCGGCGGCGCAGTTCAATCCGGGCACCGGCGGCATGTTCGTTCGCACACGCGGGGAGGCGACGAAGTTCCAGGAAGGCGTGCGTCGTCGGCTGCAGCGCGAGATGCCGGGGGCGTCGTACATCACCACCACCCCGCTCAACGAGATTCTGGGCACCGAGACGCGGTCATGGCACCTCGGCGCAACAATGTTCGTCGCGTTCGGCGTGCTGGCGCTCGCCCTCGCGGCGATTGGGCTGTACAGCGTGATCGCCTACAACGTTGCCCAGCGGACGCACGAGCTGGGCGTGCGTCGTGCGTTAGGTGCGCAGTCGAGCGACGTCGTGCGGCTTGTCGTGACCGACGGGCTGCGGTTCGCGGCGATCGGCGTGGCGATCGGCGTGGCCGGTGCGCTGTGGGCGGGCAAATGGGTCAAGCCATTGCTGTTCAACGTGTCGCCGAAGGACCCGTGGGTATTCGTGATCGTCGCGACGACGCTGGTGGGCGTGGCGGTGGCGGCGAGCTGGATCCCTGCCCTCCGCGCGTCGCGCGTTGATGCGAATGTGGCGCTGAGGACTGACTAGGCGACTGCGACTGGCGACTGGCGACGGGCGGCAAAAGGCGCGGGTCATTCCGAGCGAGCGGCAGCGAGTCGAGGAATCGCCGTCCTCCCGACCGAGGGCTCGGCCGCTCTACCGGGAGGACGGCGATTCCTCGCTGCGCTCGGAACGACAGGCCTTCTCGCTGTCGCCAGTCGCCTAGTCTCGCTCCGGACCCGGCTCCAGCTCCGCACCCCCACTCCCTGCCGAGCCGAACTTCGGGGCGGTGATGCCGTCCTTCGTCGTGCGCGGGGGGTTCGATTCCAGCGTGCTATCGTCCTCGAGCTCGCCGTTAGGCCTTCGCGGGAGCGAGTCGCCCGGTGTGGGTTCGTGCGTGGAGCTGCGTTTGCTCTTGTCCATCATGACCTCGAGGCTGGTGACCGGCCATCGGAGGGCATGGCCCGTGCCCCGATGGCGAGCTCAGAAGCTCTCGCCGCGCGAGATTCCAAGGCGAGTGAGAGTTTCGCGGCCTTCGCTCCGTCTGACTGGTGGGCTCTCGCGTTCAACGCAGGACGCCTGTCCCTTTGAAGCTGACGCGCCTTCCGGCGCTGCACCGATATCAATCTCGTGCGCTCCTCACGGGTCGACACGTTCACCCTTGTCACCCTCGGCAGACTCACGTTGTTATCGCCGAGGGGTGATGAATCCGAGTCGCTCGCCAAGCGACGGCTCAAGCTCGCCCTTCTCGCCGTTCTCGCCACCGCGAAACGGCCAGTCTCACGAGCCACGCTCGCGGAGATGTTCTGGGGCGACCAGGAGGAATGCCGCGCGCGGCACTCCCTCAGCGATGCGCTGTCCCACCTGCGTCGCGAGCTCGGGCGGCTCGCGATAGCGAGTCAGGGTACCGAGGTCTGGCTCAATCCCGATGCCCCGCTGGTCGTGGATGCCACCGCGTTCGAGGACGCGGTTGCCGCACGCGACCCGTCGCGGGCGGCTACGCTCTATACGGGGCCATTCCTGGATGGCGTGGAGATCGAAGCCGGACCAAGCTTCGAGCAGTGGGCCTCACGAGAGCGCCGCCGCCTCGAGACGCTGTTCCTTCAGGTCTCTGCGCAGCAGTGCCTCGCCTGCGCCCGAGCTCGCGAGTGGGAGGCATGCGGCTCGCTCGCCGCTCGCTGGCTCGAGACCGCACCCCTTTCGGTGGATGCCGCGCTCTATCGTCTCAACGCGGTGAAGTCGCCGGGCACTCGCGACGCGGCGCAGCGCGCACTCGATGAGTTCGAGCAGCTCAGTGCGCGTCTCGCGCGCGATTTCGATCTCGCCCCGGAAAAACCGGTCTTGGAGCTCGCCCAGAGCTTGCGTGACACCCTCGACGCGCTGCCGCCATCGGCCATCGTGGCGACGCCGACGACCCCCGCCGTGGCACCGCAACCGGCGACGCCTAACGAGGCACCGGCGTTGCCGCCTCCGCGCACGCCCGCGCTCGAGACCGCACGACCATCGCTAAGTCGCCAGCTCACACGTGCCGCGACCGTAGGCGTCGGGCTCGTCGCACTCGTCGCGGCGCTCGCCGCGAGAAGCAAAACGGGAGAAGCGCACACGTCCACACGTCCTCGGGTGGCCATCGCCATCGACGTGAAGGACGCCGATTCAGCGACCGCCTGGCTCGCCGATGGGCTCCCGCAGATGATGATGTCCGAGCTCTCGCGAAGCCCCGAGGTCGAGGTCGTCCCGCCCGCCCAGGTGCGGGCACTGCTCCGCAGGCGGGGTGGCGACCGAGTCTCTGGCCCCGCAGCCGACGACCTCCGCGACCTCGCGCACCGGCTCGGCGCAACCGTCGTGGTCAGCGGCACGGTCGGCCGGGATGATCGCGCGATCGTGCTCGATCTGGCAGTCCGCGATGTCGCGACAGGGCGCCTGCTCCGCAACGATGCGCTCTCGCGCCACGACGCCCTTGCCGTCGCGGACGAAGCGGCGGCCCGCGTGCTCGCCACGGTGAATGCCCAGCGCCCGGGCTTCCGGTTCACCGATCTCGAAACGTCCAGCGTCGAGGCATTTCAACATTTCGTGCGTGCGATGCAGGCGGCGCAGGAAGGGCGGACCCACGAGGCGTACCACGAGCTCGACGCCGCCATCGCGCTCGACTCCGGCTTCGTGACCGCAGTGCACGCGCGAATTGACTGGGCGCTCGCCACCGGGGAGTCGGATGTCGCCGACCGGCTGCGACGTGTGCTCGCCAGCCACGGCGATCGCGCAAGCGATTTCGATCAGCTGCAGACCCAGGTCCTGGATGCGCTCTATCGCGGCGAATCAGAGCGCAGTGAAGCCATGGCGCGCCAGCTGGTGCGTCGCTTCCCACGCGA
Source organism: Gemmatimonas sp. (assembly GCA_021154285.1). GTDB lineage: Bacteria > Gemmatimonadota > Gemmatimonadetes > Gemmatimonadales > Gemmatimonadaceae > JAJKIV01. The sequence goes on along the minus strand of JAJKIV010000471.1, from coordinate 3,766 downwards.
CCCACGCGCGTATGGCGTGTTGAACGGAGTGCTCAGCAACACCGGACAGTTCGAGGCGGCCGAGTCGATGTGGCAGGCCGCGCTCGCACTCGATTCGCTTGCGATGGAAGCCGGGTCGGGACCGTGTGCGCCGTGTGTCGGGTACGGAAACCTTGCCCGTATTCAGGCGCAGGAGGGCAAATGGGAGGAGGCGGAGCATTCGGCGAAGCGCTGGGTCGAGCTCCAGCCCGACGCGCCGGCGTCCTGGGAGATGCTGGCTGGCGTTTTGTCGTATCGACAGCGGCATCGTGAGGCGATCGACGCCGTTCAGCGAGCGGTCATGCTCTCGGGGCGAGATCCGTCCACGCTCGACATGTGGGCACGCCTGCTCATCGCGGCGCGCCAGTACGACACGGCGGACTCGCTGTCTCGCGCGTGGCTCAGAAGCGAGTCGCCCCAATTGCGCGCGTCCGCGTACGATCTCCGCGTGCTGGTGCTGCGCGAACGCGGTGAGCTTCGCGCGTCGAACTCGGCACTCGACCGCACCGAGATGGACGTGCCTAACGCTGGCGTACAGACCGTCCTCGTGCGTGGCAACAACCTCGGTCGCCTCGGGGACTACGCGGGCGCGGAGGCCTTGTACGAGCGTTCGGCGCACGGTCCGCGTCTCGAGACCCGATTCCCTCCCGTCGGCACCGCTGCGCGTGGATTCTGCTGGCACCACGCGCTGCTCGCCGATGCGATCGCCCCGTCGGGCGACACGGTTCGGCTGCGGGGGCTCGCTGACACACTCGCCATTGGGTGCGCGAAAAGCTTTTTCGGTCGCGACCGGCGACTTCATCACCATGTCCGCGGGCTACTGGCCATGCTGCAGGGTCGGTGGTTCGACGCCGAAGCGGAGCTCCAGCAGGCACGCTGGGGCGTGGCGGAGTCCTGGACCAGAAGCAACGTCGCGCTCGCGAAGACCGAGCTGGCGCTCAACCAGCCGCGCGCCGCGCTGGCCGCACTGCGCGACGCCTACGCCTCGCCGCTCGATGGCATGGGGCGCTACCAGCCACGGAGCGAGCTCGATCTGCTGATGGCGCAGGCCTTCCACCAGGCAGGCGACGCCGACAGCGCGCGGGTCTACGAGGCGTACTTTCGCCGCGCGTGGCGCAACGCCGACCCGGAGCTCAAGCGACTGCTCGCGCCATCCCCCGAGGCCAACTGATCGCAACCGGAAGCGCATCGTCGATATACGATTGGCGACGTGACCATTACACACGCCCGATCGAGCGTCGCGCTGCCTCGCGACCACCTTGCCCCGTTGCCACGTTGCTCGAAGTAAATCGCACAAATCGTTTTCTCCGTGTGACTTGACGCGCGCCCTTAACGCTCCGTGTCGAGGGCCGGGCTGCTCCACTCGGTGGCGCGGTCCCGACGTTGTTGGGGATGGGCGCTCGTCGGGATTGGCGCCGTCTGGATTCGCGTCGTTACTGGATTGCGCGTCGTTTCGTTCACCGCCTAACGTTCGCCACCGCCACACCGACTCTCGAGTCCGCGCTCCCGTAATAGAGGAACCATTGGCCCTTGAAAGGCACGAGGCCTTCGACGAACGTCGTCCCCTCCGGGTACTGGCCCGTACGCTCGTAGGCCTCCGTGGGGCGCAGAAATGGGCCGTCGGTTCTGTCGAGCAGCTTGAACGGATTGCGGGCGTCGAACAGCGCCTGCCCCGCTGTGTACATGCGTGCAGGCAATCCACGCTCGCCGAACCGGTCACTGTTGCCCGCGTTATACAGCAGCACGATCCCGCGGTCCGTGAGGATCGCGGGCGGGCCCGGTTCGACCAGCCACGCGTCGAAATACCCGGGTCGCGGCGACAGCACGGCCAGTGGTCGGCCGTCCTCCACCTCGAGCGGCGTCCAGTCCGTCAGGTTCTCCGAGGTGGCGATCCCCACGTTAGGTACGCCGTAGTACATCCAGTACTTCCCATCGATCCTGGTCGCGACCAGGCGGTTACCCACCACTCGCGTCACGATCGCGCCCGACTTGGACTCGACGCCCAGGTACCTTCCGCCAGCCGCTTTCGCGAACGCCGGCCCGCGTTTCTCCCATGTGACGAGGTCGCGCGACGTCGCGACGGCGAGCCGAGGGACTTTGCGGTTCCATTGGGTGTACGTCAGGACGTACTGACCGTCCTCCGTCTCCACGATGCGGGGGTCTTCGACCCCGCCCGGCGATTCGTTGGCGACCTGCGCGTCATCCTGCGCGTAGAGCACGGGCGACGCACGGCGCGTGAAGCGCAGGCCGTCCTTGCTCTCAGCCAGCCCGATGCGCGACGTATGGAACCCGATCTTCGCCTCGCCGGTTGCGTCCTCTGCGCGATAGAACACGTACACGGCGCCGTTTCGGACGACCGCCGCTGGATTGAACGTGGCCGTCTCCTCCCAGCGCACGGGCTGTTCGCCCGGGCGCGGGACGAACGTCGCGTTCGTGTTAGGCATGAGGATCGGGTTCACACCCTTCGGCTTCTCGAACGGCCCGAGCATCCACGCGGGCTGCGTGCCCTGCCCTGACAGTTCTGCCGACGCCGAGAGAAGCAGCACGAGCGTCCCGATCGTAGACCGGGCGCTTTTCCGTGCCGGCGCTGTGCAGCGAGAGGAGCGCAGTCGGCTCACGCGCGCTACAGATATCCCTTCTTGAGCAGGAACTGGCCTGCCTTGGGATAGTAGCTCTCGTCAGGCAGCTCCCACCCGAGCGTGTCGGCGAGGCGGTCGTACGTGTTGAACAGGTACGCGACGTAGAATGCGTCGCGAATCGCCTCGCGTGAGACGCCGGCCGCGAGCGCGGTTCGAACGTGGCTCCCGCTCATCTGGTTTGGATGGAGCGTATACGTCTCGAGGAGCGCGAGCATCGCGCGCAGCTTCTCGGGGATCGGAGCCGTGCGATAGTTGTCGAGCACGAGCTGCATCGAGCCATCCTGCAACGCTGCCTCCGCGACCGCGGAGTGGGCGCTCATTCAAAAGACGCATTGGTTGAGCCGCGAGACGAATGCCGCGAACATCTCGCGCTCGCCCACCGACCATTCCGACGGGCCACGCATCACCTGCTCGGTCAGCTCCGAGAAGGGGTGCCCGAAAAACTCCTTGCGGTAGCGCAGCGTGCGCACGACACCCGGCGCGTGGCCCACGATCAGGTTCATCATCGTGAGCATCAACTTGTCGGGCAGTCGATGCCCGTCATGGACCTTCTTGAGTCTCATGCCTCGTCGAGGGCCTCCAGCCCCGCGAACAGACGCCGCTCGGACGCGCCGAGCGCCGCGGACACAATGATCTCGAACAGCTCGTCGTCGCTGTATTTCGCCTGCAATTGGCGCAGGTCGTCGTCGGTAACCTTGTAGGCGTGCGCCTCGACCTTGTCGATGAGCGCCTGCAGCTCGGGGGCCGCGCGCTTCCCTTCGAACGCGACGCGTCGCTGGGACGGAGCGGCGACTCCGGCCCCATCCAGCACTCGCTTGATGACGTTCTTTCGAAGTGTCGCGTGAGAGTCGGCGGTCATTCGGGCAATGTGGGGACAGGTCCGACCACATGCAACACTGGCCCGGTCAAGGCGTCACGGGGCCAGCGACATAGATCGTTCCATGGTCGACCGTGGCCTGCAGCTCGGTCAGTGGCGCCGGCGGGGGACCGGAGACCACACGCCCCGCCGTGTCATACGCGCCACCATGGCACGGGCACCGGATCAGATGCTGCTGCGCATTCCACCCCAGCGGGCACCCTTCGTGGGTACAGACCGCGCGGAACGCTCT
>JAJKIV010000470.1 GCA_021154285.1 Gemmatimonas sp. | reverse complement strand
GAGCGCTTGCTGCTGGCTCCTGACGGTTAGATCCTAGCGCGGCAGGAGGCGGGGTGTCGAGACGTAGGCGGCGTTAGCGCGTAGGCCCGAGACAACGGGGCCGAGCCACTGTCCTTGCCCGGAGTCTGGTACCCGTTGGCTCGAGCCGTGTAGCGCGGAAGCCGCCGGAGTCTCGACACCCCGCCGACAAGACAGCGATGCCGACCGTCAAGCAGGCAGCAGCCAGCCAGCCTAACGACCGCGACGAGCCGACGACGCCGGACCCCACGCGTGCCAGGCGCCACGCTCGCCCAGCTGCTCGATCACGCGCGACAACCGAGCGGCCGCATTCCGCCAGTTCGTCTCCACGGACCGCTGCGCCCCCCGGGTATCCCCCGAGGCGATCGCCTTCACGATCACCTCGTGCTCCTTCACCGACATCGGCAACTCGTCCACCAGCACGCTCACGTACAGGCGCGTGTATCGCTCGATCTGCGGCTTGATGGACCGGTGCAGCGCGAGGAGCCGAGGCCCCACGACCCCCTCGACGTAGGTCCGATGAAACTCCTCGTCGAGATCAAAGATCCGCCCGAACTCCCGCCGCTTCGACTCCTCGGCCAGGTCGCGGTTGATCTCCCGGAGCCGCGCCACGATCCGCTTCCGACGGTCGTCAGGCAGCGCCGCCGCGGTGTGCGCGGCCAGCCCCTCGAGGTGGCCGACGATGAGAATGATCTCACGACCGTCCTCCTGCGTCAGCGGCGCCACGATGAGCCGCTGATCCTGCCCGCGGCCCACGGACGTGACGAACCCCTCCTGTTGCAGGCGATGCAGCGCGCTGCGCACCGGCGTTCGACTCAATCCCAAGCGTTCGGCGACGGCACGCTCGGCGATGCGGGCGCCCGGGGGCAGATGCCCCCACACGATCAGGCTCCGCAGTTCCTGATAGACGCGCGAGACCGTGTCGGAACGCGCACTGCCCTCCGACGACGTATCCGCGACCGACTGGGAAGTGGATCTGCGCGCAGCGCGGCGCGGGACCGAGATCGACACGGCGGCCAAGCTACGTGCGAACACGGTGCGTCCGCAACCACCGGGGACGCCCTTGGCATTCGATGGCGCTCATGTGACCCCCGTGCGGGGTCGGCGATCCATGAGCGCGCCCACAGCGACCGATTTGGTCGACCATTGTGGTATGCCCGCCCCTGCCGTACGTTGACCCTCGCTCCTGCCCGCCCACCAGTCAGCCGGCCCATGCCGCTCGATCTCGACGATCCCGCCCGCGCCTCCGGATCCGCCGACTCCCATGCCCGCGTCGAGATACAAACGCATTCGGGCCTGACCTATCGGCCGCTCGTCACGCCCGAGGACGCCGCCGCGTGCTTCGACCTGCAGGGCGACGTCTGGGGGAGCACGTTCGACCGTGTGCCCGCGTCCCTGCTCCGCGTCACCACGAAGATCGGCGGGCTCGCGATCGGAGCGTTCGACGACAGCGGTGCCCTCGTCGGCTTCGTGTATGGCCTCGCCGGCATGCGCGATGGTCAGCCGATCCACTGGTCACACATGCTGGGCGTCCGAGAGGACGCTCGCGGCATGGGCGTCGGTCGCCACCTGAAGGAGATGCAGCGCGCCATCCTCGCCCAACGAGGAATCGCACGCGTGCTCTGGACGTTCGACCCGCTGCAGGCGCGAAACGCGCACCTGAACTTCAATCGGCTTGGCGTCAGCCTGGTCGACTACGTCGAGAACATGTACGGCATCACCTCGAGCCCACTGCATCTCGGGCTCCCGACCGACCGCCTCATCGTCATGCTGCCAACGACCGGGGTCGCGGGCGAGCGGCCAACGTGGAACGGTTCGCTCGCAGCGAGTGGGTCGGTGCCGGTGCTGACGCCGTTCCCGCGCGCCGGCGACATTCAGGTGGATCTCGACGACACCGCCGTGCCACACGCGCTCATCGAGATCCCGGCCGACCTGCATCAGGTCATCACGACGACGCCCGAACTCGCCGGTACGTGGCGGCTCGCGACGCGCGCCAGCTTCGAGCGCGCGCTGCGACGCGGCTACCAGGTGACCGGCCTCCATCGCGACCTAACGACGAATCGGGCATTCTTCACGCTCGTCGCGTCATCATCCGCCGACACGAATCCGGGACGCTCATGACCGGCCCTAACGAACTTCGTCGAAGCCTCGGCTTCACGGACCTGATGCTGATCACGATCGGGACCGTGATCGGCTCGGGGATCTATCTGGTGCCGAGCCTCGTGATGCGGCAGACTGGTGGCCACACCGGGCTCGCGTTCATGGTGTGGGCGGTGGCGGGGTTCCTCTCGCTGCTCGGCGCGCTCACGTACGCGGAGCTCGGTGCGATGAAGCCCGAGGCCGGCGGCCTTTACGCGTATCTCCGCGATGCGTTCGGGCCGCTGCCGGCGTTTCTGTATGGATGGGCGAGCTTTCTCGTCATCGCGAGCGGATCGATTGCCGCGCTCGCGGTGGCGTTCGCGAACTATCTGTCGCCGCTGCTGCCGTTCCACGTGCCGGGACCATTGATCTCGCTCGCGGTGATCCTCGTCGTGGCACTGATCAACATCCGCGGTACTCGTGGCAGCTCCACGGTGCAGAACTGGACGACCGGCGCCAAGTTCGGCGTGCTGTTTCTTCTCAGCGTCGTGTTGACGCTCCGCGGCACCGGCGGCGCAGGGCTCCCGGCCGCGCCGATCGATGTGCCGAGCGGGTCGCTCGCGGCCGGCTTCGGCGCGGCGATGATCGGCGTCCTCTGGGCCTACGAGGGCTGGCAGTACGTGACGTTCTCGGCCGGTGAGGCGAAAGACCCACAGCGCACGTTCCCGCGGGCGATCAGCATCGCGACGTTCCTGCTCATCGTGCTGTACCTGATGGCGAACCTCGGGTATGTGCGCGCGCTTGGGCCGGCCGGTGTGGCGAACAGCCAGCGCGTCGCGGCTGACGCGATCGGCACGATCCTCGGCCCGGTGGCCGGGGCGGTCGTGACCGCGCTGATTCTCGTGTCGATCTTCAGTGCCCTCAACGGTCTCATACTCACGACGCCGCGCATGTATTACGCGATGGCGCGCGACGGCCTGTTCTTCCAGAAGCTGACGGCCGTGCACCCGCGGTTCGGTACGCCGGCGATCGCGATCGTGACGCTCACGGCGTGGGGTGCCCTGCTCGCCGCCAGCGGCACGTTCAGCCAGCTGCTCACGTATGCCGTGTTCACGGGCTGGATCTTCTACGCGCTGGGCGCGCTGGCGGTCATGAGGCTGCGCCGGTCGGAGCCTAACGTCGCGCGGCCATTCCGCGTTCCGGGATATCCGATCACGCCGATCCTGTTCGTCGTCGCCGCGGTCGCACTCGTGCTCAACACGATCATCACCCAGCCGGGGATCTCGTCCATCGGGCTCGGCTTCGTCGCGCTCGGTGCGCCGGTGTTCTACATCTGGCGGCCGCGTGGTCGCGCATCGGTTCCCGCAGTTGCGTCACCCGCGGACGGCCGCGACAGATGACACGGAACAACAACCCCACCTGAAATGGAAAGTCCAGCTAACAGGCAGTTGCGACAGGCTGGCAACGCTGGCCCGGTGAAAGGCACGTCGCCTTTCGCCGGGCCGTTGTTTGCCCTCTGCCTCGGAGTTCTCATCGCTGCCGGTGCGCCGGCGGCGGTCGCCCAGACCAGCATCTCGTTCCCGCCGTTTCTCGAGATGCGTGTGCCCAAGCCGCCAACGGTCGCGGCGTCGGAGAAGGGACCGTTCCTCGCGTACGAGGTCCACGTCACGAACTTCACGCCGCAGCCCGTGACGCTGAAGAAGCTCGAGGTGATGTCGTCGCCGGACAAGCAGGTCATCTTCACGTTGAGCGACTCGGGGCTAATGCGCGCCGTGTCGCGGCCCGGAATGGCTCCGGCGGCGCAGGCTGAACGGCTCAAGGTGAATGGCGGCATGCGCGCCGTCGTGTTCCTGTGGGTTCCGGTGACGGGAGCCACGCCGAAGTCGATTCAGCATCGCCTAACGATCGAGACCGGCACCGGCGACAGCGTCCGAACGCAAACGCTGGATGGCGCGAGTGTGCCGGTGACGGCGCAAGCGGTGGCGATCGGCCCGCCATTGCGTGGCGGTACCTGGCTCGCCGCAAATGGTCCTGCCGATGCGTCAGGCCACCGGCGATCGCTCATCCCGATCTCCGGAACGCCAGCCATAGCGCAGCGGTTCGCGATCGACTGGGTGAAAGTCTCCGACGAGGACAAGACGTCCAAAGGCGACTCGCTCAAGAACGAGAGCTACTACGCCGAGGGCGTCGATGCGCTGGCGGTGGCCAACGGGACGGTCGTCGAAGTGAAAGACAGCATTCCGGAGAACGTTCCGGGGATCGACTCTCGCGCGGTGCCGATCACGCTCGAGACGGTGGGCGGCAATCACGTCATCATCGACATCGGCGGCGGGTACTACGCGTTCTACGCACACCTCAAGCCTGGCTCGCTCAAGGTAAAGCTTGGCGACAAGGTGACGCGGGGTCAGGTCGTTGGCCACGTCGGCAACACCGGAAACTCCACGGAGCCGCACCTCCACTTCCACGTGGCCGACGCGAATTCACCGTTAGGCAGCGAGGGCGTGCCGTACCGGATGGACTTCGAGGTCTTCGGCCACTGCGCGTCGTTCGGCACGACGTGTCAGCGTTCGGCGCCGGTGGCACGCAAAGGCGAGGTCCCGCTCGAGAATGCGTTGATTCGGTTTCCTTAGGCCGGCATCCAGATGGAAGTTGGAATCGGATTCAACGGAAACAGCGGATTGAACTGATACCATCCAGATCGCTATCTGGATGCTTGATCGACAGACAGTCGAGCGACCTGCTGTCCACTCCGCAACGCGTGTCGCTGCCCATGCCACTCGAGCACGCCGGTCAGACCCGCTGGCAACGTGATCTCAGCCTGCAAGCCACGCGCTCCCTCAGCTTCGAGCTTCACGTCGATATCCCCGAGCGGATGCGGCACGCGACCCTCGGCTCGACGTAACGGGCCCAGTGATGGCGCAATCACCACCGTCCTGAAGCCCGCGCTCCCCGGACGCACGCCCAGCACGGTTGCCAGCAATCCATAGTTGGGGTGCGCGGCCCATGCGTGAGTGTCCGATCGCGTCGGCTCGGGATTCTCCGGCGTCGACGTCAGGCCCAGCCGCAACATCCCCTGCCACGGCGCCAACTGCTCGATGTACCGATCGCCCAGTCCCGCCTTGCGCAGCGCTTCCAATACATAGAAGCCGAAATAGTACGACGCTCGCGTTAGGGTCGTGTCGGACAACACGCGCTGCATCAGGGCGCGCTGGTCCGCCGCCGGCGCGGCGTCGGTGAGTATCGCCAGGACGTTCGTCTGCTGGCTGTACGAGCTCGTGTCCGGCGAATCCTTGAACAACCTTCGCTTGGCGTCCCACGCGCGGGCGCGCACCGCGGCCAGCACGCTTGCCCGTCGCGCGCGATACGCGTCCGCGGCACCGCGCATCCCGATCCCATCCTCCAGATCCGCGGCCCGCTGCAGCGCATATGCGTACAACAAGCTGATAGTCGCGGAGTGGCCGTTGTCCGCGCCCGGGGGAACGCCGCGCGGCCATGGATTCGTCCAGTCCACGTAGTTCCAGTGCGGCATTGGTCCCAGCATCCCGGTGCTGTCCACGTGCCGTGCATACCAGTCGAGAATGCCGCGCACTCCTGCCAACCGCGCGCGAAAGAACGCCGAGTCGCCACGATGCATGTAGTAGTCGTGCACCATCGCGATGTAGATCAGCGAGAAGGGCGGGATGATCTGCGTCACTGCCGATGGATACCGGCTCGCGGTCAATCCTTCGGGAATGCGCGACAGATCGAAGTGCTCGATCGCCTGACGCAGCAGCCTGTCGTCGCCGGACACGTACAGCGAGATGAGCCCCTGGATGCGCGTGTCGCCGACGTACTGCAGCTGTTCCCAGTACGGCGTGTCCATGTACGTCTCGAACGCACCGATGCGCGCGCCATTCCAGTTCATGCGCCACATGTCCGTCAGCCACGGGAGGTCGCTGGCGAATCGCGCGCGCTCCCTGAACGGATACGCCGTGAAGATTCCGTGCAGGTCGTGCACGCGCAGTCGTTCGTCCGCGGTCACGATCTCCATCTGCACGTACCGGAACGAGCGCCAGTACAGCGTCTGCAACCGACGATGTGAACCGCCATCCGGTCTGAAGACGTCCCACACGCCACGCACGCTTCGCCCGTCAATCGAATCGCGGTGCGCTTTTCGGCCGGCCGAATCCACCAGCGCTTCGGCGTACGTTAGGCGGACGGTGCTGCGGGCACCTCCACTCGTCTCCAGCACCGGATACGCGTTCGTCGTGTGCGCCTGGTCCAGCACCAGTGTCGCGGTCGTGTGCGGCGGAATCACGAGATCCCCGTCGCCGCGCAGGAACGCCCCGTCGGTCGTGACGCCAGTCGCGCGTCGCACGCGAGTGAGGCGGTGTAACGTCTCCTCCATCAACGGAATGGAGCGAGGCTCGAGTTGCCATCCAGTCATTTCGCCGTAGTCGCCCGGCTGCATCGCTCGGCGTTTCGCGAGACCGACGACGCCCCCGCCCGCGGCATTGTCGAACGCCGCCAGCGGCGCCGCGGCCGAGGTCTGCGTTGGCGGGGCCACAACGTGCCAGGCGCTGTCGTCGTAGTCCGGCTTCTCCCATCCCCACGGATAGCGCGCGCCGTCGATCGAGTCACCCGGCGGCGCCGCGTAGTAGTTGCCCATCGCGGCACTCGTTAGCACGATGGGCGCATACGCGGAGTCCACGAGCAACCGCCACCCATATCCCGAGTTCACGAGCGCCGCCTCGGCGCTGCTGTTCCCCTGAAGGAGAAAGCCCGTGCGATGGCTGTGCTGCGCTACTGGCCGCGCGGCACCCCAGTTCCACACGAGCGCGGCGATCACGTTGCGGCCAGCGTTGAGCTGGGGCGCCAGGTCGATCGTCTCGTAGCGCCAGTGCATAACGTCCGACCGTTGCGGGCCGGAGGATACCTGTGCGCCATTCACGAATAGTCGATAGCGATTGTCCGCGGATATGTGCACGACGAAGTGCGCTGGCACTGTCCGCAGCTCGAAGGTCTTTCGTGCGTGGAAGACGGTGAAGCTGTCGCCGGGCACGCCTGGTGGCGCAATCCAGCTGGCGGGCGGGGCGCCGTCGAAGATGGGCGTCGGCTGCGCGCGGGTGGGCGTCGCCGCGAAACCGCCGACGATGGCGAGAACGCTCGAGATGATGATCGAACGCGCGTGTGGGATCCTCAAGCCCACAGAACCAAGATGGCGGCCTGGCCGTCCCTCCATCAACGCTTCGGGTCTCCCCTCAGTCACCTGAACCTCCTCGTCTCGATCGCGGCCTAACGCCTGAAGAAGGCGAGCTGGTAAGCGCGGAAGCGATGTTGCGGATCAGCTTGTCGAGCGGGTTGATGCTGATCACCCTTTGACCCACGCCTGGCCGGCGTCCAGGATTTCCTGCGACAGCGCACGATCATCGACGGCGCTCTCCATGATCATCGCGTCAACCAGTTTGGCGTACGTGCCGATCGCCTTCCGTCTTCGTGCCGCTTTCGACTT
>JAJKIV010000469.1 GCA_021154285.1 Gemmatimonas sp. | reverse complement strand
GACACGTTGGGCACCATCGCGACCTCGCCGGCGCCGGCACCGAGGAGCGGCGCAATCTCGTTCGCGACCTCGATCGGCATCTCCCACCAGCCGTTCGCCCACGCTCGCACGCCAAGCTCCGCCCACGTGTCGACATATTCGGCGAGCCGGTCTGGCACGGTGCGCGGCATGGCACCGAGCGAATGCGAGACGAGGTAGGTCGTTCGCTCGAGGATCGGGAACTCTGGCCGGAATGCGAGGAGCGGATCGGTCATGTGACGGTTCTCGTCAGGCAGCTCGCGCCGGGAGTGCCTCGCGACGGCGACGTGTCACCGCGAACAACACCGACGCCACACCGATGATCAGTGCCAGCACGCGCCACTCCGGCAACGTTATCGACGAGAGCAGCCCGATGATCACCGCGCAGGAGAGTAGCGGCACCACGCCACCGCCGGGAACGCGAAACGGGATGCCGCCCGCACGGACATCGCGACGACGCAACTGCCATGCGGCGAGGGAGCACGCGAAGTACACGAGGAGCGCGGCGACGTTGGCGATGATCGCGAGCTTCTCGAACGCGCTCGTGATCGCGAGCGTGCATGCGAGCGCCGATTGGATCGCGATGGAGACGTAGGGCGTTCGATACGTCGGGTGCACGGCAGCGATCGCGCCAGGCAGGTAGCCATCGCGACCGAACGCGAAGAGCGCGCGCGGAATCGCCAAGGTCATTCCGCTGAGGTACCCGAACGTCGAGATGACGACGGCGGCAAGCAGAAGGACCTTCCCCCATGATCCAAAGACGACGCCCGCAGCATCCGCGAGCGGCGTCGATGATGTGGAGAGCGCCGCACCGAGCACGCCCTGCGCGACGAGCTGAATCGCGATGTACAGCAGCGTGATCGCCAGCATCGCGACGAAGATGGCGCGCGGCACGGTGCGCGCCGGATCCTTCACTTCCCCACTCGGCACGAGCGCGCTCTCCACACCACTGAATGCGAAGATGAGTACGATCGACGCCCGCGTGATGTCCCCGATCGCGGGCGAGCTCGTGATCGCGAGGTTCGAGCGTTGGACGAACAGCGCGCCAACGAGCACGAGCAGGAGTAGCGGCGCCAGCTTCGCGATGGTCCCGATGCTGTTGAGCCGACTTCCCTGCTTCACACCGAGAATGTTGATCGTGGCCACAAGGGCGAAGCTCGCGACGAGGAGCACGCCGCGCATGACCGTATTCTCGAAGACCGGAAACAGCTTGGCAGCGTTGATCGCGAACACGGTGCTCACCGCTGCCACGGCCGTGGTGCCCAGCAGCCAGGTCAAGACGCCGGCGAGAAACCCGACATACGGGCCGAACGCTAGCTCGACGTACGCATACGGACCGCCGGTCATCGCGACGCGACTGCCTGCCTCCGCAAAGCAGAGCACTATCAGCCCCATCGCGACGGCGCAGACGAAATACGCGATCGGGGCGGCAGCGCCGAGCGCGTGAGCCACGTCCGCAGGTAGACGGAAGATGCCCCCACCGACGGTGATGTTGATGACGCCGGCGGCGAGCGACCACGTGCCGATCGCCCGAACGAGAGCCCGCTCGCCGGAGGTGAGGGGTTCAGTCATAGAAGGGGCAAGCTATCATCCACCGTGGACTCGCGACTAGGGAGAAACCAGCCTGCTTCATGATCGTGTACGTTCGTGGCCTGATTCTTCCCGTCTGGCCCTGCACCATCACCATTGCTTCGGAGGAAGTCGATGAACCGGCACGTGCGTTTTTCAGCGGTTGCGGCGTTTGCCGCGCTCACCTGGGCTGCTGTACCAGTTGCCGCACAGTCCGCGGGTCAGCTCGACGCACGTGAGGCGTCGCGGGCGACGTTGGCGACCGGACTCGCGCCCGTGAGCCTGGTCGACTCGGTGACGGCTGTTGGGGAAGCGTCGTCGGAGGCCGGGGCGACACCTTCGGTCACGCTTGGACCGACCCGCGCAAGCGCTCGCGTGGCGATGCACGCGGCAGAGACTCGGCGCGGCGCGCCGCCGGTTTACCAGACCAAGAAATCGAACAGGAATGCGGTCGCGATGATGATCGTCGGTGGAGCGGCGCTGGTGATCGGCGCCGTCATCGGCGACGACGCCGGCACCATCGTGATGCTTGGCGGTGCCGGCATCGGGCTGTACGGGCTGTATTTATTCCTCACGTGATGCGCGACACGTGAGAATCGTGGCGGGGAGCCGGGCGACGCGTGTCGCCCGGCTTTTTCATTGGACATGCAGATCGCACGGAGTGACCGCACGCGGGTGGCGCCTGTCCTTTCTCGAAACGCCGGATCGTCATTGGTGTTTCGCGGCAACCCCCGGGTCACCGGGGTACAATGAAGCGACGAGTTGCAGGAGAGCAGCAATTGGAGCATCGGCGCATCGCCCTCGTGCTGGGTGGCGGAGGGATGAAGGGATTCGCGCACATCGGTGTACTGCGCGCGCTCGAGGAGGCGGGCATACGCCCCACGTGCTTCGCGGGCACCAGCATCGGGGCGCTGATAGCGGCCGCCTACCTGGGCGGCATGCCGCTCGAGGAGATGGAGCGGCGCGCCCTCGGGCTGCGGAAGCGCGACCTGTTCCGGATCAACCACGTCGGTATGTTGTTCGATCGCATGCGATCGTCGTCGATCTATCTCGAGGAGCCGCTACGGGCGCTGTGCTCGAACGCGGTTCCCCGGACGACGTTCGACGAGCTGCAGGCGCCGCTGCTCGTGAACACCGTGGACGTCGAGCGGGGAACGCAGGTCGTCTGGGGCTTGCCGGGGCTCACGAACGTTCGCGTCGATGATGCTGTGTACGCCTCATGTGCGCTTCCCGGATTCTTTCCGCCGGGCCACGTGGACGGCCGCCAGTGCATCGACGGCGGCACGATCGACAATCTGCCGGTGGCAATCGCGGCGCAAAATGCCGAGGCGGTCATTGCCGTGGATGTCGGCTCGAGTGACCTGTCGCATAACACGGATGCCTCCGCCCAGGGTTTTGCGGCGACGTACATGCGCGCGGCGACGGTCATGATGCACGCGCTTCAGGTTGCGCCGCTCAGTCAGTGGGCCGGACCGCCGATGTTTCTCATTCGGCCGCGTCTGGGACACGTGGGATGGCTCAGCTTCTCGCATACACCGGAAGTCATGGCGGAGGGGTACCGCGCTGCGCGCGAGGCGATGGCACAGTTGCCGGAGTGCCTCGCAGCGAAAGGCGGTGTGTACCCGCGGGCCGCGTACCGGTTGTCGGTCGATCGCGATCTGTGCACCGGCTGCGGGTTCTGCGCGTCGATTGCCCCGAACACCATGGGAATGGACCCGCGCGGCAAGGCCTATGCGAAGACCGAGATCGTCGACTGGTGCTCGGCCGACGGCGATTTCGTGCGGCACTGTCCGACCGACGCGATCACGGCCACGCGCCTAACGCCGGCGAGCGACCAGCCCATCGCGCAGCAGGAAGTCGCGTAGCGGCTACGCCGGCTGCCTAACGGGCGAAGCGTGGTGCGTCGCGGCTTCGCGGACGATCGTCTCGTACGTATCGACGGCGCGTCGCAGCTCCGCGATATCGACGAACTCGTGGTCGCTGTGCGCGACCTCGATCGAGCCCGGGCCGAACAGATAGGGCGTACCCCAACGCGCGAGCGCAGGAATGTCTGTCGCGAACGCGACCACGCACGTCTCGATCCCGGGGATCGTCGCGAGGTGCATGGCAGGGATGCTCACGCCCACATCCACTGTCCCGCGATCGCCAACCCAGCGCGTCACTGCTGTCACGACGTCGTCCACGGGCCCGACGAGGCGCGCCATGATGCGCGCCTCCGCCGATGGCGCGATCACGTTGTCCGCGATCCCGCCCGAGAGCATCCCGAGGTTGATCGTGGTGTCGCCGAGCACCGAATCCTTGGGCAGCTCGATGGCCTCGAGGTCGGCCATGAGGCGCACGAGTCGCATCGTCGCCGAAACGCCGCGATGCGGATATGCGGAGTGTGCGGCAACGCCGCTGGTTCGCACGGTCATTCGTACGGCGCCCTTCGTGCCGCGCGCGAGTCGGCTCTCGGTGGGCTCTCCGTTGATGAGCGCTTTGCTCGTCGGCGGTACGAGGCCGCTTCGATAGGCCTCATTCGCGGCGTTCGCGCCGTCATGCGTGGTCTCCTCGCCGACGACGAGCAGCAGCCCCACCGGAACCGATGCATCACGCAGGCGCTCGGCGGCGCAGATCATGGCGGCGGCAATGCCTTTCGCGTCGCATACGCCGCGGCCGGTGAGACGATCTGCCGTACGTGCGGGCGGAATGTACGGCGGGACAGTGTCCAGGTGAGTCGACAGCGTAACGAGTGGCGCGGGGTCCGTCGTCGCGAAGATGTCGTGGCGCCCAGGTGTTACCGGGATCCGCGTCGTGGTCCATCCGCGGCTCGCAAGCAGTTGCTCGACGAAGCCAACGACTTCCCCTTCCTGCCCACTCGTCGAATCGATCCGCGCGAGATCGAGCGTAACGTCCACCACATTCAGAGGCTTCAGCATGGACGCCAAAGCTAGCGCGAGCCGATGGCTAACGCAGCCAGCGCTCTGCGAGTTGCTCCAGTCGCTCGTCCTTCTCCGCTCTGGCGGTGGCGAGAATTCGCTCGACGTGCGCGCGCAGGCGTGGCTCACCCCAGTAGTACCCAGTCGCCTGCTCCGCCGCGCCGGTATCACCTTCCCGCGCCGCCTCGAGAATCGCGCGCGCGGCGGCCGCGTCGAATGCCGGGTCTGATCGCGGCGGAAGAGTAAATCGGCGGCCTGACGGACGATCGCCGGAATCCTCGTTCACGAACGCTCTCGACATCGGGCCTCCAAAGGTCGAACAACTCAGCTTCCGGACGGAAGCTCGGACGGCGAGCGCAAGAGTGACGCCGCTCACACCGTTAGGCGAGCCACCACGCGGGAAATCTAAGCCGCGGGCATATGTGACGAGGCAGCAGCCGGGGCTGTCCTTGGTCCGTGCCGCGATATGCCTTTCCTGTTTACGCGATCAGCCTCGCACTGATCGTCTCGGGGCCGTCGATCGCGCGACCTCAGGCGCTCGAGCGAGATCCCTCCGCCCACCGGGGATATCTCGCCCTCAACGTGGCCATCGGCGCGACGGCTTCGGTTGCACGTGCCGTCGCATCCGGCGCTCCCGTTCGTGCCGCGCTCGCCAAGGGGCTGCTCGGCGGATCGCTCATGAGTGCGGGAATGGAGCTCATCGGCACGGAGTCTCGCGCCGCGCGCTTCGCGGGGCTTCAGCTCACCGCCATTGGCGCGAGCGTAGCGCGCGACGCCGAAGTGGATGGTCCGCTGCTGGCGGATGTCACGCTGCCGATCTACCCGTTCTACGTGCGCGTGCGGCCGCAGTCGGCTCACCCGGTGACGGCGCGCCTGTCAGTGATGAGCGCCGCGCACCTTGCAACCGTGCTGACCAGCGCGTCCCACCCGCGCGTCGATTGGCGAGAGACGCTCGTCACTGGCGCGCCGATCCTGCGCTCACCGCAATGGCGCCTGCCCTCGACGAGGTGTCCGGCGCCGTGCGCCGGATCGTTTGCCCAGCATAACGCGGGACTCGTGGTCTACTCAGCGAGTGCTGGAACGGACTACGATCTG
>JAJKIV010000468.1 GCA_021154285.1 Gemmatimonas sp. | reverse complement strand
TGTTGTCTGGATTGCAGGCGGCGAGCGCGGGGATAACGAACACGCTGAGTGCCGCGAGACGTGCAAGACCCATCAGTTGCTCCGGAAGCGTTTTTGTGTTGCTGGTATTACCCGCGGGGAACAACCCCCGCAAGAATCGGGCGGCCTGAAGCATTGACGCTCGGAGAGAGTGATTCGTTCCGCAGCGTCCCGTCAGTCAATAGTTTTCACCCCCTCAATGGACTTCTCCAACATCGCGAGCACCCTCTCGGGGCGGCCCCTCGTGGCACTGCCCCTTTTGTTCGTTGCCGGCGTGCTAACGAGTCTCACGCCATGCATTTACCCGATGATTCCGATCACGGCGGCGATCGTCGGCGGGCAGACCGCCAGCAGCATCCGGACCGACCGATGGCGTCCGCTGCTGCTGTCGCTCACGTACGCGATCGGGCTCGCAACCGTGTATTCGGCCCTGGGACTTTTCGCCGGGCTGACGGGTACCCTGTTTGGCAGCATCAGCACAAATCCGTGGCTTTACCTCGCCATGGCGAATTTCCTGATCATCGCCGCGCTGGCCATGCTCGACGTAGTACCGATCCGGATACCGGCAGCGTTGGTCGAGCGGGCATCGTCGGCGGGGACGGGCGGCCGGTTTTCCGGGGCGTTCATCATGGGCGCGATGTCCGGCCTGGTTGCCGCACCGTGCTCGGCGCCCGTCATGGCGGCGGTGCTGACGTGGGTAACCACGACGAAAAGTGCAGTGCTCGGATTCGCCTACTTGTTCGCCTTCTCGCTCGGAATGTGCGCGCTGCTGGTCGCGGTCGGGGTCTCGAGCGGCACGCTGAGTCGGATGCCGAGGGCGGGCATCTGGATGGTTCGGATCAAGCGGGTTTTCGCGTTCGTGATGCTGGGTGTCGCGGAGTACTACCTGATCAAGATGGGTCAATTGATTATATGACAAGCTATCAGCCATCGGCCATCGGCCATCAGCTCAAACGGCGCGGCTGGCTCGCGATCGGGGCGGTTGCCGCCATCGCGATTGCGCCGATCCTGTCGGTTCCCGGTTCCCGGTTCCCGGGTTCCACGCTACAGGCGCAGGAAACCGGCCTCCCGGTCGGCGCCAAGGCGCCCGCGTCGACCGTCGTCGAGACGCTCGATGGGAAATCGTTCGACATCGGGCAGTACGTGGGCAAAACACCCATGGTCATCGAGTTCTGGGCGACGTGGTGTCCGCTCTGCAAGCAGCTCGAGCCCACAATGGTCGACGTGGCCAAGCGGTACGGGAGCAAGGTCAAGTTCATCGGCGTCGCGGTCTCGGTGAATCAGACACCGGAGCGGGTGAAGCTCTACGCCGAGAAGCACGGGCTGCCGCTCGAGGTGTACTACGACCGCAAAGGCGCCGCCGCTGACGGGTACGATGCCGCCGCGACATCCTACGTCGTGATCGTGGACAAGGCCGGCACGGTGGTATACACCGGACTTGGCGGCTCGCAGAACCTGGAGGCCGGGGTCAAGAAGGCGTTAGGCACGGCAGGAACAACCGGAGCCTAACGCTTTCGGCCTCCTCGTCACGCGGGCTGACGCGCGCCCACGACGTCAGCCGCCACACCGAGCAAACCGCCCACGAGCGCGCGAATGTGCGCGCGCGTCGATCGCGGGTTCATCATCGTCACGCGAAGGACGCGTCGGCCACCGAGCAGCGTTGCCGTGATCCAGCCCGCCCCTGATTTGTTGTACCGCTCGCGGATCTCGCGGTTGATCGCGTCCAGCGTCTCGTCGTCCGCTCGCCGGTCGCCAACGTAGCGAAAGCAGAGAATGTTCGAGTCCGGCGCGTGAAGGATCTCGAACTCCGAGTGCTGCGCGAGCTCTTCGCGAACCTGCATCGCCAGGTCACACAGATGATCGTGAAGAAGCGCGATGCCGCGACGCCCCAGCCGTTGGAGCACCACCCAGAGCTTGAGCACGTCGGCGCGTCGGGAGCACTGAAAGCTTCGAACGCCCTGGTCCCGAACGCGCGTCGCGTCGTCGCTACCGTGGAAGAGGTACGGCGCGCGCTGCGCGAACGCCGCCTGCAGCTCGCGCTCGGAGCGAACCAGCAGCATCCCCGCGGGCAACGGCAGCAGCATCATTTTGTGCGGGTCCCATGCGATGGACCGCGCGCGCTCGATACCGCGCACCCGATGGCGATGGCGGTCCGACAGCACCGCGGTTGCACCGTGTGCGCCATCGATGTGCAGCCAGATTCCCTCAGCCTCACAGAGGGCGCCGATCGCGTCGATGTCGTCGAACGAACCCGTTGCCGTGTGCCCGGCCGTGGCGACGATCGCCATGATCGGGATCTGCCGCTCGCGAAGCCGCGCAACCTCGCGCTCGAGTGCAGCGACGTCCATGCGGTAGTTCACGGACGGAATCGCGATGGAGCTGCGCATCCCGAGTCCGAGCTCCGCGACCGCGCGCGTCACGGCGTAATGCGTGTGTTCCCCACACAGAACGACGGGTCGTGGTTCGGTAACGCCGTGCATCCAGGAATCGGGGAGCGCCGCCGCTCGGGCAGCGAGAAGCGCAGTGAACGTCGCCTCGGTTCCGCCTGACGTGAGCGTTCCCCCGCTTCCAGCCGGGAAGCCGACTGCATCGCACATCCATCGAATAACGCGATGCTCGAGCTGTGTGAGTGTCGGCGACATCTCCTCGACCGCCACCGACTGGTTGAGGGCGGAGATCACCGCGTCGGTCCAGACGGCGGTCGACAGTGGGAACGACACCTGGTGACCCATATACATCGGGTGCGCGAGCCGATTCGCGTCCGCGAGGATGTCGCGCTCGATCCGTGCGACGATCGTCGCCAGGTCGGTACCGTCCTCGGGCATCGGACCGTCGAACCGCGCAGTGATCTCGTTAGGTGACCGCCCGGATGACACCGGACCTTCGCCGCGGCGCGTCGTCTCGAAGTATGTCGTGGCCAGCGAGATGACCTGGGCCGCTGCGTCCGCCGTTGCATCGGCCTCGAGGGCGGCAATCACGTCGGCAACATCTTCCATCATGGACTTCGTGGAGATGGGGGAAAAGGTCCTGTCAGTGGTAGCGTCAGCAGATGGCGCGCCGGCTGCGGATCGTTGCTGAGCGAGCACTCGATTTCTGTGACCTCGACCGGTTCATCGACGCGAAACGCAAGCAGTGCTCGCCGCTCGGCCGCATCGAGCTGGCGGTAGAAGCTCAGCGTGATGTGCGGCGTGAACGCGAAGCGAGGCCGCGCGTACGTTACGCCACTGTGTTTGATGCGTTCGTGCAGCTCGCGCAGCGGGCCGTGCGGGTTCAGCTCGAGCACGATGATGTCGGTCTGCATGAACCTAACGGTGTGGCCTATGCGAAGCCTCAGCGGCGGCGTGGAGCTCGCGATTGGCTCGATCAGCGTCCGCAGCTCGTCGACGGGTGTTACGGGAGCGATCGGACCGGCACCGGACGACCCGATGATGGTGATGTGGGGCGGCATGAGCCGCGCGAGCTTGGGATCGAAGCGGCTCTGAACCTCACCGACCAGTGCAGCGAGCGACGCCTGGAGCGGGGCGACGACGTAGATGCCCGTCCCGGGCCGCCACCGTCGGGGCGTATTCGCCGAGGACCCGCCTGGCTTTCCCGTCACCGTGTGCTCGGTACCATGGCTCGCATAATATCGACGTCGGAAGGGCCAGGCCGCCATGTGGCTTGGCGATGATGCCCATTGACGGCATCATTCCTGGACCGTGACTACGACCCTCGATGCGTCGGCCGCCATACGCCGCGCGAATGAGATCTCGACCGTCGCGCTCGGCGCGCTTCCCTCGCCACTCGAAGAAGCCTCGCGCCTCCGAGCCGCGCTCGGCACGGGCGCACGCGTTTTCGTAAAGCGGGACGACGCCATTCCGTTCGGGTTCGGCGGCAACAAGGTTCGCAAGCTCGCGGTCGTCGCAGCGCAGGCCCTCGCTGATGGTGCTGACACACTCATCACGGTTGGCGGCGTGCAATCGAATCACGCTCGCGCGACGGCGGCGACCGCGGCGAAGCTCGGCCTGCGCTGTCATCTGATCGCGAATGGCACCCGGCCCGAGAAGCTCACCGGCAACGCGCTGCTCGATTCGTTGCTTGGTGCCGAAGTCGAATATGTGGCGGCGCGCACGGATCGCGTGCCGGCGATGAAGCGCGCAGCCGAGCGTATTCGCGCCGCTGGCGGGAATCCCGTTGAGGTGCCACTGGGCGCCTCGACTCCCTTCGGCGCGATCGGATTCGTGCGGGCGGTCGGCGAGTTGCT
This sequence comes from Gemmatimonas sp., assembly GCA_021154285.1. Classification (GTDB taxonomy): domain Bacteria; phylum Gemmatimonadota; class Gemmatimonadetes; order Gemmatimonadales; family Gemmatimonadaceae; genus JAJKIV01. The sequence goes on along the minus strand of JAJKIV010000468.1, from coordinate 4,865 downwards.
CGAGCAGGGCGTGCGACCGGACGTGATCGTTCACGCGACATCGTCCGGCGGAACGCAGGCCGGCCTCACTGCGGGGTGTGCGCTGCACGGACTGCCGACGCGTGTCATCGGCGTCAGCGCGGACGATCCGGCTGCCGACGTAGAGCATCAGGTCCGTTCGATCATCGACGGCATGAAGGGGCCGCTCGGATCGGTAATGGAGGCGGTCGCCCGCGACGCGCGGATCGAGGTCGATGACACGTTCGTCGGCGGCGGCTACGGCGTGCCGACGCCGGCATCTATCGAAGCGCAGCAGCTCGCGGCTCGGACGGAAGCGCTGTTCGTGGACCACACGTACACAGCCAAGGCGCTCGCGGCGCTCGTTCAATACGTGCGCGACGGGCGGATCCCGAGCAACGTGACGGTGGTGTTCTGGCACACCGGTGGGCAGGTGGGGTTGTTCGCCTAACGACTGGCCAGTCGCCAGTCGCCAGTCGCCAGTCCTACCAGCTTCCCCGCTCGCCCGTGGCGGCGACGACGGCTGCGAGCCGCTCCGCCGCGTTGCGCCAGTTGGTTTCCACCGCCGCCTGCGCGGCGGGCGCGTCGCCGGCGCGAATCGCGCGGATGATCGCGCGATGCTCGACCACGGACGTATGAAGCTCCGACGTGAGCATGCTGACGTACAGCCGCTCGTAGCGCTCCGCTTGGGGCTTCACTGTGTCGTGGAGTGAGCGCACGCGGCGGCCGGCCGCTTTCATGTAACAGCGGTGGAAACGCTCGTCGAGCTCGAAGATGCGGCCGTGATCGGGCCGCGGGGCCGCCGCAGCGGCGCGGAACGCGTCGTTGATCTCGGCCAGCTCGGTGGCGAGCGCCGTCCGCTCGGCCGGCGTGCCTAACGCTGCCCGGGCCGCCGCCAATCCTTCGAGGGCGCCGACGAGCACGAACAGCTCGTGCGCGTCGTCGCTCGTGAGCGGTGCCACCGTGGGTCGCGTCTGGCGGAGCGTCGGCGAGTCGACTACATACCCTTCCTGCTGCAGGCGCTGCAGCGCGCCGCGGACGGGCGTGCGACTCACCCCGAGCCGGCTGGCGACGTCGGTCTCGACGAGGCGCGTGCCGGGCGCGAGCCGTCCGTCGATGATCAGCGCGCGAAGCCGCTCGTAGACTTCCTGCGGACGGGCGTGCTTGCGCGAGGTGGCAGAGGTGCGCATAATTGTATCGTAATTTGTATACAAACTTCACGCGATTTACCAGCCCCCTGCGCGCAGTGCAAGAGTCGTCGTTCGCCCCCGCCCCACGTCCGCGTTACGAAGCGGACGGCATCGTCCTCCGTACACTGACCACCAACGACGAGTACGACGAAGCCGTCGCGCTCCAGGATGAGATCTGGGGGGCCGGGTTCACGGACCGCGTCCCCGCGTCCATTCTTCGCGTCGCGCAAAAAGTGGGCGGTATCACTGCTGCCGCGTTCGATGCGCAGGACCGAATGCTCGGATTCGTGTTCGGCCTCACGGGCCTGCGCGATGGTCGGCCGGTCCACTGGTCCGACATGCTCGCCGTCCGCGAAGACGCACGGGGCAAGCAGCTCGGCGAAAAGCTGAAGAATTATCAGCGCGACCTGGTGCGCGCCGCCGGCGTCGAGACGATGTACTGGACGTTCGACCCGCTCGTCGCGCGCAATGCGCATTTCAACCTGAACAGACTCGGCGCGCGCATCGCCGAGTACATTCCGAACTTCTACGGCTCGAACACCGGAAGCATCCTGCACGGCGCACTCCCGACTGACCGCTTCGTCGCCGCATGGCACTTCGCGTCCGCCAATCGCCAACCGCGCGACACCGCAGCTCCGCAGCGCGAGCAGCCTGCCGCGGACGCGGCGCGGACCGCGGTCGTCGAGAACGGACGCGCTCGGGTAGTCGAACCCCTGCCGGATGCGACCCGGGTGCTGGTTCCCGTCCCGCGCGACATCGAAGCCCTGCTCGGCGCCAGTCAGGACGCGGCGCTCGCGTGGCGCCTCACGACGCGCGAGGCGATCATGCATTACCTGGCGTTAGGCTATCAGGTCACCGCGTTTGATCGAGGCAGCGAAACCGAGCTGCCCGCGTACGAGCTCACGCACTCCCCCTCCCGACCAGCATGACCACTCTTCGCCACATCCGCCTGCGCGAGATTCGTCTCCCGCTCAAGGAATCGTTCCGCATTTCGTCCGGCGTGATCTCCGACCGGCGCATCCTGCTCCTCGAGTTGACCGACGTGAACGGCGTCTCGACCTGGAGTGAGTGCGTTGCCGGCGAATCGCCGAACTACACGCCGGAGACCATCGACACGGCGTGGATGGCGATCACGCAGTGGGTTGCGCCGCGTGTGCTGGGCAAGGAATTCGCGCAGCCGGGCGACATCCACGTCGCGCTGGACAAGGACTTCCGCGGCCACAACATGGCCAAGGCGGGGGTCGAGATGGGCATGTGGGGATTGGCCGCCACAGCGGCCGGACTTCCACTCGGCAAGTTCATCGGCGGGACCCGCACCTCGATCCCGACCGGCATCTCGCTTGGCATCGAGAAGACGCCGGCCGCGCTCGTGGACAAGGCGCGCGCCGCGGTGAAGCAGGGGTACCGCAAGGTGAAGATCAAGATCATGCCGGGATCCGACGTCGAGTTCGTGCGCGCGGCGCGCGAGGAGCTCGGGCCGTCGGCACCGCTCATGGCCGACGCGAACAACGCGTACACGCTGGATGACATCGACAGGCTCGCGCAGCTCGACACACTCGACCTGATGATGATCGAACAGCCGCTCGCCTGGGACGACATCGTTCGGCACGCGGAGCTCCAGAAACGCCTCGAGACCCCGGTGTGCCTCGACGAGTCGATCACGTCGCTCGACCGCGCCATCGACATGCACACGTTAGGCAGCGGCCGGATCATCAACATCAAGCCGGGGCGCGTGGGCGGCTTCGGGCCGTCCATCGCCATCCACGACTTCTGCGAGCAGCACGGGATTCCGGTGTGGTGCGGCGGAATGTTCGAGAGCGGCATCGGTCGTGCGTACAACGTCGCGCTCGCGTCGCTCTCCAACTTCACGAAGCCCGGCGACGTGTCGCCGAGCGCTCGCTACTGGGCGCGCGACATCGTCACGCCGGAGTGGACGATGGACGCAACGGGCATGGTCAAGGTCCCGCTGGATCGTCCGGGACTCGGCGTCGACGTCGACGTCGACCGCGTGGACCAGCTCACGACACGGAGCGCGGAGCTGGGGCTGTAACCGTGTCCGTTCTGCTCCCTTCCCTGCGTGGATTGTTCCGGGACGAGGATGTCTCGCTCCTCGTCGACCTCCGGCGTGATCTCCATCGACACCCGGAGTTGTCGTGGAAGGAACACCGGACGGCGGCGCGACTCGTGGACGTCGTCAAGTCGTTAGGTGCCGTCGAGGTCCGGACCGTCGCGAACACGGGCGTCGTCGCCCGGTTTGCGGGGCGCGACCGGCACGCACCGCTCGTGGCGGTCCGCGGTGACATCGACGCGCTGCCGATCGAGGAGGCCACCGGCCTGCCGTTCACGTCGACCTCACCCGGAGTGATGCATGCCTGCGGGCACGACATCCACGGCACGTGGGCCATCGGTGCCGCGCTGCTGCTCGCGCGACAGCCGGCCGCCGGTGACGTGCTCGTGGTGCTCCAACCCGCCGAGGAAGTCGGCGAAGGCGCGAAGGCTATTCTCGACACGGGCGCGCTCGACGACGTGAAAGCCATCTTCGGCGGACACGTGGATCGTCGCTTCGCTGTCGGACAGGTCGTCGCCGACGCGGGGCCGCTCGCCGCGTCCGCCGACACGTTCGATATCGAACTGCTCGGCAAAGGGGCTCACGGCGCGCGTCCGCACGAATCGGCCGACCCCATCGTTGGCGCCGCAGCACTCATTTCGGCACTGCAGACCATCGTGGCGCGACGCATCGACCCGGCCGCTGCCGCGGTGGTGACCGTCGGGTCGATTCACGCAGGGACGGCGTCGAACATCATTCCGGAACGCGCGAACCTCACCGGAACGCTACGCGCGACAACACCGGAGACGCGCGCGACCATCGGGAACGAGGTGAAGCGCATCGCCGAGTCAATAGCCGAGTCGTATCGCCTAACGGCACGCGTTACGGTCAACCTCGGGACGCCACCCATCGTCAACCCTGCGGAAGGTTCGAGCTGGGCGCGTCAGGCAGCAGCCGCGGTGCTCGGCGAAGCCGCCGTGGTCCCGTTCGGCCTAACGAACATGGGGGGCGAGGATTTCGCGTTTTACCTCGAGCGCATTCCCGGTTGCTTCATGCGGATCGGCGCCCGCGAGGAAGGCGGCGAGCGAACTGCCGCGCACTCGCCGCGATTCACCGCTGCCGAAGAGAGCATATTCGTCGGCGCGGCAGTACTAGCCGAGTCAGCCCGGGTGGCGTCGGCGGCATTGTCCGCCGCCTGACGCGGTGATTCTCGGCGCGGCCTAACGCGACTGGCGCCAGCGGGCGGCGTCGCGGCGCACGGCGTCGAGCAGCGCCTGCGGCAGCGCCACGCTCACCGGCTTCCGCTCGTTCGACCCTACGACTTCCACGGTGTACGCGCCGCTCTTGGCGAAGTCGTCGATGCGGAAAATCAGCAGTCGCTCGTCACGAACGGGGCGCTTCTTGTCCTGGTAGTCCTTCGGGTTGACCACCGCCGCAATCCGCGCCGAGTCGAGCGCCAGAACCTGCTGGCCATCGCGGAGCAGCTTCGCCGAGCGGAGGTCCACCTTGTCCTTACCGGACTCGCTCAGATCGGGGAACTTCTTGTACCGAAGCTCCGGCACTCCGTCCGGAACGACAGTAAGCACCACGACCGCGCGTCGTTCGCTGATCGTCGGACGGAACGCGGTCCA
>JAJKIV010000467.1 GCA_021154285.1 Gemmatimonas sp. | reverse complement strand
GCGGATCGACTCGCGTCAGGCACCGTCGGCGTGGACGTGGAGGTCACGAAACCGCTGCCGATGCACCTGCTGAAACGCGTGCTGCGCCCCGAGGAGATCACCTGCCTCGATGCGCTCTCCAACACGGCTCCGACGGCGCTCGAGATGTGGACCGCCAAGGAAGCGACGCTCAAGGCGGCCCGTCACCTGTGCGACGCGCTTCGCGACGTGGAGCTTTCGTGGGCGCCGCGGCGCTCGATGCGCGCGCGCATCGCCGGCACGGGTTTGCCTGCCCACTCGATCCTCGTCAGGCATCGAGTCGCCGGACCATACACCATCGCTCTGGCGATCTGTCGATGACGCGCGTCGGCATCGACGCCCTGACGTACTATCTGCCGGCGTACGCGCCAACGCTGTCGGAGCTGGAGGCGCTCGGTGCGCTACGCGGACCGGCGTCTACACTCGCCGGATTCGGCTTCGAGCGGGCGCGAGTGGCCGAGTCGGAGAGCCACGTGGACATGGCGATGCATGCGGTCCGCGCGCTGCTCAGCGAGACGGACACGTCGCCCGATGAGATCAATCTCGTCCTGTACGCCGGCGCGCTGACATCCAGCTCGACGATGGAGTGCTCGCCTGCGCCCGCCGGATCGGTACTGCGGTTGCGGGACTTCATGGACTTCTTCAAGTATCCGGTCTCGCAGCTGCAGAGCGAGCTCGATCTCTCGAATGCATCGGTGGCGGGCATCGATCAGCAAGGATGTGCGGCGATCTTCTCGAGCGTTCGGCTCGCGCGAGCGACACTGCTCGCGGAACCCGACGTGCACACGGTGCTGTGTGTGAGCGCGGACCGGCTGCCTCACGGTGCGTCGCGCGAGGTTGTCTACAACCTCGTGTCGGATGGCGCGTGCGCGATGCTGATGCGTCGCGAGCCCAAGCGAAACCGCATCGTCGCCACGCATCAGGTGACGAAGGGGGCGTTCTGGGATTCGGGGTCGCTCGAGAACGAGATCATCGCGGCCTACTTCCCGACCGCGCGCACCGTCATCGAGGACACGCTGCGGAAGGCGGGCGTGACACTCGACGACATCCGATGGGTGATCCCGCATAACGTCTCGTTGCGGAGCTGGGAGATCCTGCTCGGGCTCATCGGATGTCCTCGCGAGAAGCTGTTCAGCGCCAATATCGGGCGAGTGGGCCACACGATCGCCGCGGACAACTTCATCAACCTCCGCGACGCGGCCGACGCCGGGCTCCTTCACCCGGGCGATCTGCTGCTCCTCTTCACGTTCGGCTACGGACTGAATTGGAGCTGTATGGTGCTCGAGCACTGACCACGGCGCATGACGAGCCGACCGGCGTCGGAGCGACGCACGATCCTCGTGACGGGTGGGACCGGGACGTTAGGCGCCGAGTTGGTCTCGCGCCTCGCGCGCGGTAGCCACGCGTCGGTCGTCGTGCTCACGCGCGGCACCGCGCGCCCACGTCCCGCGGTGCCACCCAATGTCCAAATGCTCACGGGCGACGTGCGTTGTGGCCCGACGTTCGGCCTCGATTCGTCCGACGCGGCGACGCTTCGCGAGCACATCACGGACATCGTGCACTGCGTGGCGGACACGACGTTCAACCGTCCTCTCGCTGAGGCGCGCGCGACCAACGTCGCGGGCACGCAGGCGGTCCTCGCCTTTGCGAAGGAGTGCCAGCACCTCGAGCGAATGGCGTGCTTCAGCACCGTCTACGTCGCAGGCCGCACGACGGGCTGCTTCGCCGAGCAGGATGTCGGCGGTGCCGACGGGTTCGTCAACAGCTACGAGCAGTCGAAGGCCGAGATGGAAGCGGTGGTGCGCGACGCGATGCGTGAGCTGCCGATCGCGATCTACCGACTGAGCACGATCATTGGCGACTCTCGTACGGGTGAGGTCACCGGCTTGAACGCCATCCACCACGCGCTCAGGCTCCTCTACCAGGGTCTCGCTCCGATGGTGCCGGGCCAGGAAACGGGCTTGGTCGACCTCATCCCCGTCGACTTCGCCGCGAAGGCGAGCCACTACCTTTTCGAGCATGAGTTCAGCCCCGGAGCGACGTGTCATCTCTGCGCGGGCGCCGCCGGGTCAGCGACGTTAGGCGCGCTGCTGGACGCGACGATGACCGCGTTCGAGCGATACCGCCCCGCATGGCGGAAGCGGAGCATTGCTCGGCCCGCCATCGTCGAGCTGGAGACGTACGAGCTCTTCGTGCGATCCGTGGAGGAAGCGGGGAATCAGGTATTGCTCCAGGCAACACGAGCCGTTCAGGCGTTCGCCTGCCAGCTCGCGTATCCCAAGGTCTTCGACAATCGTCACGCCGGCGTCGTGCTCGCGCGGGCGGGCATCGCTGCGCCGAACGTGCTCGAGTACTACGATCGGGTCGTTCGGTGGTGCGTCGAGAAGAACTGGGGGACCGCATCATGAAGATCTCGCCACCGAAGCCATTGCCGACACCCGAGGAGCTCGAGCGGCAGCTCGTACACTTTATCAACGCGACGTTGCTCGGAGGTAGTACCGCGGTCGATCGCGACACGCGCCTGTTCGAGGACGGCTACATGAACTCGATGCGCATTCTCTACCTGATCGCGATGGTCGAGAAGTCATTAGGCGCGCGCATCCCGGACCGCTCGGTCCGCCTCGCGAACTTTCGCACCATCGCCACGATCGTCAGTGTGTTTCACCCGGACGCCGCGGCGAAGGCAACGTCTACTGCCGACAGGCTGTTCGAGCGACGGGGAGACCGATCGCGCTTTGCCTCTCCGCTGGAACTGCTCAGGCAGCGAGGCGACGTCCGGGTCGTCGGCGCCGGCCGCGTTGCGCTGGCGGGTTTCGCGCTCGAGGTGTTCGAGGCGGTCGATGCGACCGTCGTGCGGTGGGCGGAGTCGCTCGGCGCTCCGGAGCACCGCTACCCAAGCCTGATCGATGCGGCTGTCCTGGATCGAGCGAATGTGGTCATCCCGAGCGCACCGGTCATCCCGAGCGAAGCGAGGGATCGCCGTCATTCCGATAGAGGGACCGATCCCTCGGACAGAGTGTCCTTGGCCCCTGCCGTCTGCTACCACGCCTACCCCGGGTGGTCCGGCCAGACACTCGGCGACACCCCAACGCTCCTCACCGCGCGCGGTCACTGCTACCGCTATGAGGACGGGAACCACGTCCCGCTCGAGCGACTGTGGGAGTTCACGATGCGTGAGATCATCGTGGTTGGCACGCGTCAGCAAGTCGAAGACGTACGACAGTCACTCGTCAGGCACGTCACAGCACTCGTCGACACGCTGGAGGTGGACGCATCGATCGAAACCGCCAGCGACCCGTTCTTCGCCGCCGGTGACGAAGGCCGCCGCCTCATGCAGCAGGCCGGCGCACTCAAGTACGAGCTCCGCCTCGCCGTCGACGCGACCGGCCGCACGATCGCTGCCGCTTCATTCAACCATCACCACGACTTCTTCGGCACGCGCTTCGGCATTCGCCTCGCGGATGACACACCGGCGCACAGCGGATGCGTCGCCTTCGGCCTCGAGCGGTGGGTGCTCGCGCTCCTCGCGCAGCACGGCGTGGAGCGAGGCGCGTGGCCTAACGCAGGCCGTGCGTGGCTCGATGACGCGACCCAACGCCGCACCCGCGGAGCCGGTGCGTGACTCGGCTGCACAATCGCACGCGCACGTCGGAGTCCATCCCGCGAAAGCTGCTTCGCCAGGGCAAGCTGCACCTCCTGCCCATCTACGCGCTCATGCGCACGAGTGACCTGGGGCGCGAAGGCATCGAGAACTCAGGCAGCTATCGCTTCGCGGACCACGTCTATCGGAACGAACCGAGCGGCCGGTTCGGCATCGGTCGCGCCCTTGATGCGGTGCTGCTACGCATGCGTGCGGCCCGGTCGATGCGGAATCGCTTCCACCACGCGCAACGTGAGATCCTCGTCGCCGCCCGAGCGTTCGCCGCCCGAAGCGCCGCAGACCCCGTTGCGGTCACCGCCCCCTTTCGCGTGTTGTCGATCCCGAGTGGAATCGCGCGCGACCTCGTCCTCGCCGCCCAGGCAGTCGAGCGGGAACTCCCCGAGGTGTACGCGCGTAGCACATTCTTCGGCGTGGACCTCGATCCCGCGCCCGTCGAGCTCTCGCGCGACCTCGCGGGACGGGACGACCATTACTTCTTCACCCGTGGTGATGCCCTGGATGCGACATCGTTCCCTTCGGAGCTCGACGTCATCGTCTCCACAGGACTCGGAGAATTCCTGAGCGATGATCTCCTCGTTCAGTTCTATAGGAACTGCCACAATCGCCTTCGGCCGGGCGGCACGTTCGTCACGTCCTCCATGCAACCTGATCGCGTCGCCGACTATCTGATGCGTCAGCTCGCGGAGCTTCACACGCACTACCGTCGCGGCGACGAGATCATTCGCTGGCTGCACTCGGCCGGCTTCCATGAGGTGTCGACACGGCAGGATGACGTGGGCCTGCAAACGCTCGTCGTCGCGAGACGGGACGAGCGCCAGCGTGCCCGCGACGACAAGGCGAGCGCGACGTGATCTACGAGTCCCATCTCCGCGCCACCGAGGAGAACGCGTGGCCCCTCGACACGTCGATAGCGTGGGATGCGATCGACCTCGATATCGCGTGCACCGAGCGTGATCTGCATCGGTCACTGCACGACGCGGCGCTCATCGAAGGCTACCTGCCCGTGTATGCCGCGCGGCTCATGCAGCTCCTCTGGGACGACGTCGATGCGACCGCCGTGCTCAGCATGGAGCTCTACGAGGGGCTCAAGCACTTTACCGCGCTCGCGCGATACCTCGACCGCGTGGGCTACCAGCGCGAAGAGGTTTCCGAGGCGTCGCTCGTCGCCGCACGGGAGCGTGCGCTGGCGATCGCCTACGACAAGGGCGAGCTCATCGCACACCTAACGAACTTCATGTGCTCGGAGCTCTTCGCCGCCTACTTCTTCCTGCGGATCTCCCGGCGCACCAACGAACCGGTTCTGCGGGAGCTGTTAGGCTACATGTCACGTGATGAGTTCCGCCACAGCGCGAGCGCCGGCGACATCCTGAAGAAGCGAATCGACCGCGACCCGGCGGTGGCGGCGCACGTCCTCGCGGCGGCCGAGCGTTTTCGCCACTATGGAAGCGACGTCGTCCAAGTGCCCGTCGCCGAGGAGAACGACTTCGAGGCGATCATGGCCATGAACAGGAAGATCCGCCTGTTATGCGGTCTCGCGCCGACCGAACACCTGAGGGAGTCCATTGGAGATTAGCGAGAACGACCTCTGGATCTTGAGCTATTACCGCGAGTCGGAGCTCGCGGGTGGGCTCGTCATGGGTCGCCTCGCTCGGGAGACGGACGACGACGACCTGCGTGTGCACCTCACGGAGCACTGCGCCGAAGAGGCACACCACGCGTGGCTATGGACGGAAACGATCCTCAAGATTGGGGGCACCCCGAAGCGCGTGGCCGAGACGTACCAGACGCGCTACTACGCCGAGATCGGGATGCCCGCGAGTCTGCTCGAGATACTCACGCTCACGCAGGTGTTCGAGCGCCGCGTCATCCGTCATTTCCGCGCGCACCTCAAATGGCCTAACGTTCATCCCGCGGTGGCGGAGACGCTCCATCGCATGATCGAGGACGAGGTCGGGCACATCAGCTGGGTGAAGGACCGCCTCGATCGGTACGCGGCGGAGCGAGGCGAGGCTGT
>JAJKIV010000466.1 GCA_021154285.1 Gemmatimonas sp. | reverse complement strand
GCAGCGCGGCCCTTCGCCCAGTCACGGATGCGCTGCGGCTTTCCGCTGCCCACGTCGATCCGCTCGTCCTCGTGCGTTGCGTCGACCAGCACGACTGCGGCGACGTCCTTGGCGTGGCGCCTTGCGTACTCGCGCACGAGCAGCCCACCATAGGATTGACCAACGAGCAGGAATGGTCCGTGTTCGCCGGCACGCTGCAGCGCCTCGAACAGTTCCAGCGCGATCTGATCGGACGTGCGTGGCGTCTTTCCCGGATCGCTCCAGGCGTACCCCGCGCGGTCGTAGCTGCAGGCGCGCGTGAACGCGGCAACCCCTGGCTGCACGAGCGACCACACCATGGAGAAGTCGCCGGCGCCGTTCTCGAACACGACGGTTGGCGACCCACTGCCGGTGCAGTCGAGATGGATTCGCTGGCCGCCGATGTCGACGAGGCGGCCCGATGGGTCGGGAAGACGCTCCGAGCGGAGAGCCGGATGAACACCGTCCGTCAATGGAACGGCGAACATCGCGCTCGTCACCCATACGCTCAGATGCCACGTCGCTGATCGCACCATTGACCTGTTCAAGCGGTGAGGGTGAGACAGCGACAGAAGCGCAACGGTTGCGTTAGGCCGGCAAGCCGCGCGATTCATCGCGCTCGACACGCAGGCGCGACGAGCGATGCGTCATGCTCTCACGGATCGCCGCAGCCAGCCGACGAGCGGCCGCGAACATCGCCGGGCGATCCACGTGAGCGTAGCCGAGCAGCACTCCTGGCCGGCCGGTGCCTCTGTCGATCGCGAACGCCGACAGGGGAATGGCGTCGACCCCCCGCGACGCGGCGCGGCGAGAGACTTCCGCGTCGTCCACACCCGGTGCCAGCCAGCCGACCAGATGCATTCCCGACCCCGACGCGGCCGCGTCCACGAGTCCGGCGCACTCGCCGCGCAGCGCGTCGATCAGGTCGTGCTGGCGTTCGGCGTACACGGACCGCATGCGGCGTACGTGGCGCTCGAAGTGTCCGTCGCCGATGAAGTCAGCGAGGACCATCTGCTCGAGCGTGGCCTGCTGCGTTCCCGAGAACTGGCGTGCGGCGGCGATCGCAGGCAGGAGTGCGGGCGGAGCGATCACGAAGCCGATCCGCAGGGCAGGGAACATGACCTTGCTGAACGTCCCCACGTACACGACGCGGCCGTCCCGGTCGAGTCCCTGGAGCGCCGTTAGCGGACGACTCACGTAGCGGAACTCGCTGTCGTAGTCGTCTTCCACGATCCACGCCCGCATCTCGGCCGCTGCCGCGAGCAGCTCGAGCCGACGAGGAGTCGACATCGTGATCCCGAGCGGAAACTGGTGCGACGGCGTCACGTAAATGAGCCGCGACGGCGCCGCGACGCGACCCGCCACGACGCGACCCGCCGCGACGCGACCCGCCGCGACGCTCAGGCCATCCGCGTCCACAGGCACGCCAGTCACGCGCAGTCCGGCGGCGATGAGCGCGCCTAACGCCCCGTGGTAGCCCGGATCCTCCATCCACGCGCTGTCCCCCGGGTCCGTCGCGACGCGGGCGACGAGATCGAGCCCCTGCTGCGACCCGCCGACGATCACCACCTGGTCCGCCGTGCACGTCACCCCACGCGCGACGGCGACGTAGCGGGCGATGGCCTCGCGCAGCGGCCCGTAGCCTAACGGGTCGGTGTAGCCTGCCACCGCCGGTCCCATCGCGCGACCCCGAATGGCGACGAGTCGGCCCCAGGTGCGCCACGGGAACAGGTCGAGCGCCGGGACCCCGGGCGCGAACGCGATGGCCGGCTCGTCGGCCGACGACTTCGGTCGCGCGTACCCCACCAGCAGCTCCGCCCGCGCCGATGGCGCATTGGGTGCCAGTGACGCCGGCCCGTGCACCGATGGACGCGCCCGCGCGTGCAGGAGGTTATCGGGCAGCGTATGGCTGACGCGTGTGCCACGCCCCACGTGGCTCTCGACGTAGCCCTCCACCATGAGCTGATCGAATGCCGCGATGACGGTGTTGCGCGACACGTCGAGGTCCGCCGCCAGTGCCCGGGTCGACGGCAGCCGAAGACCGCCCGCGAGGCGGCCCGCCAGAATCCCGTCGCGAAGTGCCCGGTAGATCTGGCGCGACAAGGTGTCCTTCGCGCCGGGATTGAGCGCGATCAGAACGGGGATGCCCTCTGGAGCGCGCCGCTGCGTCATGCCGCGGATGATGCGTGCCGTGCCGCGACCATGGAAGCAACGCCGCGCGTCGCATGCGGTACGAAGTAGCGATCGAGACGATCGAGCGCCGACGCCCACAGCCGCATGAGCCATGCGGCCTCGCGACGACTCGCGATCGAGTGGTGAACCAGGTGGAGCTCCGAGTAGCCGCATCGCTCGTTGAAAGCGATCTCGACGATGGATCCGTACTCGTTCGTGTCGTGGTGGATCCAGGTGAACGACACGAACTCGTCGACGCGAGTTTCCCGCGCGCTCCCGGTGATGACGTGGATGGTCGGACCTTCGGCCAGCTCGAGCCGGAAGGCGCCGCCCGGGTACGGTGTCACAACCGCGCGCGAACGTGCCCGGAGCCTGAGCCAGGACTCCCATGCGCCGCGGGTGGTCCATGCGGCGAAGAGCTCGTGTCGCGATACCGGAAACACTCTGCGCGCACGAATGCGCAGGCGTTGCTCGGCCGTCTCACTCTCGTGCGGCGAGTGCTCGAGGAGGGGGCCGTTGTCGGCAGCGAACGCGGTGGGTGAAGTCTCGAACGACTCCAGGAGCATAGGACCTCCGATCGAGGAATGTGGCACCTAACGCCGCGCGCAGGGTTGGTGGCGGCGGGCCAATTGGTCGACGATCGGGGCGTTTCACGGGCGAGACCAGATCCAATCACGGCTCGCCACGTGGTTCCATGGGGACTGGCGACTGGCGACTGGCGACTGGCGACTGCCGGGGACGGGCGACGGGCGACGGGCGACGGGCGACGGACAAAAGCGAGTCATTCCGAGCGAGCGCAGCGAGTCGAGGAATCGCCGTCGTCCCGGTAGAGGGCCTCAGTTCCCGGTTCCCAGTTCCCATCAGTCGCCAGTCGCCAGTCGCCCGTCGCCAGTCGCCTAGCTCAAGGCCTCGCCGATCTCCCTGATTTGCGCAGCGTGACGGGCCTCGTGCGTGCCGATGAACGTGAACCACTGGTATCCGTCCATCATGCCGAAGGCAGGGTGCGGGTGGCTTACGGCGCCGAGGCTCAGGCCGTCGTGCGCGACGACCAGATCGCGCAGCCTGGCGCGGGTCGTATCGAGAGTGGCGAGCGCCGTCGCGGCGTCCATCTCGCCTTTCGGAAGGACGCGATCACCCGCAGTGATCCGTCGCCGGCGGTCGAGAAGAAGGGCCCAGCTCGAGTCGATCACCGGGCCCGATTCCGGCTCCGGGCCAAGCGCGCCCGTCAGTTGCGCCTCGGCCAGCTTGGCTGAAAGCAATCGGGTGAGCTGTTCCTCCACGCGCCCCAGGTGCTCCAGCACCTCGGCCACCGACCAGCGGTCGGCGGCGGGACGGGTTTCGCGAAGCGATGAGGGGACGGCGTCGACCGCCGCGTGAAGGGCGGCGCGATTCGCCTCGAGGTGGCTCAGTAGTTCTTCGGTGCGTGGGTGCATCCGAAAAAACTACCCGGCACGGCTAGAACTCGCGCCGCTTCATCTCCTTGAAGAACTGCTCGCGCTCGACCTCGACGTCGCCATCCTCCTCGTTCGTGCCGCGCGTCGCGGCCAGGGTGGGATCGTACCTGCGCGTCTGCTTCGCCTTCGCTGCCTTTTCGACCTTCGCGACGTTCTTTCGGATCAGCTTCGCGAGCTGCTTGTCGTCCACGACAACCTCCTCCTGGGTGAGATCCAGCTGATGTGCCTGAATATGTATCCGTGCGCGCGTGGCGCCTATTCATTTCATAGACGAGAGGAGCCGCTTCGGAGCCACAAGCCGGTACGAGTCCTTCATGAGTTCGCCGATTTCGGCCCAGTCGGGATTCTGGTCCAGGCGGATGCCGATCCAACCGCTGGGGCCTACATAGGGCGGCACGAAGAACCGGTCCGGGTCAGCCTTGACCATGAGGGCCTGATTCCCAGGCGGGGCTTTGCACCAAACGGCCGGCCTGCCCGCCCCGTGGTGATTCTCGGCATGGGCATACATGGCGAACAGCTTGTTGCGGACGCGGAACGTCGGCTCACCCCAGGCTTCGACCTCGTGAGCCTCGGGGAAGGCAAGGCAGAGCTTCCTGAGCCGGGCGAGTGGACCTGGCGGCATGTCGGCGTAAAAATGGTAAGTATGGGGTCAGAGTCCTCACGCATCATTCGAACGCGGCGGCGGAGCCTAACGTGCGCCAACGTGCGCCAACGTGCGCCAACGTGCGCTAACGCAGGCGCGAGAACAACACGGCAATGTAGGTGAGCATCAACGCGATGTTGAGCGGCGCCAGCATGCGATGGAACCACTCCCGGTTCACGAACATCGCGACCAGCGACGTGGCGATGAACATCACGTGCGCGCCGACATTGAGAGCGTTCGGCAGCGACCCAGTAAGTATGACGTCCTTCGTCAGGCTGACGAGGAGCAGCACGACGAGCAGCCCGAAGAACCATCTCGTGTGTGCGAAGTAGTTCGCGCGCAGGTCCGCGACGGTGTCGGGGCCGATGTCCGGGAGGACGAGCGCGGCGAGCAGCGACAGGATGAGTGGCTGGAGAAGGACAACGAAGAACTGCGTGAAGCTCCACTGCAGCTGGCTGCGCAGGCCGAACATCGCCCACCAGGTCTGCACGTGGATGATGAGCAGCAGCATGACCCACGCGATGGTGGGCGCATAGAACTTGATGCGGGCGCGCGCCTGGATGAGCCGCCCGAGGCCCGTTACGAGCTGCGTGATTCCGAGGCCGAGTATGATCGAGATCAGGACGGACAGGTAGCTGAACGGGTCCATCCCGAGATGATGATCCAAATTGGGGTCAGAGTCGAATGTCATCATTCCAACGCCGTCGCATTGGAATGATGACATTCGACTCTGACCCCAAT
>JAJKIV010000465.1 GCA_021154285.1 Gemmatimonas sp. | reverse complement strand
TACGACGTCGACACGCCACCGATGAATCGGTTGGGATCGAAGCTCGGCGCGCTGTGAATCGCGAGCACCTCGCCCGTCTTCGGGTCCACGGCCATCACGCCCCCCTGGAGCGTGTCGCCGAATAGCGACGCTGCAAATCGCTG
Source organism: Gemmatimonas sp. (assembly GCA_021154285.1). Lineage (GTDB taxonomy): Bacteria > Gemmatimonadota > Gemmatimonadetes > Gemmatimonadales > Gemmatimonadaceae > JAJKIV01. The sequence goes on along the minus strand of JAJKIV010000465.1, from coordinate 5,677 downwards.
CAGGTCCAGGTCGATGTTCGTGTACAGCGGATCCGGTGACTCGGGCGCGATATCGCCCCGCCCTCCTGCTTCGCCTACGACACGCCCGCGCGCGTCTACTTCGACGAAGTGCGTGCCTTCCTTACCGCGCAGTTGCTCCTCGTACTGGCGCTCGAGGCCCGCTTTGCCGACTTCCTGCCCCGACTTGTAGCCGCGGTACGAGCGCTGGTTGAGCTCCGATTCGGTGATTTCGCCGGTGTAGCCGACGATTGACGCGACGGCTTCCTTGTCGGGATAGTATCGCTTCGGCGCGGCCTGGATGATCAGACCAGGAAAATCGACGCGATGTTCTTCGAGCACCGAAACGACGTCGAAGCTCGCGTCCGCGAGAATGACGGTCGGCCTGTTAGGCGCCTGCTTGAACCGGCGCACAGCCGCCTCCATCTGCTCGGGCGACAGCGTGATCACGCCCGCAAGACCCTTCAGGGCAACCCGAAGCGAATCGGACGTTCGCGATAGAATCGAGACCGAGTAGCCAGGCAGATTCTCGGCGATGACTGCGCCGTGCCGGTCATAGATGATCGCTCGCGGAGCCGGCAGCGGCACCTCGCGAAGGCGATTGGTCTCGGACTGAAGATTGTACGCCGCGTGCTCGAGAATCTGCGTGCGGAAAAACGCCGACGCGAGGAACGTGAACGCGCCAACGAGCAGGAACGACGCGGTACGGCCGCGCCGCTGGACCTCGTTAGGATGAAAGCTCATGCCGCCTGCGGCTCGAGCACCGGCCGCAACATCAGAAGCAGAACAACTCCCGCAACCGCAGTTGCCGCAGCCGAGAGCGGCGACCAGAGGAGTATCTGGGTCGCGAGCTCCACGCCGTGCATGCGACGCTCAGCGGTCACGTACACGATATCGAACGCCCACTTGCCAACGAAAAAGAAGAAGCCGTGCAGTACGACGTTGTCCGCGAAGAACACCGCTTTGAGCCACGACGCTGCTGCGCCGACGGCCGTCATCGCGAGCGCGCCGGACCCGAACGCACTCGGTGTGAGCGAGTCGGCGACGAGTCCGGTGCAGAAGCCAATGAGCGCAGCGGCTCCTGGTCGAACCCGCACCGCTGACAGTAGCACCGCGATCACGAGGAAGTCCACAGGCGTCCGCCACCCGAGGAACGGCCGGATGGTGTAGTGGAGGAGCACCAGGAGACTGAACGCGAGGACCGCTCGCGCACTGCGTGTCCAACTCACCGTTGAGCTCCTGGTCGTGGTGCGTCCGGTTTTCGCGGCGCCGGCCGCGTCGTGTCTGCTCTCCCCTTGGGACGACGCGCGGTGTCCGCTGCGGCCGGTTTTGTGGCGGCGGGCTGCACCGGTTGTCCGCTGACGGAATCGGCCCCTCGACGCGCGGCCGCAGCTTCTGCTGCTCGCACCGAATCGGCCGCGGCGCGACGCGCGATCGAGTCACCTGCGGCGGCGATGTGCCGCGCGGCGGAGTCCGCGCTCGTTGCGGAACGCCAAACCCGCTCGAGTGATTGTCCCTGAATCCGCTTGGGCAAGAGCACGATCACGTTCGAGACGTCGGGTGGCCTAACGGCAGGTCGAACCAGATACGTGCGCGCCCAGCCCTCGGACGTGCGCAGCTCGCCAAGCACGGTGCCGATGGGAATGCCTGCCGGATACACGCCGCCAAGTCCCGACGTCACGATCAGCGTGCCCGGCTTGAGCGCCGAACGAAACGCCACACCGCGCATCTCCATGAGGTAGCGCTCTGGCGGGATCTCGGCGTCACGGCCGGACTCCGAGAGATGCGGATAGACGATTCCGTACGCGCTGCGATCCGCGGACATCGCACTCGCCGCAAAGTCCGAGTGGGACCAGAGAATGGCGATGCTGCTGTTGGGGTCGACGGTGCGCACCATGCCGACAAGCCCTTCCGGCGCGACGACAGGCGTCTTGGGCTCGACACCAACGCGCGAGCCGACCGTGAGCGTGCGCGAGTGCTCTTCACCGATATCCGCGATCCGCAGCGCTTCGGCGGAGACAAATCCCCACTGCAGCTCGCGCCCCAGGCCTAACAAGCCGCGCAGCCGCTCGTTCTCGGTCTCGAGCTTCGCGAGCTGCATGTTCCGCAGCGCAATGCTGTCCAGGCGGCTCGTCGTCGCGTCGCGAGACAGGAACGCCGATCGCCCGCGCACGGCTTGCTCCTGCAGCGAAACGAGCGGCGCGACGACCGTGCGCCGCAGACCACCGGCGATTGCTTCGCGAAGATTGAGAGGAAGCACGGTCGCGAGCAGTGCCATCACACAGCAGGCCACCAGAAGGACGGTGTCCACGCGTGTGCCGGACCGCACGGCGCGAGCCACTGGCAGCCTCAGCTACTTAGGACGGACCAGTATTTTTCTTCGTCGTCGAGAATCCGCCCGGTGCCGCGAACGACGCACGTCAGCGGGTCCTCATCGACGTGAATGGGCAGCCCCGTTTCCTGCGCCAGCATGAGATCGAGACCGCGAATGAGCGCGCCACCGCCGGTCATCACGATCCCGCGGTCGACGATGTCACTCGCGAGCTCGGGCGGCGTGATCTCGAGCGCACGACGAACCGCATCGACGATTTGCTGAATGGGTTCCTGCACCGCCTCGCGAATTTCACTCGAGTGCACGCGCACCGTTTTCGGAATGCCGGAGACGAGGTCGCGGCCCTTGACGTCCATCTCGCGTTCCTCGCCGACAGGAGCAGCAGATCCGATGTTGATCTTGATCTGTTCCGCCGTCGGCTCGCCGATGAGCAGGTTGTAGTTCTTGCGCATGAACTGCACAATGGCGGTATCGAGCTCGTCGCCGCCCGTGCGAATCGACGTGTCGCTCACGATGCCGGAGAGCGCGATCACCGCGATCTCCGTCGTGCCGCCACCAATGTCGATCACCATGTTGCCGGTCGGGGTCTCGACCGGAAGGCCGACGCCGATCGCCGCGGCCATCGGTTCGGCCACCATGAAGACTTCCTTCGCACCCGCACCGAGCGCCGAGTCTCGGACCGCGCGCTTCTCGACTTCGGTGATACCGGAGGGTACACACACGATCACGCGAGGTTTCACCTTGAACACGTGGTTCTCGATGATCAGCGTGAGGAAGTAGCGCAGCATCTTCTCGGTCACGTCGAAGTCGGCGATGACGCCGTCCTTCATCGGGCGCACGGCGAGCACGCCGTCGGGCGTGCGACCGAGCATTCGTTTGGCTTCGAGGCCGACGCCCTTGATCTTCTTGGACTCGCGATCGATCGCGACGACCGAGGGTTCGTTGAGTACGATGCCTTCGCCCTTGACGTAGATCAGCGTGTTTGCCGTACCGAGATCAACGGCAATCGCGTTCGCCGGGAAGAACGATCTTCCCGCTTTCAAAAAAGGCCAGCGCATCTAGCAGGGGCTCGAGGCGTGCCGGAGGCACGGAGGGATCGTGAAACGGTGCATCCGGGCGTAAGGTAGTAGAGCGGGTAATAGCGAACAAGGCATTGGCTTGACACAACCTAGGCAACTCCGTAACGTCGCGCGCGATGGTGCGAGCCACCTCCCTGCGTGTTGCTGTCGTTGCCCGTGATCGGTGCGATGAGTGCGGCCTCTGCGTGCCGCTCTGTCCGCCGGGCGCAATCGACTTGCGACGGACCGGACTGCTTATAGACGCGCCAGTGTGCACAGGGTGTCAAAAGTGCATCGCGCCCTGCCCTGTGTTCGCGCTCTCGATGGTCGATCGCCCGGCACCGAGCCCCTCATAGCGTCGCGTGCACGTCGAACATTGCGATCTTCTCATCATTGGCGGCGGACCGGCCGGGCTGGTCGCCGCACGCGACGCGGCGCGAAGCGATCGGACGCTCTCGATCATCGTGCTCGAACGCGACGACGCCGTGGGTAGGCCAGTTCGTTGTGGCGAGGGCGTCGGCGCTGCGGGATTGTCCGAGTTTCTCGATCCCGGACCTCCGAATAGCCTCGCGCCGTGGATTTCACGTCGCATTCGGCGTGTCGTGTTTCGCGCGCCCAACGGAGACGAAGTGCGCGTTGCCGAAGGTGACGTGGGATACATCCTCGATCGCACCCGGTTCGAACCGGCACTTGCCGCTCAGGCGCTGTACGCAGGCGCCGACGTACGCACCCGCGCGGAAGCGCTCGCGATGAAGCGCGACGGTGAGCGATGGACCGTGGCGGTCGATGCGAGTGGTGGGCGCGGGGAAATCCGCGCGCGCATCGTGATCGGCGCCGATGGGGTCGAAAGCGCGGTGGGCCGGTGGGCCGGTCTCGACACCCGCGTGCGCGCGCGCGACATGGAGAGCTGTGCGCAGTACGTCGTGGACGACGCCACGATCGACGCCGATGCGATCGTTCTCCACTTCGGTGACCGCGTTGCACCCGGCGGCTACGCGTGGGTATTTCCGAAAGGGACGCGCTCGGCCAACGTCGGGCTGGGTATTCTCGGGCTGCGTGCCGGTGGACGATCAGCGGTGGCATGGTTGGACGACTATGTGGCGCGGCACTTCCCTAACGCGAGCGTGTCGAGCCGCACCGTTGGCGGTGTGATCGTGTCCGCCACCATGGCGCACACGGTCGCCGATGGCCTCGTGCTCTGCGGTGATGCGGCCCACATGATCAACCCGCTGTCGGGAGGCGGGATCGTGAACGCGATGAAGTCGGGCCGCCTCGCGGCGGAGACGACCGTCGCGGCGCTCCGATCCGGCAACACGAGCGCGAGCGCGCTCGAATCCTACCACGCGCGTTGGATGCGTCTCCTCGGCGACGATCACGTCCGGTTTTACCGCGTGAAGGAAGCGCTCGCACGCTTTGACGACGCGTCCTTCGACAAGCTCGCGGGCACGGTGAACCGGATCCCCGAGCCGCGGCGGACGTTGCGTCGCATCTTCGGCGAGGCACTCGTCAGGCACCCCACGCTGCTGCCTGTCGTCGCGAAATACTTCGCCTAGTAAGCAAATCCTTGCCAGAGCGATGTGCCCACCGAACATCGCGACGCGATCGCGGACAACGCACGCTCCAGTCGACCCAGTCGGCCGACCACCGGCAGCGCTGGCGACCAACAGTGAACCGGGCGGCGCGGGACGCAAAGCGCGTCACCTCGCCAGTGGCCGCCGAGCCCGAAGCCGATCGAGTAGCCGCATGCTTGGGCTGCCGAGCTCACGCGCGAGTCGACGGCGCCGAACGGATACGAGACGGCTCGCGGTGCCGCACCTAACGCGGACGTGAGCGCATTTCGAGATCGCTCGAGCTCATCGACCAGCCGCGCGTCGTCCACCCACGACAGCCGCGGATGCGTCGCCGTGTGCGACTCGAACGCGATCCCCTGTACGCGCCACCGTTCGATGTCGCGCCAGGCGAGGTGCGCAAACCGCCGTCCGCCGTAGGCTACGTCCCAACGATTCAACCGGCCGGCGAAGTCCGTGATCACGAAGCACGCCGCGGAGAACCCCACATCCCGTAAGACGGGGAACGCATGATCACGAAGACCCCGGTAGGCGTCGTCGAACGTGATGAACAGCTCGCGATCGCCCGCTTTCCGATCGCCGCGGATGCACGCCTCAAGCTCGGGAAGCGAGATGCCTCGCCAGCCGGCGGCGGCCAAGGCGCGCATCTGCACCGCGAACCGATGCGGGGCGACGCGAGTGACGCCAAGCTCTCGACGCCGTTCGACCTTGTGATAACACAG
>JAJKIV010000464.1 GCA_021154285.1 Gemmatimonas sp. | reverse complement strand
TGGTTCTACCACGACGTCGAATGGCGTCATTCCCACGAGATCTCCATCTGCCTGCACCGGCCTCGGCGGATCCGTCTCGATTCGGAGGCTCCGGCCAGCTGTGTAGAGCATGCAGGGGTCCGTGCGGAAATCCTTGCGCAGCAAGCGCCAGGTCACCCGCAGCGAGTCCCTGAAGCCCTTCGGAGAGAAGACGCACAAGTCCAGCAATCCGTCATCTTGTCGGATTCCGGGTCCCAGGGTGATCAGATCGCGGAACACCGCACCGAAATTGGCCACCATCACCATGGTCGCGACCCGCTCGTGCCGGGTCCCATCCACCGTGGCGGTAACGGTGAACCGTTCGTGGCTCAACGCCGCCCGTGTTCCCGTCCAGAAATACGCGAGCACCCCCAAACGGCCTTTCAGCGTTCGCGGGGTAGTCTCGACCATCTTCGCATCCACTCCCACGCCTGCCGCGAACGCGAACCGATGCCCGCCGATCGACCCGAGATCGATCCTCGCCTCATCACCATCGAGCAGCACATCAACCGCCTTACCAACGCGAAGAGGAATGCCGAGGACTCGGGCGATGAGGTTGCCGGTTCCGCCGGGAAGCACGCCGATTGGTACGTTGCTGTGGGCAAGCGTCCCTATGACCTCCATCACAGTTCCGTCGCCGCCGAGCGTGAAGACGGCGTCGTAGTCACGTCCACGCTGATCGGCCAATTCCGCCGCATGACCTGGGCGCTCGGTGAGCACGATGTCGCACGCGACTCCGCGATGCGCAAACGCCGACTCGGCCTGCGCCTGTCGGCGCACGCCTCGTCGAGACCCGGGATTGATGATGAGCAGGACGCGCTGTCTCAGAACCGCCACGTCCGGAAAATATCGAACCCCAGTTGCGAGGGAGTTGGCGCCCAGCCCCGTGTCGGTCCGACGCCGGTGCACAGGAGCGCGTTGGTAGATGGCTCGTAGCCGGCGGACACGCCGAGGTTCTCGTTCAGCCGGTAGTCCACCTTTACGCCGAGCGACGACACGAGGTTGCCCGAGGTGCTCGTGCCGCTACCGCCGAGCAGTGATCCGAGCTGGCAGAGCCCTGCGGTCGCACTCACGAAGGCCCGGTCTCCGAGCTGTCGTCCGACGCCAAGCCGGGCGCCGCTGAATAACTGGGCGGCTGTAGTCTGGTTTGTGGGGCCTGCCTGACGACCGACTTCGATATCGACTTCGTCGAACAGACCGAAGCCTCGAAGCTGATCGCCGAGGTAGCCACCGAACCCGCGCAGCAGGCTGGCCGCAGCAGTCTGACTGTTGACGGCGAAGCTTGGCCCGCCGGTAAGCAGATAGCTGATCAAGTCCGTCTGCGAGATATTGAGCAGGCTGTCGGCACTCGATAGCGCAAGCTGCGGCCGTACGAGCGTGCCACCAATATGGACCCGGATACGAAGGTCCTGCTCGCTCGAGTTCGCGGAGGTCGACATTCGGTGCACGGTGTTCGTCGCGTTGATGTTCAACAGGGCGTTGAAATCGGGATCGCCGAGAAACTGCACCGTTCCCGTTTCGACGACGAACTTCGGTTGCGCGAGGCCCAGGTTGAGCCGGTAGGTCCCGCGGTTGGTCGTCAGCGTTCCCTCGAGGGCGAGCTGGTCGAACGCGCGCTCTTCGGAGGCGCCTTGCGGGTTACGCACTGCAACGGAACCGCCCAGGTTGATGTTCGCTTCGGCCGATCGCAGCCACACATCGTTGCCCATCTGGATCTGCACGTCCTCAACCGACAGATGGCGCACGAGTGCCGGCGGCGCCTTCGGCAAGAGCGTGCGGTTCGCCGTTAGGGTCGTGTCGATAATGTTGTAGAGGTCCGGGCTATCGAGGCTGATGACCTGCTTGTCGATGAGGTCGGGGATGAAGATCGTCCCGCGATCGACCACGACGAGGCCTGTGAGTGTCGACCGATCATAGGATCCAGCGAGTCGGAGGTTCGACACGGAGATATCGAGGTGCGCCACGCGGGGCTTCTCGATGATATGGAAGCTGCGCGCGTTCACAGTCAGGTCGAACCGCGGGTTGTCGCGATCGGCGAGACTCGCGAACCCACTGAGCGAGAGGTTCCCGACTCGCTCTTCCCGAGTGACCACGTTGAATCGCTGGATCGACAGACTGTCACCCAGGAACTCGAGCGTCGCGTTGAGATCAGTCAGCCGTACACCACCAAGCGGGACGAGCCCCAGCGCGCCGTTCGAAATCGTTATGTTGCCCGACAGCTGTGGCCGTGGCCAGACGCCGCCAATATCCAGGTTGGCCGCGAAAGTCCCCGACGCATTCGCGACGGCGGGGGACACAGTTTCCAGAATCGCCAGATCTACGCTTTCCGATCGGATCTTGCCGTGCAGTGAATCGGGAAGCATGCGCGTCGGCGTCGCTGCGAGCTGCAGATCGACGGGGATGGACGCATTCGCCGATATGACGGACTTCCCCTCGCGGAACAGCTCCGCTCGCGACTCCATGCGCTTCGCCGCGTACGTTCCGCCGAAGGTAGCACGGTCGAGGTGAACCTCGCCGAACCGCGGCTCGTCGAGTTGTCCCTCAATCGTTATGCGCGGGTCAGCCCGCAGCCCTTTCACGTCGACTGACACGGTCGCGAGTCCGCCAAATGGCACGTTCGCCTGAATGAGCTCCCCGATGTCCCCGAGCTCCACGCTGTCGGCCCGAAGGGAAAGTGACACGGGTTCCGCAACTGGAACGGAGCCGGCAACGGTCAACAACCCCGAGTGAATGTCTCTGAGGCGGAGCGTGTCGAGGACGAACCCATCGGAGCGGGACACGATCGTCGTCGGCCGCTCCAGCGCGAGTCGATGATCGAGGACGGAGAGCACGACGCTATCGAGCCGCACCGTCGTCGTGTCACCGAATATCGACCCGTCCCCATGCACGAGTAGCGACGGACCGTTGACGCTACTCGCTTCCAGCCGGAATTGCCCGTTGTGAACGTCGCTCGCACGGAATACGAGCGTGCCCTCCGAGATGCCCATGTTCGCAACGACCGCGGTGTCGATGCGAGCGTTGAGCGCTCCGCTGATCGCGCCCCGGACGTTGTTGTACTCGAAGCCACCGACAAGGGCTTTCACCTGATCGCCACGAATCCAGATGTCGCGTGCGGCCAGGCTGTCGCCGCGAACGACCAGCGAGTCCAGGTTGCCGTGCAGCGAGCCACCGATCCGCACAGTTCCATCGATCGAATCGCTCGGCGCGGCGTCGCCGTCCGTGACTGGCGCCTTGGCCGGCCCAAAGTAGCGACGAAGCCCCCCGAGTGAGTCGATCTTGACCGCGTATCGGAGCGAGTCGGTCACCGCGCTCGTCAGGCCGAACGCGCCGTGAGCGCTGACGACGCCGGCAAGGGTTTCGGCATGGAGCGTGTCGACGCGCATGCGGCCGTCGTTGAAGCCGATCCGTGCCGTCGCCTGATACACGCGCATGCTGTCCACGAGCGACCGATCGAGTGTCGCCGACACGACACCGGCGAGGCTCGTTAGGGTGGAATCGAGAGACGACGAGTCGGCCTTCACGTCCAGCTCCACCCGGCCGTTCAGCGACGTGACCGGAAGCGTGTCGTTCGCGAGCAGGGTTCGCGCGTCGAGGTTGGAGAACGTGAGCGTTCCCTTGGCCGCGTAGGTCTTGGGGAAGGCATCGACCTGACCGTCATAGCTGAACGTTCCGCCCGGCCCGGTCAGCTCCGTTGTGACCTCGAGGTCGTCGATGGTTCCCTGAATCCGCAGCGGACCCTTGTAGGGTCCGCGGAGCGGCAGCGACGGATAGGACAGCGCGAGCGTGGTGAACGAGATCGGCTGGGTGTTCAGCGCCAGATCGTAGCTCACGAACTTCTCGCCAATGGTGACCCGGCCGCTTCCGGTTGCGCGAGTGGGTTCCGCGGGGCCATCGCGATGCGTGAGGTCGGCATTCTTGAACCGGACGTCGAACCACAGCGAGTCGAGCGTCGCGGTGCCCGAGACGATGCCGGTGACGCGCGGGAAGTTCTTGTTGAGGTAGACGAGCGTTCGCAGGTCGAGCTGCGAGGCGTTCACGTCGAAGCCGCGAAACCTCGTGAACGCAGGGAACAGAATGTCGAGATCCCCGCGCGCAGTCGCGCGCGTCACCGCACCCGGTACGTTCGCGTCCGCGAACGTCACCCGCGCATCATCGACGTGGAACCGATTCACCGGCCCACCGCGGGCGCGCACGGTTCCAGTCAGGTCCCCCTGCCAGTCATACGGAAACGGCTTGCCGTTCAGCGCCCGGATGAGATCGAAGTTCATCGGCGCTGCCTCCATCGCGAGGTCCTTCACAATGAGGACGGGACCGCCGACGCCGAACGTCATGTTGCCCTTGAGCCGCGATCGCGTCGTCCGCACGTCCATGTCCGACAGTGCGTAGTCCATGATCGAGAGATCCTTCTCGTTCCGGATGTTGAGCACCATCGAGCCGCCGCCCGTCGCCGGCAGCGTCGGGTACACCCAGCCGACGTCGGCGAGCGACACCGAATCGCCGACGATGCGAAGGTCGTAGCGCGTCGGCAGGTCGCTCCCCCACCAGACCTTCCCGCCGCCCTTGCCCGTCGATCCCGGCAAGTCGAAGTGCTCCACCTCCGCCCATAGCGAATCGCCCGTCTGCCGCACACCGCCGCGGACGTTCCGGAACTGGAACGGCGGGTCCATCTCATCGGCGTTGAGCTTCGTTATCTGGAACAGGCGCCCCACGCTGTCCGGGTCGGCCAGCCGGGTGTACCCTGACACGACCTGGATGTTTTTCCAACGCCACGTCTTCTCGAACCCGCTGCCGGCGCGACGGATTTCCTTGTCCGGCCGCGTTAGGTTCCGCGCGATCGCGCTGTCGCGCCTGGCGCCATGGAGCGAGTCATCCGGATGCCACGGCATCGACAGAATGACCGTCGCTCCGTGGAGGAGCACGGAATCCGCGACGATGTAATCCCCCCAGCCCCGCTCCGCGCCGGATACGCGCTTCTTGTTCTGCCCAGGCGGGAAGACCCGCTTGTAATTCCACGTCCCCGTCGAGTCCTTCCGGAGATGCACGACGAGCCCGTCGATGTCGAGAATGCTGAGCAGCGTGCGCTTGTCGACCAGATCGCGCGGGTCCCAGCGCACGGTGATGCGGCGCAGCGCAACGAACAGCGAGTCGTCCGGACTACGAATCTCGGCCGAGTCGATCGTCGCGCCGCCGAACGAGAGCCCGCTGATGCGTCCGACGTACAGCTTCCCGTTCACCTTCGGCGCGACGAGCTCCGTGACGTAGTCGCGGGCGAAGTCGCGCCCGAACTGCGTCTTGAGCACGCCGCCCACGACGATCGCGATGAGCAGCCCGAGCCCGAGCAGCGTCATGGCGCTGGAAAGGACGACGAGTCGGCGGCGCGTCACGTGCGTGCGTCCGTCAGAACGCCTGGCCAATCGAGGCCTGGAAGCTCAACCGATTCCAGAAGCTCGATGCCTTGGGAGGCTGATACGACGTTAGGCACTCCTTCGTCGGTGCCTGCTGTGCCGGCTTCTCGGTTGGCGCATAGTCGCCCTTGTGCCAGCCGGTCACGGGCAGGCCGTTCCCGGGACTGACGCAATAAAGCGGCGCCTCGCCGGCCTGCTCGGGGGCGTCATAGTACGCCGCCCCAGCCTGACGCTGGTACGGGTTGAACCCCACATCGAGACGGATCGGACCGACCGGCGATGCGAGCCGTATGCCAACGCCGGGAGTGATGCGCACGCTGCTGAACGACTCCTCGATGCCGGCGCCGCCACGAGTCCACACCTGCCCCGCGTCCGCGAAGAACGCGAACTGCAGCTTGTCGGAGATGTAGGGACTTGGCATGCGGAGCTCGAGGTTCGCCACGAGGACACTATTACCGCCAACCGGAAGCGTACGGGATTTTTTCGCCGCCGGATCCGATGAGAAGTACACCGTGTCGGGCGCGGCCACCGTGGGTTCGACGCACTCCCCGGTGGGCGCAGTACAGACCAGGTATTTGTCTGGTAAGTACACTACTGGGCCGAGCTCGTTCTGCTTGTACCCTCGCACGGTGTTCGCTCCGCCGGCAAACAGCCGCTCCTGCTGCGGTATGAATACCGTCGTATCTGTGCCCAGCGTCACCTGTCGCCCGAACACCAGACCACCACGCAAGCGGGCAACGAGCACCGAGCTCTTTGGCAACGCCCAATACCAGCTGGCATCCCCCAGGATCTTGTTGAACTGCAGATCGGGGTCCGACCCGATGAGCTGATTCGCAGTCCTCAGCTCGAGGGACATCGTCGAGCCGCCCGTCGGGTAGAACGGATTGTTTCGCCTGTCGCGCCCGAACGTGGCGCTCAGCGTCGCCAACCTTTGCGAACGCTTCAGGAAGTTCTGTTCGTTCACATCGCAGATGCCGATGACGCCGCAGAAGATCGCCGGTTCGGCATTCGTCCGTCCGTACTCCAGCTGGTACGCGTACGTCGCGCCGATCCGGCGAGGCAGTTGCTGGTTGAGTGACAGTATGCCGCCGAGCGGTGTGTACCGCTGGTACACCTTGTACTCAGAGCGCAGCTCGCTGTACACCGTGAGACTCGGGAGCATCCGAAGACCGAACAGCGAGGACTGGTGGAGCGTCGAGCCGATGTAGTAGTTGAGAGTGTCGCTGTAGGGGTCGTCCCGTGCGCTCTGCGAGCAGAGCTGGCCCATTGCGCCGGTGGCCGCCGTCGGGTATCCGACACCGATCTTCGACGCGCGCGCACTGATGTCCAGGCGCCGAAGGCCGCCGAGAAACCCGGCGTCCGAATAGTCGACCTGTGTGCGGAAGCAATCGAGCGTGGCCCAGCCGACGGACGGCCGCAGCGATCGCATGAACGTCTCGGCGAGCGCAATATCCACGTTGATCGTTGAATCTCCGGAGGGCGCGAGACTCGCCGTGTCGGGGCGCACCTCCACGTGACGGTAAGCGTCCGAGAGGTACAGCGCCCGCTTCGCATTCTCGAGCTCACGCTCGCGATAGAGATCACCCGGCGCAAACCCGAGTGCCTTTTGAACCTGCGCCTTCGAGATCTGCTCTGAGGCTCCTTCGCGCGGAGTTACGGTGATGTTCACGGCGCCGATGTGCGCGCGCGGACCCGGCGCCACATCGAACTTCACCGACGCCACGCGCGCCGCAGAGTCGGACTCGTAGCTGCGAAAGAGGTCGGACGCAGGATATCCGTTATTCCTCAACCGCTGCAGGATCGTGTCCCGTGAGGCCTCCAGCGCAATCTTGTCGAACCGCTCGCCGACCTTGATCGGGAGGTCTCGGACGATGCGGTCGCTCCGCGGCACCGAGTCCAGCCCGGTGATCGTAAGATCCTTGATGAGGATGGGGTCGCCTTCCTGGATGCCGAAGACCACACGCACGGCTTGCTTTCGGACGGTGTCGACGCGTGCGCCTACCTTCGTCCCGGTGAAGCCGTGCTGGCTGTAGAAGTACAAGAGGCGGATCGGGTCCCGCTTGACCTCGAGCGTGTCGAGACAGCGTCGCGTCCCGATCCTGATCACGCGGCGAAACCACGACGATGGCGTCGTCACGAGCCCGATGGCGAGCTGCGCATTCGAGAAAGCGTGGTTGCCAACGAACTCAACACCCACGACCTCCATGTCGCCTCGGTCGCAGGCGATGTCCTGCGCCGACACGGTGGTCGGAGCGGCCAGCGACAGAGCAGCGACGACGAAGCCGAGTGCGAGCAGCGCTCGGCGATGACCCATCAGTCGGACGCCCCGCGCGTCAGGCGCTTCGCGGGGGCGGCAGCCGGGAGTTTGCCGGGGTCGAGTGGTGTCCGCTGGAGCAGCAGATAGGCGATGTAGAACGCGAGCGCACCCACACCCACGCCCACGCCTAACGCCGGCAACAGCTCGCGCGCGTCAAGCGCGCGACGATAGACGTATTCACTTCTGATGCGTGGCGCTTCGCGTTTGAGCATGTGCCGCGTTGACGTTTCAGTGAGCCACCGACTTACACCGACTCGATCAGGATGCTCCCTGCACCTTGCTGCTTGGCACGGCGCTTCGTGTCGGCGGCCTGCATTCCGAAATGTGCCAGGCTGACCCAATTCTGCGGACACACGAACATCACCGCGGCGGACACGTGCGCGAGGGGGAAGCGCTTGATGTGTCCATCGCGATCGACGCCTGTGAAGTGCCCACTCTCCGCCGCCTCGCCACCCACAGCTCTCGCGATGACGTCCCGAAACCGTCGCGCGCACTCGTGCACCACCGCCTCGGCGTGCGGCTGCGCCGTGACCACGATGAAGTCATCACCGCCGATGTGGCCGACGAAATCGCCGCCGCCTTCACCGACTACCGCGTACGCCGAGTCCCGAATCGCGGCGCCAAGGCCGCGAATGACGATGTCGGCGGTCGCGAAGCCGAACGTGTCGGCAAACGCCTTGAAGTTGTCGAGATCGAGATAGCAGACGGCGAACGGGTCGCCCTTCGCAACGCGTTGCGCGATCTCCTTCTCGATTGCGTGCCCGCCAGGCAATCCACTCGTCGGATTACGATCGCCTTCGCGTTCGACGAGCCGGAGGAGTGCCGACACGCGCGCCCGAAGCTCTCGCGGATCGAACGGCTTGGCGAGATAGTCGTCCGCACCGGCCGCGAAGCCCTCGATCTTGCTCTCGACCTCCGACTGCGCCGTGAGCATGAGTACCTGGATTCGCGACGTGAACGGATTTCGCTTCACGTTACGACAGACCTCGAACCCCGACATCCCAGGCATACTATGGTCGAGGATGACGAGATCCGGCTCGCGCTCTCGAATGGATGCGAGTGCGGCGAGCCCATCTTCAGCCAGGCAGACCTCGTGACCCGACGACCGGAAGAGGTCACGCAACATGAGCCGCATGTCCTCGTTGTCGTCGGCGAACAACAGGTAACTCACGATCTCACAGCAGCCTAGCGTGGATTGACGGAAGGAACCGGGGTCCGGTAAGTTCTCGTGTTTCACCTGCCATTGTCAATGCGCATTCGTGTACTGCCGTTCGCTATCGCGACTTACGCCATCGTCGCCGCCGCTTGTCGCGGCGGAGACTCGGCGCCACAGCGAAGCTCGCTGGTCGACTCTCGCGACACCTATGATCCGCGCTCGCTCGACCCTGCTCTCTCGACAGACGTCCCGACCGGCCGCGCGGTCTCATACGTGTTCGACGGCCTGACACGGTTCACCCCGGATGCGCGCGTCGAACCGGCGCTCGCGGAGCGCTGGACGGCGTCGCCAGACGGGCTCACCTACACGTTTCATCTTCGCCGCGGCGTCACGTTCCATGACGGAACAGCGTTCACGGCGAAGCAGGTCGTGCACAGCTTCGAGCGCGCGCTCAACCCTGCGACCAAGGGCGGCCGCGCCGAACCACTCGTTCCCATCAAGGGCGCGTCCGAGTTCGCGGCGGGGAAAGCCAAGTCCGTCTCCGGACTGTCGGCGCCGAACGACACGACCGTCGTCATCACGCTCGCCGAGCCGCTCGCGGCGTTCCCCAAGCTGCTCGCGATGCCGGTCGCGTCGATTGTACCCGACACGACTCCCGCCGATTTCGGCCAGCATCCGATCGGCACCGGGCCGTGGAAGTTTGTGGAGTGGAAGCACGACGACTACCTGAAGTTCGCGCGCAACGACAAGTACTGGGGCGGCACTCCCGCGACGGACACGCTCACGGCACGCATCATCCCGGAGCCGAGCACCGCCGTCGCAGAGTTCGAGGCAGGCAACGTCGACATCCTGGTCATCCCCCAGGGCGAGACAGCAGCCTGGGAGCAGACGGACGAGAAGCAGGCGATGCTGCAGAGCGCACCGGCGCTCATCCTTTATTACGTCGCGATCAACACGACCCGAGGTCCGTTGACCGACGCCCGTGTGCGTCAGGCGATCAACTACGCCGTCGACACGCGGACCATCCTCAAGCAGCTGATGGGCGGACGCGGCTATCTCGCTCCAGGCGTCGTCGCCCCCATCCTCGATGGCGCGGACACGTCGCGGGCTCGTTATGCATACAACGTAGCCAAGGCAAAGGAGCTGCTCGCCGCGGCGGGTCACCCGAACGGCATCGACGTCGAGCTCTGGCACTCGCAGGACGCAGTGATCGCCAGGTTGTCGCAGGCGGTTCAGGGATACTTGAACGCGGCAGGCATCCGGACGAAGCTCGTGCAGCGCGACGCGTCGTCCGCCCGTGAGGCGGCGCGAAAGGGGGAGACCGACATGACGCTCAAGACGTGGTACGCGGACTATCCCGACGCGGACAGCTTTCTCTACCCGCTGCTGTACTCCGGCAGCAAAGGTCCGGGCGGCAACGTCTCCTTCTACGCCAACCCGGCGTTCGATAAGCTCGTCCTGTCCGCTCGGCGTGAACAGGACGATACGAAGCGCGCCTCCCTCTACCGGTCCGCCGACTCGCTCGCCTACGCGGACGCCGCGATGGTTCCGCTCTTCTTCTACAACGATCTCTACGCTGTTCAGCCGTGGATCAGGAACTTCAAGGTACCGACGATCTTCAACGGCCAGCGCTGGACGGACGTGAAGATCGCCGGCCCCGAGCAGCGTCCGTAGTCGACTGACCTAACGCGGCACCTAGCGTCTATCCGCCAGCGTCAGCCACCGCCAGCACGAGCACCCAGCAACGAGCCGTTCTTGCCCAGTTTCCTCCTCCGCCGAGTTCTGCTGGCCATCCCGACGCTGGTGGGGGTGCTCGTGGTCGTCTTTCTACTGCTGTACGTCGCCCCTGGCGATCCGGTGCAGGAGATGGTCGGCGAGCGCGCCGATGCCGAAACGATCGCGCGGCTGCGCCGGGAGCTTCGGCTCGACGATCCGGTGCCGGTACAGTTCGCACACTATGCGGGAGGTGTGCTGAGCGGCGATCTCGGCACGTCGTACATCACTGGGCGCCCGATTCTTCGGGACATCGCCGAGCGGTTTCCGAAGACGCTGCTCCTCGCGGCAACCGCCATGGTGCTCGCGGCGCTCCTTGGCATCTCGATCGGCGTCGTCACGGCGCGCTGGCCAGGCGGGGTGCTCGACCGTGTCACGTTAGGCGCCGCCTACCTCGGCATCTCGTTCCCGGTGTACTGGGTCGGCCTCCTGCTCATCCTGCTATTCGCGGTCACGCTGCGGTGGCTCCCGCCGTCGGGCTACGGCCGCGCCCAGTACCTCGTCCTGCCAGCGCTCGCACTGGGCTCGAGATCGATCGCGTTTCTGGCGCGAGTCACACGCTCGTCCATGCTCGAGGTGCTCGGCAGCGACTTCGTTCGCACCGCGCGGGCCAAGGGCCTCGTCGAGCGAACCGTCATCGTCCGGCACGCGCTGCGCAACGCGCTCATCCCGGTGATCACCGTCCTCGGGCTCGACTTCGGGTACTACCTGACCGGAAGCATTCTTACGGAAACGATTTTCAGCTGGCCGGGCCTGGGGCGTTATGTCGTGAATGCCATCTCGCGTCGCGACCTTCCGGCGATCCAGGGCTCGGTGCTGTTTCTCAGCGTAGTGTTCGTTGCCGTCAACCTCCTCACGGACCTCGCATACGCGAAGGCGGATCCCCGGATATCGTATGAGTGACGTTGACCCGATGGCAGGATCGGCGCTCCCGATGACGATGGAGGAGTACGAGCAGCTCGCGGCGCGGACGCTGAACCTGTCGCTGACGCGCGATCAGCGCCTCCTGGACGCCGCGGCCGGCCTTGCCGAGGAAGCGGGTGAGGTGCTCGGTCTCGTCCGCAAGCACGTGTTCATGGGCCACTCGATCGACGTCGCGCGCCTGACGATCGAGTTGGGCGATGCGCTGTGGTGCCTAACGACCGCGGCCGGCGCGCTCGGGGTGTCGCTCGAGCAGGTCGCCGCGGCAAACATAGCGAAGCTGCGGAAGCGCTACCCCGAGGGCTACACAGACGCGAGGAGTGTCGAGCGGGACGCCGAGTAGCGACAACCGCTACTGTTTGGTCAGGGTCAGCTCCACCCGCACGCCGCTGAACGTCTCGTCGCCGACGAGCGTCTTGCCAACCGGCTTGAACGACACGTCCTCGACGAACGAGTCGCCCGGCACATCTTCGATCTCGACCTGACCATTCTGCAGCTTCCAGCTGCCCGCGAAATCCTCATCGACCGACTGGCTCGGGACGGTCACATGGCCGGTGACCGTGCCGTCCGCCGCGAACGTCGTCGTGACTGATCCGCCTTCCTGCAACACGTTCTCGGTGCCTAACGGGCTCGTGACCACGAATCGCGTCGCCTTGTAGCTGCCCGCGACCGTGGCGGTCGTCGGAGCTGTCGGTGCATTGTCGTCGTTGGAGCACGCCGCACCGAACAGTATCGCGCCCGTGACGGCAAGCGTCCCAATACGCCTGACGAGTGGCATACCGCAACCTCCCTTCGCTTCAATACGGCTCTGCCCGCCGAGTCGCGGGCGTGGAGGAACTCGTTATGCGAGAACCGTGCGAGGAGTCTAGTCGTCCTTCTGCCCGAAAATCTCCATGTTCGAGCTGTGCCCCGGGTTTACCTTCTTGTCCGGGTAGATCCAGTGGACTGCCTGGTTCACCGCGATCGCGGCTTCGCCAAACCCCGTCGCGATCAGCTTGAGCTTCCCGGCATACGTCGTGATGTCGCCCGCGGCGTAGATCCCCGCCCGTCCCGTCTCCATCGTGCTCGTCACGGTGATCTCGTCGTTCACGATCGAGAGGCCCCACTCCGAGATCGCCCCGAGATCGCTCACGAACCCCAGCATCGGCAGAACCGCGTCGGCGTCGATCGAGCGGGTCGTCTTCCCCTTGATGTCCTTGAGCACGATGCCGCTCAGGCGATCGTCCGTCGCCGTGATGTCGGCGAGCTCGTGGAACGTCAGCAGCTGCGCGCGCCCTGCCGCGGCTGCGGCCTGCACTTCGCTCACCGTCGCGGCGTGCGCGCGAAACCGGTCGCTCCGGTGCACGAGCGTCACGGACGCGGCGCGGTCGAGCAGTTGGTGCGCCCAGTCGAATGCCGAATCGCCCCCACCGATGATCACGATGCGACGGCCACGAAATTCTTCCGGATCCGTCACGATCTCGTGCACGCCACGCCCATACCACGGGTTCGCACACGCCTGCGGCAGTCGACGCGGCGAGAAGGCGCCAATGCCGCCCGCGATCACCACCGATCGGGATGGGAAACTCTGCCGCTCGGTCGTCAGCACGAAATGACCGTTCTCCTGCGTCAGCCCCACGACGCGTTCACCGAGATAGGACTTCGCACCGAACTGCCCCGCTTGCGCGGCGAGCTGCCTCACGAGGTCCTTCGCGAGAATCTTCGGAAACCCGGCGACGTCGAAGATCCACTTCTCCGGATAGAGCGCCGTGAGCTGGCCGCCCAGGTCCGGCAGTGCGTCCACGATGCGCGAAGTCACCTTGCGCATCCCCGCGTAGAACTGCGCGAACAGACCCGTAGGACCGCCGCCAATGATCGTGATGTCGGTGGGCTCGTGCGTCGTCATGCGGTCGAAGAATAAGGCTAGCTTATTCGCATGACCACCAAGATCTATACGAAAACCGGCGACACCGGAGACACGGGGCTCTTTGGCGGCGGCCGTGTTGGCAAGGACCATCCGCGCGTTGAAGCCTACGGCGACATCGATGAGCTCAACGCCGTGCTCGGGATGGCACGTTCGGTCGAGATGATGCCACGCATCGACGAAGTGCTCGTGCCGATCCAGCGCGACCTGTTCGCCATTGGCGCCCTGCTGGCAACGCCCAATCCGGCGAAGATGCGCGAGCAACTCGCCAAGGCACGCGTCGACGATGACCGCATCGCGCAGCTCGAGCGCGCCATTGACAATGGCGAGGAGGAGCTCGAGCCGCTCAAGGCGTTCATCATACCGGGCGGCACACCGAAGGCGGCCGCGCTGCACGTCGCGCGCACCGTCTGTCGAAGAGCCGAACGTCGTGTCGTCCATCTGCGACGAGACGCCGACACCGAGATCCCACAGCTCGTCGTGATCTATTTGAATCGCCTGTCAGACCTGTTGTTCGTGCTGGCTCGCGTGGCCAATCGCCGCGCGGGCGCGGGCGAAGTTACCTGGTAACCCGCGTGCGGACCATCGACACGCTCGGCTACCCGATCGTCGTCTCGTCGGGCGGCCTCGCGGAGGTCGCTCGGATCGTCGAGGAGCGCGCTCCGTCGCATCGGTATGTCATCATCACCGATGACAACGTCGCATCGCACTACCTCGACCACGTCTCTGCGTCGTTGATCGAAGGATCCGGTCGCGGCGTGACGAGTGATCGAGTGCACACGGTCGTCATTCCCGCGGGCGAGGAACACAAGACGCGCGAGCGCTGGTCAGCGATCACCGACACCCTGCTCGCGTACGGGTGCGGGCGCGACACGGCGATCATTGCGCTGGGCGGTGGCGTCATCGGCGATCTCGCCGGCTTCGTAGCGGCGACCTACATGCGCGGCATTCCGGTGGTGCAGATCCCGACGACGCTGCTCGCGATGGTGGATGCGTCGGTAGGAGGCAAGACGGCGGTCGACACACCCGCCGGGAAAAACACCGTCGGCGCGTTCCACCCACCCGCAGCCGTCATGATCGACCCGGCGACCCTCGCGTCGCTTCCGGCGCGCGAGCTTCGTTCGGGTCTCGCCGAAGTGATCAAGCACGGCGTGATCGCCGACCGCTCCGTCATCGACGAAGTCGAGGCGATCATGCCGGCGTTGCTCGCCGCACGCGCGTTAGGGGCCGCACTTGAACCCATGATCGAACGCAGCGTGCGAATCAAGGCAGACGTCGTCGCCGCCGACGAGCGCGAGCTCGGACTGCGCAAGGTGTTGAACTTCGGTCATACGATCGGCCACGGCGTGGAAGCGGCGAGCGACTACGTGTTGCTGCACGGCGAGGCGATCGCGATCGGGATGGTGGCGGAAGCACGGCTGGCGGAGAACCTTGGGATTGCAACCGTCGGCACGGCCGCGGCGATCGAGGACGCGGTGACGCGTGCAGGGCTGCCGTCTCGCGCGCCGGACGGTATGGCTGCCGATCGCGTGCTCGCGCTCATGCGTTCGGACAAGAAGCAGCGCCGTGGCGTGCTCGAGTATTCTCTCCCCAAGCGGATGGGCGAGATGGCCGGCGAGTCATCCGGATGGGCCATCGCGGTCGACGACTCGATCGCGCTCGAAGTGCTCCGAGCTCTAGCGAATCGGGAATAGGGAATCGGGAATCGGGAATCGGGAATCGAGGCGTCCAGTGGAGTGACCGGTGCCGATTCCCGATTCCCGACCAAGGTACGCCGCTTGCTCATGCGTAAGGGCAGACTCCTATCGGAGACAGCAATGTCGTCCTTCGGCACTTACCTCGTCGGTTTCATAATCCTGATCATTGGGCTCGGCATTGCCGCTTACCTGCTGAACGTGCCGCCCACGTGGATTCTCGTTGGCGTGGTTGTCCTGCTCGGGATCGGAATTCTCATGGCGACATCGCGAACGAAGCCGCGGGATCCCCCAGCGGTCTGACCAATTTTGCTGTGAAAGTTCTTAAGAATCGGAGAGGCGAACCGCCTCTCCGATTTTTGCGCTTCCAGACGACACATCACAAATTGTTTGTCGCCAACAACATCCCACACTGCGACCGGCCAACATTACGTCACTGTTAAAAAAGCTGTTGACCTTGATAACTCCCCCGTGCTATAGTGCCGCCTCTCTGCTGACCAAGCCCGCGAGCAATCTCCCCCCGCGCTCGCATCACTTTCGCATGGTAAGGGGCGTGTATGCAGCAAGTGACCGAGAGCAGGTCTAAAGGGTTCTTCCGTTCCTCTCCCTCCACCGCTTTCGATCAGTACTTACAGGACATACAAAAACTCCCCTTAATAACCGATCCCGAAGAAGAGAGACGGTTAGCGCGAAGGGCGCAAAAGGGCGACGAAAAAGCCGCTGAGCGGCTGGTGACAGCGAACCTCCGCTTCGTCATCTCCTACGTGAAGAAGTACCAGGGCCACGGCCTCGACTTGAGCGAGCTCGTAGCCATTGGCAACGAAGGCCTGCTCAAGGCCGTCCGAAAATTCGACCCCGACCAGGGCGTCAAGTTCATC
Organism: Gemmatimonas sp.; assembly: GCA_021154285.1. Lineage (GTDB taxonomy): Bacteria > Gemmatimonadota > Gemmatimonadetes > Gemmatimonadales > Gemmatimonadaceae > JAJKIV01. Next base: position 6,842 of record JAJKIV010000464.1, on the reverse strand, counting down.
TCGTACGCGGTCTGGTGGGTTCGACAAGCGGTGCTCAAAGCGCTCGCCGAACAGACCCGCTCTGTTCGCATCCCGCTCAATCAGAACTCGCAACTCATCCGTCTCGCTCGTGCCGAGACGGTTTTGTCTCAGGTCCTGAAACGGGATCCCACCGACAGCGAGATCGGCCGACTGCTCGAAGAGACTCCGGAATCAGTACGCGCGGCCAAGCAGATGTCCGCCACCGAAGTGTCGCTCGACGCACCAATCGATCGCTCCGATCGTGAGGCCTGCACGCTCGGCGAACGCTTCGCCGGCGTTGACGGCACCGAGATCGAGGAAGTCACCGACTTCAAGCTGATGCGCGAGTTCATCGACCGCGTCTTCCGTCAGTACCTCACGCCGAGAGAGCGAAAGATTCTCTATCTCTACTACGGCCTCGAGGAGGGCTCGGAAGCCATGACCCTCGAGAAGATCGGGGCACTCATGGGCGTCACGCGCGAGCGCATTCGGCAGATTCGCGAGCGCGCCTTCGAGAAACTGCGTGAGTCGCCTGATGGTGCAGCCCTGGCCGGGTTCTGGACCGCGGCCTGAGCCGATTCACCAGCAGCGAACGAGGGCTCGGCAATATTGCCGAGCCCTTTTTGCATCCAGAAAGCGGCCGGCGTTTTGTCCGGTCAAATACCAGACGCAAGATGTTTCGTCCGCGATGCACGATCGTCCACGTCGGATGGACGCCACTCCCGACCCTCGGCCCACTGGCGATGTCCCCATCCCTCCGGCGACGCCGCCGCGTGTCCTCGTCGTCGACGACGAGTCGACGATCCGCTTCGCACTCCGACGCTTCTTCACCCGACTGGGCTTCGAGGTCGAGGAAGCCGGCGACGGCGACCGTGCCCTCGAGATGATCATTGAGGATCGCTCGCAGCGCGTGATTCCACCCTACTCGCTGGTCGTGTCCGATCTTCGGATGCCAGGCCTCTCGGGGATCGAGCTGCACGATCGGATCGAGAAGGACTACCCCGAAGTGCTGAGTCGGCTCGTGTTCTCGACAGGCGACCTCGTGTCCGAGGAGGCCGCCGACTTCGCCCGCGACACGTCTTGCGAGATCATCGAGAAGCCGTTCGAGTTCTCGAAGCTGCGGGCGACGGTCGATCGCATTCTGGGACGTTAGGCGCGAGCGCCGGCACCGGACCTCCATGGTCTGGTCCGCTTTTCGCCCTGTGGGCTTTCATGCCCAGTCAGCAGATCCGCGCCTTCGTCAACCTCTCGTCGGGTTCCGGCGAGGCGGCGCGCGAGGCCCTCGATGGGGTCGGCGTCTTCGATGTCGCCCCGTGTGTTCCGGAACACCTCGATCGCCAGATCGAACGAGCGGTGCGCGAGGGGGCCGAGCGAGTCGTCGTCGCGGGAGGTGACGGGACCGTCGCCAAAGCGGCGGCGGCGCTCGTCGGCAAGGAAACCGCGCTCGCTGTCGTCCCGGGCGGAACGCTCAACCACTTCGCGAAAGACCACGGCATCCCGCGCGATCCCGTGAAGGCCGCGGAACTGTCCGCCAACGGCGCGACGACCACGACCGACGTCGCCACCGTGAACGGGCGCGTCTTCCTGAACACGAGCTCCGTTGGCGCCTATGTCGTGTTCGTGCGAGCCCGCGAGCGACTCGAACGCCGCTTCGGGTATCGCCTGGCGACTGTCATCGCGGCGCTGCGATTGCTCGGGAGAATCCGCGCGTTCACCGTCGAGATGGAGCTGGACGGCCAGCCACGGCGATACCAGAGCGCCCTCGTCTTCGTGGGGGTCGGCGAGCGTGAGCTGCAGCTTCCGTCGGTCGGCGGGCTCGCGGAGAACGGCCGTCGTGGCTTGCACGTGATCGTGGTGCGCGGAGGAACGTGGGCGAGACTCGTAGCCGCCGGACTGGTGGCCGTCTTTCGCGGAAACGATGCGGTCAAGCGAGAACGCCTTGCCGACAGCTTTGTCGTGGATGCCTGTCGAATCGTGATGCGGCGTCGACGCGGCCGCGTTGCCGTGGACGGCGAGATCGTCGAGATGAGCTCGCCGCTCGACTATCGCATCGAGCGTGACGCGTTGCGGCTGGTCGTTCCGCCAGCCGATGCGCACGACGAGTAGCGCGTGTGCAGGGCGCGATGGTCCCGTGGTGGTCCCCGTTGGGACGCGGTGCTGTACCTTTCCCGGGTGCCCGTCTACCTGCTGCCGCTCTTTCCACTCCCGCTGGTTCTGTTCCCCGGCGCGCCGCTGCCGCTGCACATCTTCGAGCCGCGGTATCAGCAGATGCTGACGGATTGCATGGGCGGGGATTCGCGCTTCGGCATTGTCTTTCGGCCCGAGGGTATGGGCGACAGCGATCTGGAGCCGGGGCGCGTCGGGTGCATCGCCGAGGTCGACGACGCGCACACGCTGCCTGACGGCCGATCGAACATCGTGGTGCACGGCGTGCGCCGCTTCGCGCTCCAGCGCTTCGTTGCCAGCCCTGCGCCGTACTATGTGGGCGAGGTCGCCGAATACGAGGACCTGCCCGAAGATGAGTCCGCGCTCGGACCGATAGCGACGCGCGTGCGAGCGCTGTTTGGGCGCATCGGTCGCGCGGCCCGCACGCTGGCTGACGATCACGATCCGTTGCCCAGCCTGCCTGACGACGCGGACTCCTTGTCGTTCGGCATCGCGGCGCTCATCGATATCGACGCGCCGCAGCGCCAGGAACTGCTCGTGTCCCGGCTTGCTTCGGAACGGCTCACGAATATCGAGCGCCTGCTCGGCGGTGCCGTCGACTCGCTCGAGGCGCGCGCGCGCGTGCACGGTCGGGCGAAGAGCAACGGTCGCGGACCGTATCTCTCCTCGTGACGCACGCAGCGGATCTCGCGGATCGGATCACCGAGATAGTCGGCCCGCGCGGCGTGCTGCGGCGCCCGGGCGAGCTCGTCGTGTATCGCAGCGACGGCCTGCCCGGCTACTCCAAGCAGCCGCGGCTCGCGGTGTTTCCGCGGACGCGCGACGAGCTGGTGGCAGTCGTTAGGCTCCTGGCCGAGCAGAGTGTACCGTTCGTGCCCCGTGGAGCTGGAACCGGACTCTCTGGAGGGGCGTTGGCCGACGACGTCGTGCTGGTGGGGCTCAACCGGCTGACGCGGATCCTCTCGATCGACCCCGTGGAGCGGCTCGCGGTAGTGGAACCGGGGGTCGTCAACGTCGCACTCACGCGCGCCGCGACGCCGTACGGCCTTCATTACGCGCCCGACCCGTCGAGCCAGGCCGCGTGCACCATCGGCGGAAACGTCGCCGAGAATGCCGGCGGGCCGCATTGCCTCAAGTACGGCGTCACCCTCAATCACGTCCGCGCCGTCACGGCCATCCTGCCGGACGGGGAGATCGTCCGGCTCGGCAGCGCGGAGGGCGAGGTAGACGGGTACGACTTGTTAGGCGCGTTCATCGGGTCCGAAGGCTGCTTCGGGATCGCGCTCGATGTCACGGTGCGACTCTCCCCGAATCCGCAGGCGATCCGGACGCTGCTCGCGGACTTCACGTCGGTCGACGCGGCCGCGCGCGCGACCTCCGAGATCATCGCGTCAGGCATCGTGCCAGCCGCGCTCGAGATGATGGATGGCGCCACGATCCGGGCCGTCGAGGCCTCGATCTATGCCGCGGGCTATCCCGTCGACGCCGAGGCGATTCTGCTCATCGAGCTCGATGGGCTCGAGGCTGGTCTCGAGGCGGATGTCGCACGCATCGAACGCATGTGCGCGGCGGCCGGCGCGCGATCGGTTCGCATCGCACGTGATGAGTCGGAGCGCGCGCGCCTCTGGCAGGGGCGCAAGAAAGCGTTCGGCGCCATGGGCCGCGTGTCATCGCATCTGGTCGTACAGGACGCGGTCATTCCCCGAACGCGATTGCCCGACGTGCTGGCCGCCATTCGCGAGATCGCCGAACGGCAGCGCATCACGGTCTGCAACGTCTTCCACGCGGGCGATGGCAATCTCCATCCCAACATCGGTTACGACGCGAACAACCCCGACGAGCAGGCCCGGGTCCATGCCGCGATGCGCGAGATCATGTCGGCGTGTGTCGCGGCGGGCGGAACGATCACGGGCGAGCACGGCGTCGGACTGGACAAGCTCGACTACATGAGCCTGATCTTCTCCGAAGATTCGCTCGCCGCAATGTGCCGCCTCCGCGAGGTGTTCGACCCCGATCACCGCGCGAACCCGGGCAAGGTGGTGCCCGTTCACAGTTGTCGCGAATGGCACGGCGCACCGAAGGCAGCGTGGACCGCATGACGGTGCCGGTGAGCGCCGCATCGTCCCCGGCGGCCATGCAAACCGCGTCGGGGTCCACGGCACCGTCGTCCCCACCCCTTCGCCCGACCACCACCGCCGAGGTGCGCGAGATTGTCGGCGACGCGATCGCGAACAAGACGCCGGTTCGCATCGTTGGTCGCGGCACCTGGCTGAACGCGGGCCGGCCGGTCGAGGCGACGCGGCAGGTCTCGCTGGATGCGCTGACCGGCATCGTCGACTATACGCCCGGCGACCTCACGCTTACGGCGCGCGCCGGAACGACGCTCGCCGAGATCGCGCGGGCAACCGCCGAGCATGGCCAGTGGCTCGCGCTCGCGCCATGGGGCGGTGACGCTGGATCGTTAGGCGCGACGGCGGCCACGGCGACCGCCGGCCCCATGAGCGGCGCGTTGGGCACACCGCGCGACATGGTCATCGGGATCGAGGCCGTTACTGGCTCGGGCCAGGTGGTCCGCGGTGGCGGTCGCGTGGTGAAGAACGTCGCCGGTTTCGACCTCACGCGCCTCATGGTGGGAGCCTGGGGCACGCTCGGCATCCTGACGGAAGTCTCGGTCCGACTTCGCGGCCTGCCGGAGCAGGAGGCAACGCTGGCACTCCCGCTGCCTAACGCCCCGGCGGCGCTCGCCGATGTGGTGGCGCGCCTCCGATCTGCGCCGATCGCGCCGCTCGCAATCGAGATGGTGAGCGCGACGCTGGCGGCACGGCTGGGCCTCGGGCAGCAGCCCGTCGTCATCGCCCGCCTCGCGGGCAACGCCGACGCCGTCAGCGGGCAGCGTGTTGCGCTTGGCGTGATCGGCGACGTCATGGAGGTGCCCGACGAGGTGTGGACGACCGTGCGAACCGCCGACCCGGTCGAGGCGACCGTTGTCCGCTTCTCGAGCACTGTTGCTCGATTCCCCGAGCTGTGGCTCGCGGCCGAGCGACTGGCTACCGCCGGCGATGGACACGTGCACGCCACCGTGCTTCGTTCGTCCGCACGGGTGGTCCTGCCGCATAACGAGGACGCGCCGACGGACGCGGCCCTCGACCTTCTGCGCGGCGCGAGCCGTGACACCCGGATCTTCGAGCGACTCCCTCGCGCGCTCTGGCCGGTTCTTGCACCGACTCGAGCGGCGGATCGCCTTTCACAGGGCGTACGTTCGGCCTTCGATGCGCATCGCTTGCTCAACCGCGGCATACTCGGCGAGACCCACGCGTGACGAGCACACTGCCAGGGCGGAGATCCCTCCCCTGTGCAATTCCCGACACACCGCTCGCGGCGGCCATCCCGGGAATCGAAACGTGCGTGCATTGCGGCTTCTGTCTGCAGGCGTGTCCGACCTACGTGAACCTGGAGGACGAGAACGACAGCCCGCGCGGTCGCATCGTGCTCATGCGGGCTGTCGTCGAAGGGGAGCTGCCGCTCGACGACCCCAGCGTCGGCGCGCACATCGATCGATGCCTCGGTTGTCGCGCATGCGAAACGGCGTGTCCGTCCGGTGTTCCGTACGGTCAGTTGCTCGAAGCCACGCGCGCGACGCTGCGGGCAGCGCGCCCGATGCCGCTCCTCGGTCGCGCTGTCCTCGGGGTCTTCCAGAAAATCGCGGCGCTTCGCGCGATGCTGTTCGCATCGCGGATCGTGCGCGCGACCGGTGTACCGTCGCTGTTCGCCCGGGTTGGAGGCCGACTTGGGTTTGCGTCCGCGATGCTTGCATCGACCCGCAACGCGCTCCGCGAGCACGATTACGATTTCGGCATGCCGGGCTCGCGCGGAGCGGTCGCGCTGCTGCTCGGGTGCGTGATGGATGGACTGTTCTCGCGCACCAATCGGGCGACGCGTCGTACGCTTCGTGCGAACGACTACCGGATCCGCGGGGCACCGGGCCAGGTGTGTTGCGGAGCGTTGCATGCGCACGCCGGCGATCTCGATGCGGCGCGCGCCCTGGCCCGGAAGAACATCGATGCATTCGAGCGCTCCGGCGCCGATTTCATCGGCGTGAATGCCGCGGGGTGCGGCGCGATGATGAAGGAGTACGGTCACCTGCTGGCCGATGATCCCGAGTGGGCACAGCGTGCGGAGAAGGTCGCCGCGCGGGTGCGCGACGTGAGCGAGCTTCTCGCGGCCGCGGGCCCTCGACCGGGCGGCTCTCTGCCCGCGCGCGTGACGTACGACGCGCCGTGTCACCTGCTCCATGCGCAACGAATCGCCGGGCCTCCGCTCGCCGTGCTTCGCGCGATCCCGGACCTGACCCTCATTCCGCTCACGGACGCCGAGCAATGCTGCGGCGCCGCAGGTATCTACAACCTGCTCGAGCCCGCAACTTCCAATGCGGTCCTCGCCCCGAAGCTTCGGCACATTGCGTCGACGGGCGCAGAATGGGTTGCAACCGGGAATCCTGGCTGCCTCATGCAGATCGGTGCAGGTCTTCGACGTGCAAACGCCCGCGCCCGGGCGATTCATCCAATCGATTTGCTCGACGCATCATACGCGGCCCTGAGCCGACAGCCATCGGGCACCCCGACCGTCCAGGTCGGGGACTCCGCCGTCAGAGCTGATGGCTGATGGCTGATGGCTGA
>JAJKIV010000463.1 GCA_021154285.1 Gemmatimonas sp. | reverse complement strand
CGTCGTGATCAGGGAATCGGCTTGGCACTCGCTCTTGGGCGCGGTGCCTCGGGGAAGCCGGTAATATGGCTCCGGTCGCCTCCCCGTGCCGCTCCAATTATCGCTGCCGGGCAATACCGGATCGGTGCCGGCAGTTGACCCCTAGCGGGTCACGACGATCTCCGCCCGATAGTCCGCCGTGCTGATCGCCGTATTCGACTTGCGGTCCGGCGTAAGCCCCACGAGCGCAATCGTGTACCCGTCCCACTCGGTCTTCTTCGGCTCAAGGGTCGTGTGGAGCGCGGCCACGGCAGCCTTGCCCGCCTGCTCGATCTTGAGCGCGATCTCGCCGTCGCCCGCCCAGACACAGACGACATCGGTCGGACACCGTGAATCGCCCTCCACGGCCCTGAAGGTCAGGCGAAGCTCACCGACCGTGATCGATTCACCGATTTTCATCGAAAACGAGCGCCCGAGCTCCTGTTGGGAGACTGTAGGGTTCCGCGAGGCCGCGGTGATGTCCGCCGGTTTGTTGCCGGAACAGGCAATCAGCGCAGCGAAAGGCAACGCAGCAATCAAGGGGCGCATCGTCGTGCCTCGAAAGGAGTCCGCTCGGACGTTGGTCGCACGTGCGGCCCGCAACCGCGTTCGGTTACGGGCCGCACCGATCCTGGTCACCCTGCCTAACTCGCGCTCCTCGAGCGCGGTCACGTGAGCCAATCCGGGACCCTAGAACCCGAAGTGGACGCCGAGGGTGAGTGCCACGTTGTTCATGGTCTTGCCGTTCAAGTCGAACGACGTCGCTTCCTTGAAGTCGAACTTGCCCAGGTAGTCCTTCGCCATGACCTTGACGCCGAAGTTCGGGCTGAGCTTCACGTCGACGCCGCCGCCGACGTTATACGCGACGTTGGTGGCGTTTGTGTTGAGGAAACTCGACGAGACCTCGTAGCGCATGGCGCCAATACCGCCCTGCACGAACGGGGTCACCATCGGTGCGGACTGCAGTGGAATCTTGAGCTCCACGCCGCCGTCGTAGAGGAGCGCCTTGCTCGAGCCGACGTCGATCCCGCCGATGATGGGGAGCCCGACCTTCAGGTCGGTGCTGGAGTAGCCCACGTTCCCGTAGAGGGCGAAGTTCTTCGCCATCGTTAGGCTCATCTGGGCGCCGTACACCGGGCCGCTGCTGGAGGACACGCTCGAGCCGATCGGCCCCTCGATCATCTTGCCGAACATCATGTAGCCGGCGTACGGCTGCACGTCGAACACCGTCGGTTTGGCCTGCTGAGCGGCGAGCGGCATGGCGCCGAGACTCGCGGCGAGGCCAATGACCGAGGTGCGAAGTACGAAGCGTTGCATCTATCCTCCCTCTCTCTTTGCTGGCGGTAGGCGTTGGGAAGTACGCCCCGGAGAAAGGCAGGACGGGTGCCGACGATTGTTCCGCCGGCATACTCGGCTAAGTCCTTGTTGGTGTTGTCGTTAAGATGCCATACGGGCTGTACCATACCGCCCGTTGTGTCCGCGCCGGTGGACAGTACGCGTTCCGGACAAAGACAGCCCCGGCAAGGGCTGCCGCCGCAGACTGAAAACGAGCGACGCGTCTCAATTAGCGGCGAGCTCGTCCCAGAAGGAGGCAACCGCCTTCGCGCCCTTCACGAAATTCTCGTCACTGATCCATTCGTTAGGCGCGTGCGCGTTCTCGCCCGGCAAGCCGAAGCCCATGAGCAGCACCGGCGTACCCAGAATCCGCTGGAAGTCGCCGACTACCGGAATCGATCCGCCTTCCCCGACGATCACGGGCTCGCGACCGAACGCCGCCTTGAGGGAGCGACGCGCGGCGTCGAACAGTGGGCCATCGAGCTCCGCGCGCCACGGCCGTCCGCCACTCAGATTCTCCACCGTGACCGTCACGCCCTTCGGCGCGACGCGCGTTACATGAGCACGCATCAGTCGTTCGATCTCCTCCGGCTGCTGATCCGGAACGAGACGGCAACTCACCTTCGCCATCGCCTTCGACGGCAACACCGTTTTCGCGCCTTCTCCGGTATAGCCACTCAGCAGGCCGTTCACCTCACACGTCGGGCGAGTCCAGATGCGCTCGAGGGTCGAGTACCCCTTCTCGCCGCCTAGCGCCGGCGCGCCGGTCTGGCGCTGAAATACTCCCTCGTCGAACGGAAGCCGCCGAATCGCCTCGCGCGCGGAATCGCTCCAGTCGCGGACGGTGTCGTAAAAGCCTGGGATCGCAATGTGTCCGTTCTCGTCGTGGAACGACGCGATGATGCGCGCCAGCGCGGTCGCAGGGTTCACGACGGCACCACCGTAGCTCCCCGAGTGGAGATCGACCGTCGGGCCGGTGACGTTGATCTGGAAATACGCGAGCCCGCGCAGCGACGACACGATCGACGGCTGCCCGGGCGCGAACATCGAAGAGTCCGAGATCACGACCGCACTCGCGGCGAGACGCTTCGCGTTTTCCTCGACGAACCGCTCGAGGTTCTCGCTGCCGACTTCCTCTTCGCCCTCTGCGAGCACGATGACGTTGACCGGCAGCTTGCCGCGCACGGCCAGGTGTGCCTCGAGCGCCTTTACATGGAGGAAGAGCTGTCCCTTGTCGTCGGTGGCGCCGCGTGCGTAGATGCGGCCGTTGCGAATCGTCGGCTCGAACGGCGGTGACTCCCACAGCTCGAGCGGCTCGGCCGGTTGCACGTCGTAGTGGCCATATATGAGGATGGTCGGAGCGCCGGGCGCGCCGCGCCATTCACCGAGGACGATCGGATGCCCCGACGTGGGATGGATGGACGCGTCGAAGCCGATCTTTGCGAGCGAGTCACGCAACCATTCCGCGGTGCGGCGGACATCGGCGGCGTGCTCCGAGCGGGCGCTCACGCTGGGGATTCGCAGCAGATCGAACAGCTCATCGTGGATGCGGCGATCGTGCTGATCGAGGTATTGGTCCAGGTCAGTCATTCGGAAAGCCGGGGACGGGGTACGGGCGACGGGCGACGGGCGACAGGCGACAGGCGACAGGCGACAGGCGACACAGCAGGCTACAGACCAACGACTACCGACTAAAGACTAACGACAAGAGACTACATTCCCGACCATGGTACTCCCAACGCGCTCCGACCTCCGCGCGATGCTGCGGCTCGCACTGCCCGTCGCCGCGGTGCAGCTCGGGATCATGGCCATGGGTGTCACCGACACGATCATGGTCGGACACTTGTCGCCCGCGGCGCTCGCCGCCGGCGCCCTCGGGAACCTGTACTTCTTCATTGCCGGCATCTTCGGGCAGGGCACGCTCATGGCCCTCGACCCGGTCATCTCGCAAGCCGTTGGCGCGCGCGACGAGGAGGCGATCGCGCGAGCGCTCCAGCGCGGGCTCGTCATGGCGCTCGCGCTCACGGCCTTCACGTGCGCGACGTTCGTGCCGGTTGAATGGGTGCTTCGCGTGCTGGATCAACCGCCGGACGTCATCCCGGATGCGGCGAGCTACGTGCGCATCGCGATTCCGGGCGTATTCCCGTTTTACGCCTTCGTCGTGTTTCGCCAATCGCTCCAGGCGATGCATCGCGTGGCGCCGGTCCTGTGGACCGTGCTGCTCGCGAACCTGCTCAACGCGGGACTGAACTGGGTGTTCATCTACGGGCACCTCGGTTCGCCAGCATTGGGCGTTGCTGGATCATCGATCGCGACGAGCGTGAGCCGTTGGGCGATGGCGCTCGCGGTGTTGTCGATGTCCGGACGGCAGGTCTGGCACCACCTAACGCCGTGGCGGCCCGAGACCCTCGCGATCGAACCGCTCCGGCGAATGTTGCGGCTCGGCCTTCCGATCGGCGTGCAATACCTGCTGGAATACGGCGCATTCGCCGCCGCCGCGCTGCTCATGGGGGTGCTCGGGACCACCCAGATGGCGGCGCACCAGATCGCGATCAACCTCGCGTCCTTCACGTTCATGGTGCCACTCGGCGTCTCGACAGCGACGGCCGTGCTTGTCGGTCACGCGATCGGCGCCGGAGACGAAGATCAGGCGAGACGGTCGGCGATCGCCGGGATCTTCATCGGCGCTTCGTTCATGTGCGCGAGCGCGTTCGTGTTCCTCGTCTTCCCCCGTGCCCTCGCCCGGTCGTACACGGGCGACGCGGACGTCATCCTGTTGACGGTCATGCTGATTCCGATCGCCGGCGTGTTTCAGGTCTTCGACGGAATCCAGGCGGTGGCGGCGGGCGTGCTTCGCGGGGTCGGCGATACGCATGCGCCGGCGATCATCAACGTCGTCGGATTCTGGTTCATCGGATTGCCGGTGAGCTGGGTGCTGGCGTTTCGGTTAGGCGGCGGCGCGGTCGGCATGTGGTGGGGTATCGTCGTGGGGCTCGCCGCGGTCGCCCTGATCCTGCTCGGCCGCGTCCGCGTTAGGCTCGGCCGAACGATGCACCGCGTGGTGATCGACTAAGCCATCGGCTGAGCCGTTGACGTAGTACCGGGCATACGAGGCCGTATGTCCGGGCTGGTGCGCGTCATGCACGCTGGTATTCGCCGTTTCTGTCGCCTGTCGCCTGTCGCCTGTCGCCTGTCGCCTGTTCCCGTCGCCCGTCCCCGCTATGTCGAATCGCCTTTCGAACGAAACCAGCCCCTACCTCACGCAGCACGCCGAAAATCCGGTGGACTGGTATCCATGGGGAAGCGAAGCAATCGAACGAGCGCGGCGCGAGGACAAACCCATCCTTCTCAGTATCGGGTACGCGGCGTGTCACTGGTGCCACGTCATGGCGCACGAGTCGTTCGAGGACGAGGAGACCGCGCGCGTCATGAACGAGCTGTTCGTGAACGTCAAGGTCGACCGCGAAGAGCGGCCGGACCTCGACAGCATCTACATGCAGGCGACCCAGGCGATGACGGGCCACGGCGGCTGGCCAATGACCGTGTTCCTCACGCCCGACATGGCGCCGTTCTACACCGGCACGTACTTCCCGCCGGAGGATCGACACGGCATGCCGTCGTTCCGCCGCGTGCTCCGCGCCGTAGCCGACGCCTACCATTCCCGTCGGAGCGGGGTCGAAGAGACCGCGGCAAAGATGCGCGAGCTCTACGCGAACGCCGCTGCGGTGATGACATCCACCGGCGCGCTGACGGCGACGACACTCGACCGCGCCTATCGATCCATCGCGCAGCGATATGACGGGCAGAACGGAGGCTTCGAGGGCGCGCCGAAGTTCCCACAGCCGATGGTGCTGGACTTCCTGCTGCGGTACTGGCGACGCAACGGCACCGACTACGCGTTGGAGATGGTGGCCGAATCGTTCCGCAAAATGGAGCGCGGCGGCATCTACGATCAGCTCGGCGGCGGCTTCCATCGTTATGCAGTGGACGCGACGTGGACCGTGCCGCACTTCGAAAAGATGCTGTACGATAACGCCCTGCTCTCCCGGCTGGGCGTGCACGTTTGGCAGGCAACGCAGGACCCGGAAGTCCGCCGCGTGACGGAGGAGACGATCGACTGGGTGGCGCGCGAGATGACTGCGCCGAGTGGCGGATTCTTTTCCTCGCTCGACGCCGACAGCGAGGGCCACGAGGGAACGTTCTACGTCTGGACGCGCGACGAGCTCGATAAGGCGTTAGGCGAGACGAAAGCGATCGTCAAGGCCTACTGGGGCGCCGCCGAGGAGCCGAACTTCGAGGAACGCTACATCCTCCACGTTCCAAACAATCCCGCGGTGGTCGCGGCCCGCACCGGCGTCACGGTCGATGCGCTGGCCGAAGCTGTCGCGAACGCCCGCGCCGTTCTGCTCGCACGGCGGGCGACGCGCGAGCGGCCGGGTCGGGACGAGAAGATTCTCGCGGCATGGAACGGCCTCATGGTGCGCGGGATCGCGGAAGCCGCTCGCGCGTTCGGACGCGATGACTACCGTGCGCTCGCGGTGCGAAACGGCGAGTTCCTGCTTCGCGAGATGGTCAGAGGCGGTCGCCTTATGCGGTCTCACACCGCCGGCGTCACGCGGATACCCGGGTATCTCGACGATCACGCGGCCGTCGCGCTCGCCTTCCTCGATCTCTATGGGCTCACGTTCGATGCCCGATGGCTCGATGCGGCGCGCGCAATCGCTGATGCGATCGATACGTGGTTCTGGGACGATCGCATCGGGGCATACTTCGACACCGCCAGCGACCACGAAGCGCTGCTCACGCGTCCGCGCGACCTCACCGATAACGCCGTCCCGTCAGGCACATCGCTCGCGGTGGACTTGCTGCTTCGCCTGGCCGAGCTTCTGGGCGATCCCGTACGTCGCGAGCGGGCGACGCGCGTGCTCGAAACATTGAGCGAGTCACTCGCTCGATACGCACCGGCATTCGGACACCTCCTTGGTGCCGCCGACATGGCAGTGCATGGAGCGGTCGAAGTGGCGCTCGCGGGGGATCTCGCTGCTGACGACTTTCATGCGCTGGCGCAGGCGGTCGGATGTGTCTACGCCCCGTCGCTCGTGTTGGCGGGTGGCCCAGCCAACGAGGGAGGCGCCGCCACGATCGCACTCCTCGCCGACAAGCCCCAGCGCGACGGCCACGCGACGGCGTACGTGTGTCGCCAGTACCTGTGCGAGGAGCCAACGACGGATCCCGCGAGTCTGCCGGCACAGCTCGCCCGCGCGTCACGCTCTCCGCTCGGCGTGGGCGCGTAGCGACCGCCTAACGCGTTTCGCACGGATGCATGGTCCACTCGACGTGCCGCTCGCCGGCGGGAGTCGTTCCCTCGATCCGCGCGATGAGCGAGCCGTCGGTGCCACGCCGGTAGATGATGCGCTGCGGGAAGTCGTGCTTGAGGTTCTCCCACGTCGCGCGACCGTTCGAGACATCCTTGAGCGGGAACGAGTCCGACTTCACGCCCTTGGGCCGCGGCGTCATGACGAACGTCGAGTCGGTCCGCTCGACCGTCGTGAACTCGAAGTCCACCACGCGCGCGCTCCGCAGGTACCGGGTCATTCCGATCAGCAGGTTTTCCGACGCGGCCGAATAGTGCTCCTCGATCGTCGCCCCGTTCGGGGACGCTCCGGTCCAGCAGCCGCTCATGAACGAGATGGCGGAAAGCGGCGGACTCGATGCCGCGCGGTGACCGGTACCGTACGCGAGGAACACGACAAGCGGGATTGCGAAAAGCTCGTGACGCATGCGTCCACTCTCGTTGTCGACGTGAATTGAAAGCCCGCGGACACTTTAGTGACGGTACGCCAGCTTCGTCTTGAAGAATTCCGACATCAGGCCCCCGGACGTCAGTCGAGCGGCGAGTCTTGAGAGCCGAGTGCGTCGTGAAAGTGGTCCGACATGGGATGCAGCTCACGCACGTAGCGCGTGAGGGTCGTTCCGGCGATCTCACGGAACTCGCGAGCGAGGTGCGACTGGTCGGCGTAGCCATGCTGAGCAGCGAGTCGCGCCCAAGAGGGCCTCATCGCCGGCTCGATGGCGCGGACCACGCGCTGGAAGCGCACCAATCGACAGAGCGTCTTGGGCCCGAACCCAACGTGGTCGCGAAACGTCCGCTCGAGCTGCCGCGCGCCAAGGCCGGTGAGCGACATGAGGGCATCCACGCGGAGCGGTCGATCCGCCGCTCTCACCGCGCGCACTGAAGCCAGCAGGCGGTGGTCGGTGAGGCGCCGTGCCCGCGCGAGCCTCGCGCCTAACGCGGCATCGAGCACCGAGCCCTCGGCCCCCGGTGGCGCGGCCGCCAGCTGCTCCGCGACGGCGCCCGAGAGCGGCGATGCTACATCGACGAGCGAAGGCGCGGTATCACGCACCTCCTGTGGCGCTATCGACAGGAACGGCACCGCGCCACCCGGGGCAAAGCGAACGCCGACGAGTCGAATCGCTCCGGTCGCAGCGATGGTCATGTGCCGGGTTGTCGGACCGACCAAGAGCTCGAGGGGCTGGCGCTCCGTCCGCCCTGACTCGTCATGCCGGATGAAGGGTGCGCCGAGGTTGATGATGATCTCGACGCAACCGTCGGGCAGGACGCGCTGTGGGCCGGCGTCTCCCGTCGCGTCCGCGCGAAGCGTCCAATAGCACCGGACGTACGGCCGGAGCGCGGGAGCGGGCTGAGCTCTCGGTAGAGCATGTGGAGACGGTCAGTAGTCCGTAGCCGATAGTGAGCAGCTACCGACTAGTGGCTTTCGACCAATGATCACTAGTCACAGGTCCGCGCAGCTCTTGAGGATGGACCGACAATTCGTACAGATGAGCTTACAGTTCCGCCAGACCAGCGTTGGGGATCCGCAGACGTCGCAAGACTCCGCCTGGGGTTGAGCGGGATCGCGGTCCGGCGGGCTCGTCGGGCCACTGGTCCGGACGCGCCGCGGTGGGTCTTCGCTGGTCACGCTCCAACATATGCTCGAGCTCCCGGAATGTGACAGAACACCTTGAAGGACAGACCACCCCAACGCATTCTGCATGGAACCGCGGGGGCGGAGATCTCTCTGTCCCCGCGGCGTGCTTCGGGCCAGTGTGGCCGAGCGCGTTTCCCTTCTCAGGTAGTTTCACCGATGCTAGTTCGCCCAATCCTCCGCTGGCATTGCCTCATCACGGCAGCCGCCGGCATCAGCCTCGGGTCGGTAACGCTCAGCGCCCAGTCAGCCGGCAAGGCGAAGGTTCTCTTGCCGCCCAAGCCCGCCGATACGACTGCCACCAAAGCCAGCGCCCCGCCCGCGGCCGCTGCTGCCATTCGTCCCGCGGTCGTCCCGCAGTCGCCGGTGCTCGACTCGATTCGTGAAGCTGTCTTCCACAACCTGCTGGACAAGGACCGTGCGGGATTCTCCACGCTCGCCTCGGCGTTCTGCCTGAGCCTTTCGACCGACGACTTCAAGAAGGCGTCGACGTCGCAGGATCGGGCCGACCCGTCGGAAGGAATGGTCCGTCGGCTGACGACACCACGTACTCCAGCACGCCGGGCGTCGACCTGCACCTTCACGCCTAACGCGCCGGGTCGTTCCGTCGCTGGCCGCGCGCTGCTGTACTCGGTCGGCGCGATCGACCTGTCCGCCGGCGACCGTGCCGAGGCGGCCGCCGGGTACAACTACGATGGTTACAGCTCGGCGGGCTACACGTTCAGCGTCGAGCGGTCCGACTCGGGTTGGGTCGTGAAGCAATGGCGCATGGAATGGACGTCGAAGTCGCCCACGCCGTAAAGTCAATTGAACCACAGAGGTCAGAGGTCACGGAGAATCGCATCGTTAGGCAGTCCTCCGTGACCTCTGCGGGTAATGAGCTTCGCCGAATTCAGGTAAGGGAGTCGTGGCGGCTAACTCGATTTCATGCACGACCCCTTCGGCGCAAATCTGCGAACATCGGCGTCATCGATGTTCGAAATCCGCGTTAGGCCTTGCCGTAGCCGCACTGTTCGGGCCGTGAGGCCAGCGTGGCGCACGCGCGTTAACCGAATGCGGTGACGCTCATTGAATCAATCCGAGTTCGAGTGGGCCCACGCTTTCGAGCCGGCGCGTTCCCACTCGGACTCGCG
>JAJKIV010000462.1 GCA_021154285.1 Gemmatimonas sp. | reverse complement strand
CGCGGGAAGGCGCCGTAGCCACGCGGGTGCGGGCCATCGAGCGAACCGTCCGTGCTCAGGTTCGTGTACGGCCACTTCATGATCAGCTCCACGTCCGGCTCGACCATGCTCGTGCCGATCACGCTCTCGCTCGAATGTCCCGTGCGCTTCCGCATCGCCTCGGAGTCGCGAATGAGGTCGATCAGCGTCGTGACCGAATCCGTGCCGCGCAGCTTCGAGATCTCGGCGACCGTCTTCCCGGCGTACGACGGGTTCGGCTCATAGTGGCCGAGGAGCAGACCGCCCGGCGTGGAGGTCTGCGTGAGCGCGAACTCGGCGGACGCACGGTTCTCGAAGTCGCGCTTCGGGAAGAGGACGGTGAGCGTCGAGTGCCAGTAGAGGTAGGGATAGACGTCTGCGGTGATGTCGACACCGCTCTTGCGCGCCGCGTCGAGGATCCTAACGAGACTGTCCGCGTGGCCCCACAGGTCGCGCATCGCGAGCTTCGTGTGCGAGATCTGGACGGGGAGCTTCGCTTCGCGCCCGATCGAGATGATCTCGTTGATCGCTTTCCAGAACGCGTAGTCCTCGCTCCGGATGTGGCTGATGTAGCGACCGCCGAACGATGCGGCGACCTTGGCGAGCGCGATGACCTCGCTCGGGTCGGAGTAGATGCCGGGGTCGTATTCGAGACCCGACGAGAGGCCGATCGCGCCCGCCTGCATCTCACTCGCGAGCATCGCCTTCATGCGGTCCACTTCGGCGGGCGTGGCGACGCGCTTGAAGTCCTCACCCATCACCGAGTCGCGGATGCTGCCGTGGCCGACGTACATGCCGACGTTGACGGCGCCGGGCGATTTCTCGAGGCGCTCGAAGTACCGCGCGAGCGGGATGGGCGAGCCGCCGTCCTGGCCCCCTATAATGGTAGTGATCCCCTGCGAGACGACCGCGAGCGCTTCGGGATGGTCGAAGAGGTCGTCGTCCGCGTGGGAGTGCGTATCGATGAATCCGGGGGCGAGCGTGAGGCCGCGGGCGTCGATGACGGTCTCGCCGCTGCGGGCTGTCAGCTCGCCGACTGCCGCGATGCGATCGCCCTCCACGCGAACGGACACTCGTCGGGCTGGTGAGCCGGAGCCGTCGATGACATTCGCGTTCGTGATGAGGAAGCCCGGACGGGCTGGTGCGGGAGCGGAGCTCCTGCCACAAGCAGTAGCGATTGCGAGTAGTGTAACGGATGCGGCTATCAGCCTTCGGTGCATTGAGGATCGCTCGTTATGCGTTGGAGGATGCTGCGGACTGACAAATTCTGCGGGTCGGCCCGTGTTGGCGGAAGCCGGTCTTGTCATTTCCGAGCGTAGCGAGGAATGACCCTGTGCCTTGCGTCCCACGTATGCACGGGCCAGAGTTGAAGCTCGCCACGAAGCTCCCGCTCTCCTTGCCAATCATGATTCTCTTCAGCGCCATCGTTCTGGCCGCGCTCCAGGCCCAGACGCCCGGCCAGCAAACATCTCAGCTGCCACCATCGCCGATCGCGAAGCTCGTCGTCACACCGGCCAAGCCGACGATGGTCGCGCGCGACACGCTCCGACTCAGCGCCCAGGCGCTCGATGCGAGCGGCAAGCCCGTGGACAACGTGCGGTTTCGGTACATCCAGTCCGGCGGTGCGCGGTTCGAGGGAAAGGTCGATACGACCGGACTCGTTCAGTCCGGCTCGACCGGGACGATTCCCGTGACCGTCGTCGCGCTCGTGCCCGGGACTCGGCCGGTCACCGAGGTTGTCGAGGTGAAGATGCTTCCCGGCCCCGCGGCGAGCGTCGTGATCGACGCCGCACCCGCGAAGCTCGTGGTTGGGCAGCAGATCGTGCTCACCGGGACCGCGTTCTCGGCCGCCGGCGACCAGCGAGCCGACAAGCTGAATTGGAAGAGCTCCGCACCTAACGTTGCGCGGGTCGGCAGCGACGGTCGACTCACGGCCCTCGCGGCAGGCAAGGCGACGATCACGTCGACGTCGGGCGCGGCGTCCGGAACGCTCGCGGTCAACGTCGTCGCCAACACGATCGCGTCCGTGGAGATCACGCCGTCAACAGTCGCCGCTCGCACAGGCGACGTCGTGCATTTCAGCATCAACGTCAAGGACGCGCAGGGCCGCAAGATCGACGGCCTCACCCCCTCGTGGACGTTCTCCCCGGGTCAGGGGATGATCGAGCAGGACGGCGCGTTCGTGGGCTACGAGGCGCGGCCATACACCGTCGTCGCGACGGTCGGCAATCGCGTCTCGCAGGCGACGGTGAGCCTAACGCATCGCGACGCGCGGCGTCAGGCCACGGTGGTGGGCCGGCTGCCGAGGATGCGCTTCAGCACCGAGGAAGTGTGGATCCACCCCGACGGCAAGCACGTGTACCTCGGGTCGGGCGGCGGCGGCGACGTCATGTACGCGATCGACGTCAGCAATCCGGCCGCGCCGGTCGTCACCGACTCGGTCGTCGCGAACACGCGTCGCGTGAACGACGTGATGACGACACCCGACGGCAAATTCCTCGTGTTCACGCGCGAAGGCGCGAGCGACCGAAAGAACGGCATCGTCATCTGCTCGCTCGAGGATCCGGCACACCCGAAGCCGATCGCCGAGTTCACCGACGGGGTGACGGGCGGCGTCCACTCGTCGTTCATCTACCGGCAGGAGAAGTACGGGACGCACATCTATCTCACGAATGACGGCACGGGCGCGCTTCACATTCTCGACATCAACGACCCGTACCATCCGAAGGAAGTCGCCCAGTGGAAGATCGAGCGACCCGATGCCGGGCGCACGCTTCACGACATCGACGTGCAGGACGGGCTGCTCTACGCGAGCTACTGGAACGACGGGCTCGTGATCCTGGACATCGGCAACGGGATGAAGGGCGGCTCACCGTCGAATCCCAAGCTCGTGTCGCAGTACAAGTACGATCTCAACGATCTTTATCGGCAGGTCGAGCTCACGGGTGGCCCGGGGTTCATTCGCGGGACACACACCGCTTGGCGTCACAAGAACTACGTCTTCATCGCCGACGAGGTGTTCCCGGCGAGCGGCGTGAAGGGAGCGAAGGATGCATCGGCGGGACGCGCGTACGGGCGTCTGCAGGTGCTCGACGTGACGAACATCGAGAAGCCGCGCCCCGTCGCGTTTTACGAGCCGGAATACGGTGGCGTGCATAACGTGTGGGTGGCTGGCGACACACTGTACATGGGCGCGTACAACGCCGGCTTCCGCGCGTTCGACATCTCGGGCGACCTGCGTGGCGACCTGCGCGCGCAGGAACGCGAGATGGTGCACGTGCACACGGGTGACATGGACGGCAAGGTGCAGAATTCACCGGATACGTGGGGCGTCGTCGTGAAAAATGGGCTGGCCTATGTCAACGACAACGCGAACGGGCTGTGGATCATTCGCATCGAGCCCAAAAAGCCAGATGTGGTCCCGTAGCCCTCTACCGGGAGGACTGCGATTCCTCGCTTCGCTCGGAATGACAACGCTAGTCGTGTCAGCGAGCCGAGCGCAGGCGCCCGATCACGACTACACGGTTCTCGTCGCGTCCGAGGCCGTCGACCTCATCACGCGCATCACGTTCGGGCCGGGTGCCGGGCCATCGCTGGTCAAGATCGAGGGAACGACGCAGGTCGGCATCAACCCCATCGAGCCCGACGGGCCACACGGCCTCGGGCTCTCGCCTAACGCGCAGCAGTACTACGTGAGCACGGCGCACGGGGTGCCGTACGGGTACCTGTGGAAGATCGACGCGAAGACGAACGAGGTGTTAGGCAACGTGGAGCTGGGGAATTTCCCGGCCACGCTCCAGGTGTCGCCCGACGGCGGATTCGTCTATGTCGTGAACTTCAATGTGCACGGCGAGATGGTGCCCTCGGACGTAAGTGTCGTGAGCACGGATCCGTTCGTGGAAGTCGCGCGAATCCAGACGTGCACCATGCCCCACGGATCCCGACTCAACCCCGCGGGCACCAAGCACTACTCGGCCTGCATGATGGATGATGCGGTGGTGGAGATCGATACGAGGACGCTCGCCGTCGCGCGACATTTCCTCTTGAAGAAGGGTGCGGAGCGGGGCGTCGCGGGCGCTTTCGCGACAACCGGGAACAGGGAACCGGGAACCGCGGATCACTCGGGGCACGGGATGGAGCCGCCGAAGCCTGGCGACGTGTCGTGCTCGCCGACGTGGGCGCAGCCATCGGCTGACGGGCGCAGCGTGTTCGTCGCGTGCAACAAGGCGAACGACATCGTCGAGATCGACGTCGCGTCGTGGACGATGAAGCGACGCATCCCGGCTGGCGATGGCGTCTACAACCTCGCGGTCACGCGCGACGGCAAGCTGATCGTCGGCACGAACAAGCGCGGAAAGTCCGTTTCGATCATTGACATCGCGTCAGGCAAGGAGCTCGCGCGCGTGGCGACACAGCGGAAGGTCGTCCACGGAGTCGCCATCTCCGGTGACGATCGCTACGCGTTCATCTCCGTCGAGGGTATCGGCTCGGAGCCTGGGACGGTGGAGATGATCGACCTCACGACGTTCACGCGAGTCGCGAGCGCCGACGTCGGCCAGATGGCCGGCGGGATCGACGTGGTTGGGGGAGGGTCACAAGCGTTGCGGTGAGGCGCCACTTCCCGTGCGCGTCGGTGTAGGATTCGGCATGTCGAGAAGTTGTTTCCGTGTCGTGCCCTTGCTCGCCGGCGCCATCATGGCCGCCGTGCCAATGCTCCTTCAGGCACAATCGCCAAAGCCCGGCCTCAGCGCGAAGGCGAAAGCGCAGATCGACTCGGTGCGACAGGCGGTCGCGCAATACACCGACCCTCGGGTCGCCGAGAACTCCGGGTACGAGCCGGTGTTCGGACTCATTCCGCTGCAGGGCGTCCACTACGTCCGGTCCGACCTGATCAAGGGCGGCAAGTTCGAGCTGACGAAGCCGCCCGTGCTCATGTACGCCCCGGTGAACGGCAAGCCTCAGCTCGTGGGTGTCGCGTACGCGTACCAGCATCCGCGTAGCGAACCGCCGCCTGAAGGGTTCGATGGCGAGAACGACGATTGGCACTCGCATGACGAACTGTCGCGCGACCCCGACAAGCACATCGTGATGGTTCACCTGTGGCTCACGGATGCGCCAGGTGGACCGTTCGCTCGATACAACCCGTACCTGCCGTACATGGCCGCGGATCTCAAGCGTCCGTCGGCAGCGGAGCTGAACGCCCATACGCCGCGCGGTGAGCGGGCGCGCCGGTTCGCGTTCGCGCTCGCGATCGCGACGCATCCGCCTCAGATGTTCGACGTGATCGAGTCGCGCGCCGGCGAGGAGCTCACACGCGTCGCGTATCCGCACCGACGGGCGCTCATGATGAGTGTCGACAGTCTCGCGCTCGCGCAGTCGCGTGGCGACACCGCGACGTACAATCGGCTAGTTACCCAGACGATCGCGCACTCCGACGCACTCATGGCGGCATATCGCGGAACTGTCCGGTCGCCATCAGCTCGCGAGCTCATCGACAAGACGCTCGACGAGCTCATGGGAGTCGGGCACGAAGGCCACGAGATGATGCCGGGCACCCACCCTGCCGGCCACGACCATCACCCGAGCGGCTGAAGCCAGAGTTGTTAGGTCAACCGTGCCTGCTTGAGCGCATGCTCCCAGCCACCAACGATCCGAGTCCGCACCCCGGATTTCATTCCCGACTTGAACCGCGTGTCGGTCTGCCACTGCTTGGCAATCTCGGCTTCGTTCTTCCAGAAGCCCACGGCCAGGCCGGCAAGGTACGCCGCGCCTAACGCGGTCGTCTCCAGCACCTTCGGACGCACTACCGGCACGTTCAGCAAGTCCGCCTGCAGTTGCATGAGCAGGTCGTTCGCGCTCGCGCCGCCGTCCACCCGGAGCTCCTTGAGCTTGATGCCCGCGTCCGCCTCCATTGCTTTCAGCACATCCATGACCTGAAGAGCGATCCCCTCCAGCGCCGCCCGGGCCACGTGGGCTTTCGTCGTGCCCCGCGTCAGGCCGACGATCGTCCCGCGCGCGTGAGGATCCCAGTGCGGAGCGCCCAAGCCAGCGAAGGCCGGCACGAGGTAGACGCCGCCCGTGTCCTCGACGACCGCGGCGAGCGCCTCGATCTCCGGGGCCGAGCGGAAGAACTCGAGGCCATCGCGCAACCATTGTACAACTGCCCCGGCGATGAAGATGCTGCCCTCGAGGGCGTACTCGGTGCGATCACCGATGCGCCAGGCGATGGTCGTCAGCAGGTTGTGCTTCGACGCAATCCGCTTCGTGCCCGTGTTCATGAGCATGAAGCACCCGGTGCCGTACGTGTTCTTCACCATCCCGGGCTTGAGGCACGCCTGCCCGAAGAGCGCGGCCTGCTGATCCCCAGCGATACCCGCGATCGGCACTGCCGTGCCTAACAGGTCGGTATGTCCGTACACCTCGCTCGAGGAGCGCACCTCGGGCAGCATCGAGCGCGGGACGCCGAAGATCTCGAGCAGCTCGTCATCCCACTGCCCCTTCGCGATGTCGAACAGCATCGTCCGCGATG
>JAJKIV010000461.1 GCA_021154285.1 Gemmatimonas sp. | reverse complement strand
GAAGCTTCGCCGCGACGTCGCGCACCTCCGCTTCTGTCTTGTACGTGATGCGACTCATCCAGAGCCCGAAGGACCAGAGCGGCGGAACGGGACTGCGTCCCGTAAGCGCAGTGTACTCGGTGAGGATTTCCTTCGGCTGGCCGAGGAACACGAACAGGTCGAGCACCTCGTCGCCCGAGTAGATGACCGTGTGCTGGTCGAAGTCGTGGCCGAAGTCGAACGTGACGGGTGCGCTCGTGTGCACGAACATGCCGTACCCGTTGCTGCTCAGGAAAAACGGGATCGCCTTGTATTGGCGGTAGTTCTGCACGCCTTGAGCGTCGCGCAGGAACATGACCATCTTCTGGCCACGCTTGTCGAGTCGGGTGAATGACTCACCGGTGCCGAAGATCTTTTCGTCGTGCTGCAGCTCGAACGTGGCGGCGGTGCTCCGGCCGAGATCGCGCGCGCGACGGACGAACGAGAACGGCGTGTACGGCTGGAACGACGCCGGGTCACCTAACGTTTGCGTCCGGGTGAGCAGCTTCCCGGCGGTGTCGTACAGCTCGATGTGCCACGGATTGCGGATGAGTCGAAGCTCGCCGAATTGGCCGCGATAGCGCACGACGCTGTCGCCGGCCTCGGCGCGCCACGAGCGGTCGGTTGGCACCGGGCCGGCGAGCATGAGGGAGTCGGTGTCCCGGTGCGCTTCAGGTGGCAAATCGCGCGTAAAGAACCGGAGCCGAACGGTGCGCGGGCTGACGAAGGAGATCTCGAAGGGCAGGGCGGGGTCGCGGTCGTACTCGGTGCCGGGGAACTCGGTGGCTTCGGCGCGCGCGTAGCCGACATCCATCTTGTTGAAGGAGTAGCTCGGCTGGCGGGTATAGCGCTCCCACTGGAGGAGGCCGGCGCCGGTGGCCGGGTCGAATCTTGTGACGCGGTGGCCGACGAAGTGGAGCTGGTCGGGTGTCTCGAAGTATTGGCTGATGTCGACGAGGTCGCCGACGATCTGCGGCTGAGCCGCCGCGTGAGGGGCGGTTTGGGCAGCGCCGGCATCGGGCCTAACGAGAACGCCGATCGCGGCGATGCCGATCAGCGCGATTCGCAGATCGTACACGGTCATCTGCCTAAGGCTTCTCGAGATCCCGAATCCAGATATTCCGATACCGCACCTTCGTCCCGTGATCCTGCAGCGATAACGGCAACCGGTCCTCATGCTTCTCGTACGGCGGCCGCTTCTGGTGCGCCGTTGGCCCCGACAGCACGACGTTGTCCTGCACGAGCACCCCATTGTGCAGCACCGTGAACCGGGCCGGACTCGTAACCTTGCCGGCCGCGTCGAACCGCGGACGATGGAAGATGATGTCGTACGTCTGCCACTCGCCGGGCGGGCGACTGGCGTTCACGAGCGGCGGAAACTGTCCGTAGATCGCCGATGCCTGGCCGTCCGGATACGTCTTGTTCTCGTACGAGTCGAGCACCTGCACCTCGTATCGCCCCATGAGGAACACGCCGCTGTTCCCGCGTTCCTGACTCTCGCCCACCGCCGGGAGTGGGGCCATCCACTCGACGTGGAGTTGCGCGTCGCCGAACGCGTCGCGCGTGGCGATCCCGCCTGTGCCAGGCACCACCTCCACATATCCGTTCTCGACCTTCCATCCGGGCGCGCCGCCGCCCTCCTTCTGCCATCGAGAGAGGTCGGCGCCTATCAGCACCGTCGCATCCGCGGGCGGCGCGACGGTCCACGTGTTCGAGGGCGGCTTGACGACGCGGGGTTGCGGGCGGTCCGTCGAGTGAATGGGCCACCGCGTGGATGGCTGGGCGTTGGCGTCAGACATGGTGACTGTGACGAGCGCCGCACTGGCGATGCCAATCGAGACGACGCGCCGAATGAGAAAGGGCATAGAATGTCGCTTCGGGAGAATGGGGCGAAGGTCCGACATTGATCGACCGGGCTCTCAGAATCAAGTTTGCGGCCACGTGAACCGATAGGGAATCGGGAATGGGGAATCGGGAATGGATGGACAGGCGCGCGTTTTTCGAGCACAGTGCCAAAGTCGGTATCGGGCTCGGCGCCGCATCGTTGGTGGCTCGCGGCCTCTGGGCTTCGGACGCCAACGCCGCGACCCTCGACGAGGCGTTAGGCATCGGAGATCCGGCGCTCCAGGCCACCGGGTCACAGCGAGCACAGATGCTCGCGCTGTCCAATGCGGCGATCGCCGCGCAGTGGAACGTGGACGCCGGCCACCTGCACTTCCTCAAGCTGGGCGAGCCGAATGGTGCGGCGCTCCGGGTTCCGGACGATGTCTTCACGATCGTCCTCGGCGACGGCGAGCCGATCCGCGCGAGCGAGATGCGCGTCGTCGGCACGCCGCGGGTAGCGGCGATCGCGACGACTGCCGGCGCCTCCCGGCTCGCCGAGCGGTTGCCCGGCAGCGAGGTCACGGTGCAGCTCGAGGATTTCGCGAAGCGGTTGGCCGTGGCCTGGCGCGCCGAGCTGCGCGACGGCGCGCGATATATCCGGCAGGAGCTGACGATCCGGTCGTCGAAGGACATCCGCGTCAGGGAGGTCGTTCTCGTCGATCTTCCGGCGCAGGCGGCGACCGTCCTCGGGAGCGTGAAGGGCAGCCCGATCGTCATCGACCGGTGGTTCGCCTCGGCCGAACATCCGCTGGCTATGACCGCGGTCGATGGCGCACGCATCCGGTCATCCATCGTCCGGGAGCTCCCACTGCGCGCGTCAACGACGCTGCAGCTCTCCTCGGTTATCGGAACGACGCGCGCCGGACAGCTCCGGCGCGATTTTCTGGCGTACGTGGAACGCGAGCGCGCGCATCCGTATCGACCATTTCTCCACTACAACTCGTGGTACGACCTCGCCTACTTCTCGAAGTTCAACGAGCCCGAGGCGCTCGCCGTCATCAAGGCGTTCGGCGAGGAGCTGCAGCGAAAGCGCGGCGTCGAGCTGGACTCGTTCCTGTTCGACGACGGCTGGGATGACCCGAAGACGCTCTGGGGTTTCCACGGTGGATTCCCGCGAGGCTTCTCGGGCGTGCGAGAAGCGGCTGCGCGTTACGGCGCGGCTCCGGGCGTCTGGATGTCGCCGTGGGGCGGCTACGGGAAGCCGAAGCAGGATCGCCTAACGAATGGCAAGGCGAAGGGGTTCGAGACGAACGCCGGCGGCTTTGCGCTCTCCGGTCCGGTGTACTACAAGCGCTTCCTCGATACCTGCCTGACGATGATCCGCCGCTACGGCGTGAATCAGTTCAAGTTCGACGGCACCGGCAACGCCGACCGCGCGTTTCCCGGCAGCGCGTTCGGCAGCGACTTCGAGGCGGCAATCGCGCTCATCGAGACGCTGCGCCGCGAGAAGCCGGACCTCTACGTGAATCTCACGACGGGCACGTATCCATCGCCGTTCTGGCTACGGTGGGCGGACTCGATCTGGCGCGACGGCGAGGACCACGATTTCGCCGGCATCGGCTCGAAGCGCCAGCAGTGGATCACCTACCGGGATGCGCAGACGTACGCGAACGTCGTCAGGCGCGGCCCGCTTTTCCCGATCAACTCGCTCATGCTGCACGGGCTCATCTTCGCGCGATCGGCGAAGAACCTTCAGATCGATCCACAGAACGACTTCCCATCGGAGGTGCGCTCGTACTTCGGCACGGGGACGCAGCTTCAGGAGATGTACGTCACGCCGACGCTGCTCAACGCGGCGAACTGGGATGTCCTCGCGGAGTCGGCGAAGTGGTCACGGCGCAATGCGGCCACGCTCGTGGACACCCACTGGATCGGCGGCGATCCAGCTGTACTGCAGCCGTACGGGTGGGCATCGTGGTCGCCGCGCGGCGGGATCATCACGCTCCGGAACCCGGGCGACAAGGTGCAGGCGATGGGCATCGATGTCCAGGAAGCGTTCGAGCTGCCGCCGGATGCGCCGCGCGTGTTCAAGGCGCGCAACGCGTTCCCGGCGGGGCGCGGGCGCATGATCCCGAGTCAGTTCATCAAGACGCAGTCGCAGCGTGTTGATCTTCAGCCGTTCGAAGTCCTGACGTTGGAATTGACGTCCTAGTCGCCTTCGATTTCCTATTCCCGATTCCCGACAGATGCGGCTGACATCGCTCGATTGGGTCATCGTCGTCGTATCGATCATCATCTCGTTCGCTCCCGCGGTCGTGCTCGCGCGACGCGCCGGGTCGAGCACGGCCGAGTTCTTCACATCGGGGCGCGCGGCGCCGTGGTGGCTGATCGGCGTGTCCATGGTCGCCACCACCTTCAGCACCGACACGCCGAACCTCGTGACGAACATCGTGCGCACCGGTGGCGTCGCGGGCAACTGGGCATGGTGGGCCTTCCTGCTCACCGGCATGGCCACGGTGTTCTTCTACGCGCGGCTCTGGCGACGGTCAGGCGTCCTCACCGATCTCGAGTTCTACGAGATCCGCTACGCCGGCAAGCCCGCGACGTTCGTCCGCGGATTCCGCGCATTGTATCTGGGTCTCTTCTTCAACTGCGTGATCATGGCGACGGTGAACCTCGCCGCCGCGAAGATCGCGAACGTGTTGTTAGGCTGGCCCATGGCGAAGACGCTGGTCGTCTGCGCGCTCCTCAACGTCGCGTTCGCGGCGACGTCGGGACTCTGGGGCGTGCTCGTCACTGACTTCATTCAGTTCGGCATCGCGATGACTGGCTCAGTCGCGGCGGCGGTCTACGCCGTTAGGCAGCCACAGGTCGGCGGACTGGTCGCGCTGTTCGCGAAGTCGGACCTGAAGACGCTCGCACTCGTCCCCGACTTCGGCGACTGGAGCGTGGCGCTCGCCGTCATGATCATTCCGCTCACCATCCAATGGTGGTCCGTCTGGTATCCAGGCGCGGAGCCGGGCGGCGGCAGCTACATCGCGCAGCGCATGCTTGCCGCCAAGACCGAGAAAGACGCGCTCGGCGGCACCCTGTTCTTCAACTTCGCGCACTACGCGCTGCGCCCATGGCCGTGGGTCGTCGTGGCACTTGCGTCGATCCTCGTGTTCCCGTCGCTCGACGACATTCGACATGCCTTCCCATATGTGGACCCGTCGCTCATCGGGCACGACCTGGCGTATCCCGCGATGCTCACGTTCCTCCCGGCTGGCCTGCTGGGCCTCATGGTGGCCGGGCTGCTCGCCGCCTACGTCTCGACGATCTCGACGCACCTCAACTGGGGGACGTCGTACCTCGTGCACGACTTCTACCGGCGCTTCATGAAACCGGGGGCCGACGAGCGACACTACGTGCTCGTGGGGCGTCTCGTCACGGGCGGGCTCATGGTGCTCTCGGCCGCGCTGACGTTCGTGCTAACCACGGCCCAGGCGAGCTTCAACCTCATGTTATCGGTCGGCGCTGGTACCGGGCTGATCTACCTGCTGCGCTGGTACTGGTGGCGCATCAACGCGTGGAGCGAGATCGCCGCCATGGTGAGCTCCTTCCTCGTTGCGGTCGGGTTTTTCGTCGCCGGGAAGAACGGCGCGACGATTGCTACTGCGACGTCGCTGCTCATCACGATCGCCGTGACGACGGTCGTGTGGGTGGCGGCGACGTACCTGACGGCACCGACCGATCGGGCAACGCTCGTGTCGTTCTATCGTCTCGTGCGCCCGCCGGGTGCTGGCTGGGACGCGGTTCGCGCGGACGCGGAGGTGGGGCCGTCGCCTGACAGCATCGCACAGTCGCTCCTCGGATGGGTCCTCGGATGTCTCGTCGTGTACGCCGCGTTGTTCGGGTCGGGAAGTTACCTGTATGG
Source organism: Gemmatimonas sp. (assembly GCA_021154285.1). GTDB lineage: Bacteria > Gemmatimonadota > Gemmatimonadetes > Gemmatimonadales > Gemmatimonadaceae > JAJKIV01. Next base: position 7,578 of record JAJKIV010000461.1, on the reverse strand, counting down.
TCGGACCGCGCAGGGCGTCGCGTGGACGGTGGTGTTCGTCATCGCCTGCGCCGGCTTGATTCGGCTGATGATGGGGCTCTGGCGCGAGCAGGAATCGGGGCGTTAGGCATGCTGGTGCAAGGAAGCTCGAGATGACGAACAAGGCCGTCATACTCGCCCGCGGGCTCGGCAAGCGGATGCGGCAGGCGGACGAGCGAGCAACGGTCGACGCACAGCAGGCTGCCGTCGCCGACCAGGGTATCAAGGCGATGATTCCCATCGGCCGGCCGTTTCTCGACTACGTCCTGAGCGCGCTCGCGGACGCCGAATACCATGACGTATGCCTCGTCATCGGGCCGGAACACTCCGCCGTGCGCGACTACTATGAACGTTCCGACCTGCTCGACCGCGTTCGCGTCACCTTCGAGATCCAGGAGCGCCCCATCGGTACGGCGAATGCCGTGCTTGCCGCCGAGCCGTTCGCGGGCAACGATCGGTTTCTGGTGATGAATGCCGACAACTATTATCCCGTCGCGGCCTACGCGGCGCTGCGTGACCTGGGCGAGCCAGGTCTCATCGCGTTCGATCGTGACGCGCTCATTGCCGATGGACATATTCCGCCGGAGCGGATTCTCAAGTTCGCGCTTCTCGACATCGGCGAGGACGGCTATCTGCGACGCATCTTCGAGAAGCCTGACGAGGCAACCGCGCGTGCAATGGCCGAGGTGCGGGCGGTGAGCATGAACGTGTGGTGCTTCGACGCGGGGATCTTCGATCCATGCCGAACGGTTGCACCATCGCCGCGCGGCGAGGTGGAGTTGCCCTATGCGGTCCAGCACGCGATCGAGGCATACGGTCGTCGATTCCGCGCGGTTCCGATGGCGGCGCCCGTACTCGATCTTTCCAGCCGCGGTGACATCGCCGGAGTCGCGGAGCGACTCTCGAGTGTCGAGGTCAGACTCTGAGACGGGGGAGTACAGTCGTGCGGGATGCAGGAGGCGCGAATGCGCTCGACGAACGACTCGCGCTGGCGGGGATGTCCGAGGAAGAGGTTCGACGAAAGAGTCGCATGTTCGCTCGCGCGTCGGCGGCGCTCGCGCGACGCCCAACGCTCAGACTGTGGGTGCCCGGACGCATCGAGTTTCTCGGCAAGCATACGGACTACGCTGGCGGCAGAAGCCTCGTGTGTACGGTGGAGCGTGGGTTCGTCGTGGTCGCGGCGGCGCGAGATGACCGGCTGGTTCGCATTACCGACGCCGTGTCGAACGAGCAGGTCGAGATCGAGATGAGCTCAACGCTCGCCCCCGCTGATGGCACGTGGGCGAACTACGCGATCACCGTGGTGCGGCGTATCGCGCGCAACTTTCCGGGGCCGTTGCGCGGCGCGGACATCGCGTTCGCGAGCGACCTGCCGCCGGCGGCGGGCCTGAGCAGCTCGAGCGTACTGGTCGTCGCGATGTTCCTCGCGATCTCGGACCTGAACGCGCTTGGCGCGCACGACGAATATCGTCGAGCGATCGCGAACGCCGACGATCTCGCTGGTTACCTCGGCGCGGTGGAGAGCGGTGCGCGCTTCCGTACGCTCGAGGGCGATCGTGGCGTCGGCACGTTCAGCGGGAGTCAGGACCAGACGGCGATTCTCTGCTCGCGCGCGGGCGCGCTCGTACAGTACGCGTTCGCGCCAGTGCGCTTCGAGCGCACGGTGCCGCTGCCGCAGGATCACGTGTTCGTGATCGGCGTGAGTGGTGTGTTGGCGGAGAAGACCGGGGCGGCGCTCGATCTGTACAATCGTCAGGCGCGGCGCGTCCACGCACTGATCGACCGCTGGCGCCGGGCGACGGGGCGCGACGATGCCACGCTCGCGGACATCCTTGCGTCGTCGCCTGATGCCCTGCAGCGGCTGCGGGCGATCGTGCGCGACCAGGCTGGCGGGACGGCCAGCGACGCGTTCGACGTGAGCGATCTCGTGACGCGTCTCGACCAATTTGCGGCCGAGGCGCTGGAAATCATCCCGGCGGCCGGCGACGCGCTGGAGCGTGGCGATCTCCGCGCACTCGGCGAGCTCGTGGATCGATCGCAGCGCGGGGCCGAGGTGCTGCTGGGGAACCAGGTGCCGGAGACGATGCATCTCACGCGCTCGGCCCGATCGTTAGGCGCCGTGGCGGCGTCGGCGTTCGGCGCCGGTTTCGGAGGCAGCGTGTGGGCATTGGTGCGGCGAGACGAGGTCGAGCGGTTCACCGCCTGCTGGCAGGAGCACTACGTGGCTCGGTTCCCGGCGCATGTCGATCGCTCGACGTTTTTCGTGACGTTGGCGGGGCCGGCTGCGATGACGCTCTAGCTCGGAGAGCGTTTAGGACGCGGAGGTCGCGAGGCCGCGGAGAAGGGAACGGGCGTTGACTCCAGCGATGATTCCTGCTCGTTTGATGGCATGGAACACTACACACCCCAAGGCTCTTTCACGCGGGAGCGAGCTGTGAGCGTCATTCGTGTCTTCTCCGGAACGTGCGTCATCGCTGGACTCATCGCAGCCTGCCACAAGGCGCCTCCCGCCGACGAGCACATGGCGCACATGGCGTCGGGCGACCTCAGCGCCCCGCGTCCCGCGGCCAGCGGAACGCAAGGGACGGCCGGAATTCCGGCGAGCGCCAACACCGCACAGGCGCGAGTGGCCGCGAGCCCGCGACACGGCGAGTGGGTGAAGATCGCGTGGGAGCCGGGGTCGAGCGATTCGCTCATGGCGTGGATCGTCTACCCGTCCACGTCGCGCGCGAAGACGCCCGTCGTCGTAGTCGTGCACGAAATCTTCGGGCTGCAGACGTGGGTGCGCGGTGTGGCGGATCAGATAGCGGCTGACGGCTTCATCGCAATCGCCCCGGACCTCCTCTCACGCGTGCGCGGTGGCGCGAGCACCGAAGAGCTCTCCGGTGACTCGGCCCGCAAGCTGATTCAGGGCGTGAACTCCGCGGAGCGGAACAAGGGGATCGATGCGGCCGCGCGTTATGCGATGTCGCAGGCCTCGGCCGCGCCGAAGTATGCGGTGATCGGCTATTGCTGGGGTGGGAGCACGGTCTGGGCGCACGCCGTCAATGGCGGAGTAAACGGCTTCTCCGGCGGTGTGGCGTACTACGGGACGCCGTACATGAATGGGCCGCAGCCGATCGCCGACTCGCTGGCGAAGATCACGAAGCCGGTGATGCTGCTGAGCGGGTCGAAGGATCAGCGGATCGCGGCCGCGATGCCGGCGATCGACTCGATGATGAAGGCGATGAAGAAGAACTACAGCGGGACGGACTACGACGGAGCCGTGCACGGCTTCCTGCGTGCGCAGGACGACCCGAAGCCGACGCGCGATGAGGCCGAGGAGAAGGCGAATCTCGCGGCGACGAAGGATGCGTGGCCGAAGACCATCGCTTTCTTGAAGAAGAATTTGGGAGTGAAATAGGGACATCGGGACTCGGGACATCGGGACTCGGCTGGGAGGCCATTAGCCCCGAAGGGTCCTCCTGTGCAGTAATAGCATCCCGGCCGAGTCCGCACTCCCGATGTCCCGAGTCCCTTCAGTCTCCAGTTCAGACCGCGAAGACCTCGTATGCAGCCTTGAGCGACGTCAACGGGTCGGAAGCTGTCGGAACAAACTCGTGCGCGACGAAGCCCGTGTAGTTCGTATCGGCAATCGCGTTGGCGATCGCGCGCCAGTTGAGCTCCTGCTTCCCGTCCAGCTCATGGCGACCAGGCACGCCGCCCGTGTGGAAGTGACCGATGTAGGCGACGTTGTCGCGGATCGTGCGGATCACGTCCCCTTCCATGATCTGCATGTGGTAGATGTCGTAGAGCAGCTTCACGCGCGGTGAGCCGACGCCCTTCATCACCTCGACGCCGAACGCCGTGTGGTCGCCCTGGTAGTCTTTGTGGTCGACCTTGCTGTTGAGAAGCTCCACGCACACCGTCACGCCGTGCTGCTCCGCGAGCGGCTTGATCTTCGACAACCCCTCGATCGACGCCGCGATTCCCGCCGCATCGGACTTGCCGGCGCGGTTGCCGAACATGGCGATGACGTTAGGCACCTGGTGCTGCGCGGCCAGTGGAATGGTGCGCTCGAGCTCCGTGAGGAGCATCGCGTGGTTCGCGCGGTCGTTGAAGCCCGTGCTGAGGAAATCCTTGCGATCCGTCGGATAGCCCATCGAGCAGACGAGCCCTGCGTCCCGGACCACGTCCCATTCATTGGGCTGCAGCAGGTCGATGCCCGCGAGCCCGATGCCTTTGGCCGCCTTGGCGAGCTCCGGAAGTGAGAGCTTGTCGTAGGTCCATCGGCAGACAGCCTGTTTCAGTCGACCCGCCGCGAAATGGGAACCGGGAACCGGGAACCGGGAACCGAAGCTCCGCCTCGGCAGCAATGCGCCAGCTAAACCGACTGCACCGACGGCCAGGAACTCGCGCCGCGACCGTAGTTCCATCCGTTCCCGGTTCCCAGTTCCCGGTTCCCGTTTTCTCACAGGCCCAACCTGGACAGATAGTCGTAGCTCACCTTGATGTCTTCGATCGGTGAGGTCGGATTGTCGTTCTCGACGAAGAAATGCTCGATCCCCGCCTCACGGCGCTTGGCGAAGATGCGATTCCAGTCGATCGTGCCTTTGCCCACATCCACAATCGCACCGGAGCCCGACATGTCCTTCACGTGTACGAGCGGGAACCGGCCGGGCCATTTCGCGAAGTAGGCCAGCGGGTCCTGGCCACCCTTCGTGATCCAGTACAAGTCCATCTCCATCTTCACGAACTTCGAATCGCACTCCTTGAGCAGGATATCGTAGCCCATCTCGCCGTTCGGGAACTTCTTGAACTCGAAGTCGTGATTGTGGTAGGCGAAGCGGAGGCCCATCCGCGACAGCTGCTCGCCGACCTTGTTCAAGTCCGCCGCGATCTTGTGCCAGTCATCGGCGCTCTTGCGAATGGACTCTTCGATCCACGGACAGACGATGATCCCGTTGCCTAACGTCTGACACTCATCGACGACGCCCTGGAGGCTGTTCTTGAGCCGGTCCAGCGGGATGTGGCTCGACGGGGAGGTCAGCTTGTTCTCGCCAAGCCACTTCGCGACGGTCTTCGGACTCTTGTCGAACAGACCGGCGAACTCCACTTCGCCATACCCGACGCCGGCAACCTGCTGCAGCGTGTACTTCACATCCTTCTGCATCAGGTCGCGCACCGTGTACAGTTGGAGCCCGATGGCTTGCGGCGACAACCGGGACGTTGGACTGGGGACAAGGGACTCGGCGGACCGTGGCATCATCGCCGCGGCGATACCGGCCGCCGCGACGCCCAGAAATCCACGCCGACTCACGTGAGCCACACCTAACGTATCGCTCGTCGCCGAGTCCGCAGTCCCGAGTTCCCAGTCCCGGTTGTTTCGTCCCATTGTCCGCTCCAAGGATAGTGGCCTGCGTAGAGGTATCGGCGGGCGGGCGCGTCGTCAACTTCCCGCGCTGCGTCACCGCGCGCCTCGAGGCCTCCTGGATTGGTTCGACCCGCATTGACAGGGCTCGCCTACCCCCCGACGTTGGACGGGCCGAAGTGCCCATCCTCTTTGCTCTCGCTCCCAATCGATAACCCCATGGCGCTATTTCTCTCCGCCCGATTCGTGCTGCTTGCGGCCCTGCAGGCGCAGCAACCCGGGCCGACCATTCCCGAGTCGCCGATCGCGCGCGTCATCATCACGCCGGCAACACGCGAGGTCACCGCGGGCGACACCGTGCGGTTCACCGCCGAAGCGCGCGACGCCAGTGGCCGGAAGATCGACAACGCCATCATCCGCTTCGTCGCGCGTGGCGGGCAGGGGGAAGGCGAAGTCGATTCCGTGGGGACGCTGATCGCCAGCTCCGTGGGGAAGATGCCGATCAACGTGGTCGCGCTCGTGCCCGGAACGCGGCCCAAGGTGCAGCCGCTCGACATCCGCATGGTGCCCGGACCGGCGAGCCGCGTGGAGGTTCGGACGCCAGTGGGGAAGATCGTCGTCGGCCAGCAGGTCCGGATGTCGGCACTGGCGTTCACGAAGGTCAATGACCGATCACGCGATGCCGTCCGATGGTCGAGCAGCGCGCCTAACGTGGCACGGGTGGACGGCGATGGGATCCTGACCGCGGTCTCGCCAGGCAAGGCCACGCTCACGGCCCAGGCCGGATCCGCGCGTGGCACCAAGGCGGTCGAGGTGCTGCCCGGTACAGTCACTGGACTGGCAATCACGCCGGCCAAGCCCAAGGCGCGTCAGGGCGACGTCATTCGGTTCAAGGTTTCGGCGAAGGACGCGGCGGGACAAGCCATCACGGGTCTCACGCCGACCTGGTTCGTTTCTCCTGGCAATGGCCAGCTGGACGAGGACGGCGCCTTCGTCGGCTACGAGCCGGGCGACTACCTCGTTACCGCCAGCCTTGGCAGCAAACAGGCGAGCACGGTGGTCCACCTCGAGGCGCGCGACGTTAGGCGGTCGGTGACCGTCGTCGGCAGGTTGCCGCGGAGCGAGTTCCCGACGTCGGAGGTATGGATCCACCCGAACGGGAAGGTCGCCTACCTCGGGACGCACGGCGGCGGTGATCGCGTGTACGCCATCGACATCACCAACCCGTCGGACCCGAAGATCGTCGACTCGATCGTCGTCAACACGCGCCTCGTGAACGACATGCAGACGACGGCCGACGGGAACTACATGGTGCTGACGCGCGAAGGCGCCGCGGACCGCAAGAACGGGATCGTCATCGCCGACACGCACGACCCGCTTCACCCCAAGCAGGTCGCGGACTTCACCGACGGTGTCACCGGGGGCGTGCACTCCGTCTATCTCTACGAGAATCCCAAGTACGGCAAGTACGTGTTCCTGACGAACGATGGGACCGGCGCGATCGATGTCGTCGACATCACTGACCCGGCCAAGCCGAAACGTGTGACACAGTTCAAGACCAACCGTCCGGATCCCGCGCGGTACGTCCACGACCTCGACATCTACGATGGCCTGATGTACGCGAGCTACTGGAACGACGGCCTCGTGATCCTGGACATCGGCAACGGCAAATGGGGCGGCCGGCCCGACAAGCCCGTGATGGTCTCGCAGATGAAGTACAACCTCGACTCGCTGTACGCCGAGGTGGAGGCGGTGTCCGGTGCGGGTTTCACGCGCGGGACGCACACGGCGTGGCGGCAGCGCGACGGCCACTACGTGTTCATCGGCGACGAGGTCTATCGCAACGGTCCCGTCGAGGGCGCGAAGGACGCGTCGTCGAGCCGCATGTACGGCACGCTGCAGGTGATCGACGTCAGCGACATCGAGCATCCGAAGTCAGTCGCGTGGTACGTGCCGGAGAACGGCGGGGTGCACAACTACTGGGCGGTCGGCGACACGCTGTACATGGGCGCGTACGACGCGGGATTCCACGTGTTCGACATTTCGGGCGAGCTGAGGGGCGATCTGCGAGAGCAGGGTCGGGAAATGGCGTCGCTCAATACGGCAGACATGAACGGGAACACGAAGAACGCGGCGTTCACGTGGGGCGTGGTGGTGAATCCGAAGGACGGGCTCGCGTACGTGAACGACTTCAACAATGGGCTGTGGGT